>NZ_QKTT01000003.1:0-317006 GCF_003234555.1 Curtobacterium sp. MCBD17_019 | reverse complement strand
AACGCCCTCCCGGCATGGCTGCATCACTACAATCACCACCGGCCCCACACCGCCATCGGGAACCGGTCACCGATCACTCGGTTGACCAACCTCCCTGGGCAGTACAACTAGACGATCGGCGCGCGGTGGTACTGCCGGGGCGCGTACGGCAGCTCGACGCGGAGCGCCGCCGCGGCCCGGAGGGCGAAGTTCGGGTCGCGCAGGAGTGCCCGACCGATCATGACGACGTCCGCCTGCCCGGTGACGAGGACCTGCTCGGCCTGGTGTGGCTCGTCGATCATCCCGACCGCTGCCGTGGGCACACCGGTCGCCGCTCGGATCGCCGCCGCGAACGGCACCTGGTAGCCGGGACCGACGGGGATGGTGGCCTGCGGGACGTTGCCACCCGTCGAGACGTCCACCATGTCGGCTCCGTGCTCGGCGACCCAGCGTGTCAGCTGCTCGGTGTCCTCGAGCGTCCATCCGCCGTCCACCCAGTCGGTGGCCGAGAACCGCACGACGATCGGCACGTCGGCGCCGACCTCGGCCCGGACGGCGTCGACCACCTCGACGAGCGCGCGTGCCCGGTTCTCGAGGGAGCCTCCGTAGGCGTCGGTCCGGGTGTTGCTGAGCGGCGAGAGGAACTGGTGGAGCAGGTACCCGTGTGCGGCGTGCACCTCGAGCAGGTCGAAGCCCGCGTCCACGGCACGGCGAGCGGCGGCGGCGAAGGCCCGGACGACCTCGTGGATGCCGTCGGTGTCGAGCGCGGCCGGCTCGGCGTACCCGTCGAACGCGATCGCACTCGGCGCGACGGTCGTCCATCCGCCCTCGTCGGCGGGGACGCTGCCGTGCTGTTCGGCCCAGGTGCGGTGGGTCGACGCCTTCCGGCCGGCGTGCGCGAGCTGGATGCCGGCGGCCGCACCCTGGCTGTGGATGAAGTCGACGATCGGACGGAAGGCGTCGCGCTGCTCGTCGTTCCAGATCCCGAGGTCGTGCGGGGTGATGCGTCCCTCCGGCACGACGGCCGTGGCCTCGGCCAGCACGGCCCCCGCGCCGCCACGCGCGAACGACCCGAGGTGCACCAGGTGCCACGGTGTCGGGACGCCGTCCTGTCGTTCCACCGAGTACTGGCACATCGGGGAGACCCAGATGCGGTTGCGGACCTCGAGTCCGCGGAGGGTGATGGGTTCGAACAGGGCGTGCGTCACGCGGTGGTCTCCTCGTGTCGGGGCGGTGCCCGCCGCGCCGGACGGTGCAGCGAGGGTGTGGAGGAGCGCCCGCGGGACGGGGACGGCGTCGTGCCGCCGTCGGCCCGGCGTCCTCCGTGGCCCCGAGCGGAACGGACTCCTCCAGTCAACCGTAACGTGGGGGACGTGAACGCATTCCGCCCCTTCCGCATCGAGGACGCCGCCGACTGGATCACCCCGCCCGAGCCGGACACCGACAAGTACGGTCGCGGCGTGCTCGGCATCGCGACGGGGTCGAGTGCGTACCCGGGCGCTGCCGTGATCGGTGTCGACGCAGCCGTCCACACGGGCGTCGGCATGGTGCGGTACGTCGGTCCGGAGCGGGCGACGGACTTCGTGCTCGCGCGACGCCCCGAGGTCGTGTCCGGTGTGGGACGCGTCCAGGCGTGGCTCGTCGGCTCCGGGACGAACGCCGACGCCCTCGACGCCGAGACCCGTGAGGGGCTCGCGCACGCGTCGGACGACGGCGTGCCGGTCGTCGTGGACGCCGGGGCGCTCGGCGCGGTCGACCTCGGACCGGCCGCCGTCCTGACGCCCCACGCGGGCGAGCTGGCGAAGCTCCTCGGCGTCGACCGGGCCGCGGTGCAGGCAGATCCGCGTGGATCCGCGCGTCGCGCCGCCGACCGGACCGGCTCGACCGTCCTGCTCAAGGGCCGGATCACGCACGTCGCCACACCCGACGGCGGGCCGTCGTTCACCGCGGACAGCGCCACCCCGTGGCTCGCGGCGGCCGGCGCGGGGGACGCGCTCGGCGGCGTGCTCGGCGCGCTCGTGGCGACGCGGGCCGCGCGGGGGCCCCTGACACCGGCGGACCTGGCGCATCTGGCCGCGACGGCGGCCGTGCTGCACGGCACCGCCGCCGTCCGTGCCTCGGACGGTGGCCCGTTCACGATGACGTCACTCGCGGAACACGTCTCGCGTGTCGTCGCGGACCTCGCGACCGGACGGACCGTCTGAGCGTGGCGGAGCGCTACAGCGGCAGGTCGATCTCCCACACGGGCGGGATGTAGGCACGGGACCACCCCTCGCGCATGCGCGTGATCGCGCGGTCGAACGCCTCGACCAGGTCCATGCCCGGGCGCACCATCGACTGCAGCTGCAGGCCCTCGTAGAGCGCGATGAGCTGCTCGGAGCCGTACGCCGGCACCATGGTGTCCGGCTCCCGTCCGGCCTCGATGTCGCGGGACAGCTGCCGCTGCACCATGAGCTGGAACGTCAGCCACCGGTCCTGGAGGTGCGGCGCGAGCGGGTGCCCGGGCGTCGCGGCGATGTTGAGCATCGCCGTGAGCAGACGCATGAGCGCCGGGTCCTCGACGTTCGCCTCGACGATGCCGCGGAGGAACCGCACGGCGCCGTAGCGCTCGGCGAGCGGGAGGATCGGTGCCATCCGCTGTGCGTTCCAGTGCTCGATGGTGGCGAGCACGAGGGTGTCCCAGGGCCCGATCGTCTCCTCGAGCTCCGCGACCGTCGTCCCCGCGCGCTCCGCGAGCAGCTCGGGCGACGCCTCGTGGAACGCGACATCGCGGAACATCGCGATCGCCGCCTCCAGGATCGCGGTGCGGCGGTCGTCGACGGTCGGAGCCCCGTCCAGCGCGGTGTCGGTCACTCGACCATCCGACCGCAGATCGGGTCTCTGGCGCGACCGCCAGTCCTGGGGACACGGCAGCGGGGTCGGAGGCTGCCCGCGCGGGGCTACCGCGCGTCGAGTTGCCGCTTGACCTGGCTCAGCTCGGGAGGGGTGAGGTTGGTGCCGTCCGCGCGCTTCGCCTCGTGCACGACCCGCCTCGTCGGTCCACCGCGGTCGTCCACCTCGTCCTCGCCGCGCCAGTCCACGGGGCCGAGGCCCGGGATGTCGATCGTTCCGCTGCTCGGGGTGCCCATGCCGAGGACCGTACGCGGGGGCACGTGCGCGGACGTGCGGCAGGGACGGTCAGGAGGCCGGGGTCGCGTGCACCTCGAACTCGACCGACCCGGTGTCCTCGACCTTGACGAACCCGAGACTCGGGGCGGTCACGCCGTAGTCGGCGAACCGGATCGGGATCGTGCCGGACACGTCCGCACCGTCGCCGTCGAGTCCCGACTGGATGGTCGCCGTCACCGTCCGCGTCACGCCGTGCAGGGTGAGTTCCCCGGTGACCCGGCTGGTCGTCGTCCTGCTCGACGAGGACGGCACCGCACCGGGGATCGACGCCGTCGTGGTGAACGTGGCGGTCGGGAAGGCATCGGCGTCCATCGCCGAGTCCCGGAAGTACGCGTCGCGCTGGCTGGAGTCCGTGTGGATGCTCGCCACGTCGACCCGGATCGTCGCGGCCGTGATCGCGCTGCCCGCCACCGTGGCGGTGCCGGACACCTGCCCCGTCCGACCCGTGACCGTGACCGGCTGCCCGTTGAGGACCTCGTGCACGCGGTACCCAGCGGTCGAGCCACTCGCCACGCGCCAGGTGCCGTCCATCTCCGCGGTGTGGAGCGTCGACGGTGCCCGGCTCGCGGCGACGCTCGGGGTCGCCTCGGCCTGGGCATCCACGTGGTTCCGGTACACCACGGGCCCGACGACCGCGGCGATGACCGCGAACACCACCACGACGACGCCGATGCCGATCCAGATCGTCCGCTTGCGCATGGCCGAACCGTGGCACGGCGCGCTGCGTCACCCCTGGGAGGCCCCTGGAGACACCGCCACGGACCGCAGGAACGCCGCCCGTCGCCGCGGGCACCCGCACCGGCCACCGCTACGCTCGTCCGGTGGTGACCGCCCCGCCTGACGCCGTCGCGTCGCACGCGCGTCGCGCCCTCGTCGCCCGCTCGGCGGACATCGCGCTCGTGGTCGCGTTCCTCGGCGTGCACGCACTGCTCTGGTACCTCGACCGCGTGCTCCCGAACCTGCCGCTCGGCGACGTCACGTACACCTACCGGAACTGGGTCACCGAGGGCGCCGCATCCGGCTCCTGGGTCGGCATCGACCGCGACTGGGTCTACCCGGTGGTCGCCCTCGTGCCGATGGTGCTCGCCGCGGCGGGGGGTGTCGCGACCATCGGCACCGGCTGGCTCGTGCTCATGACCGTGCTCGACCTCGGGGTGTTCGTGCTGCTCTGGCGGCACCGCGTCCTCGGGGTGCGCGTCGCGTGGTGGTGGACGGTGTTCCTCGTGGCGCTCGGACCGATCGCCCTCGGTCGGATCGACACCGTGGCGACGTGTCTCGCCCTCGCCGGCGTGGTCGTCCTCGCCGCGCGTCCGGCCGTCGCGTCGTCCCTGTTCACCCTCGCAGCCTGGATCAAGGTCTGGCCGGCCGTGCTCGTCGGGACGCTCGTGCTCCTGCGGCGCGGTCGTCGGCCGGTGCTCATGGCGGCCGGGGCGACGACCCTCGTCGTGGTGCTGGTCGACCTCGTGCTCGGCGGGGGCGCCCACCTGCTGTCGTTCGTCGGGCAGCAGACCGGGCGGGGCCTCCAGATCGAGGCGCCGCTGGCGACCGCGTTCCTGTGGCGCGCGCACGCCGGGGTGCCCGGCACCGTCGTGTACTACGACCAGACGATCCTGACGTTCCAGGTGCGTGGATCCGGGACGGCCGCCGCCGCCGCCCTCTCGACACCGTTCATGGCACTCGTCGTCGTGGCCGTGGTGCTCCTCGCCCTGTGGGCCGTGACCGGCGGCGCACGACGAGCCGAGGTCGCTCCGGTCCTCGCGACCGCGCTCGTCGGCGCGCTGCTCGTCACGAACAAGGTCGGGTCCCCGCAGTACATCGGGTGGTTCGCGGTGCCGGTGGTGTGGGGCCTCCTGGCGGGTCGGGCGAGCGCCCTGCGCTTCCTGGCGCCGGCGGGGCTCGCCCTCGTCACCGCGTTCACCACGCAGCTGGTGTACCCCGCCCCGTACGACCGGCTGCTGGCGCTCGACCCGGTGACCCTCGCGGTCCTGTCCGTGCGGAACGCGCTCGAGCTGGCGATCCTCGTGTGGGCGGTCGTCGCGCTCGTCCGCATGCGACGTCCCGTCACCGCCGGCGACCGGGAGGACGGTCGACGGGTCGGTGGCACGATGGACGCATGATCGTCGCGTTCTCCGTCGCCCCGTCCGGCGGTCCCGCCGCCGCCGAAGACGGCTCGGTGCACGACGCCGTCGCCGCCGCCGTCCGCGTCGTGCGGGCGTCCGGGCTCCCGAACCGCACCTCGTCGATGTTCACCGAGCTCGAGGGCGAGTGGGACGAGGTCATGGCCGTGGTCAAGGCCGCAACCGAGGCCGTCGCCCCCTTCGGCACGCGCGTGTCCCTCGTGCTCAAGGCCGACATCCGGCCGGGGCACTCGGGCGAGATCGACGGCAAGCTCGCCCGCCTCGAGCGCGCTCTGGGCCGCGACTGAGCACTGCTGGCGCCGCGGCTGAGCGCTGACCGGGCCGCGACTTCGGCCGGCTCCGGTGCTCGCCGCGAGCGGCGCATGCGCAGACCTGGGAGCGCTGCGTGCGATCGGCCGACACGCCGCGGTGGTTCCGGCGATGTCGGTGGTCGGGTGTGTCCTTGGATCATCGGGGCGGACGTGATCCCCACACCAGGGACCTGCCCGACCCGGTCGACAGGACGAAGCGCGACGGGCCACGACGTGGTCACGGACAGGAGGCTCGGATGATCTTCGAGGGATGGTGCCCCGACTGCGATCTGCAGACCGTGCTGGTGGACACCGGCGACGGGCCGGAGCACGGCGAGCAAGCGTGGGCGACCTGCACCGAGTGCGGTGTCGGCTGGACCTGGCGTGACGCGCTTCCCGAGCCGAGGTCGTCCGCCCGTGACCGCAGCGACGACAACGAGGTCGCGGCTCGCGCGGCCTGAGCGCATGCACGGCTCGAACCGAGGCGTGGGCCGGACGTCGAGCAGGTCGAACCGATTCGACCGGACACGCCGAGCTGTGCTTCCGAGGCCACTGATGCCGACCTAGCATGGACGGAGCCCGTTGCGAACGGGCATGCTCGCCGCCGAGCGCCCCGGCTCCGCCGGTCGTGACGGCCCCGTCGGCGCGGCGCGGGAGCAGCGGGGCCCTGACACCAGCTCCGCGGTGCGATCCCGTCCGACCCCCGCCGGAAGACACGCCATGACCACGCTCACGCCCGCGCGCAAGACCGCGGCGCTCCTCGCGCTCGCCCTCGGTGGGTTCGCCATCGGCACGACCGAGTTCGTCGCCATGGGCCTCCTGCCGAACCTCGCGTCCTCCCTGCTGCACCACCAGTACGTGGTCGACCCCGAGGCCGGTATCGCCCACGCGGGCTGGCTGGTCAGCGCCTACGCGCTGGGCGTCGTCGTCGGCGCTCCGACGATCGCGGCGGCGGCGGCGCGGTTCCCCCGTAAGCAGCTCCTGCTCGGCCTGCTCGTGGGCTTCACGCTCGCCACGGTCGCCAGTGCGGTGCTCCCGTCGTTCGGACTCGTCCTCGCGGCGCGGTTCGTGGCCGGCCTGCCGCACGGGGCGTACTTCGGCATCGCTTCGCTCGTCGCCGCGGAGATCATGGGCCCGGGCAGCCGCGGCAAGGGCGTGTCGATGGTGCTCGGCGGACTCACCATCGCGAACGTCGTCGGCGTCCCGCTCGTCACGTTCATCGGTCAGCACGCCGGATGGCGCGCCGCGTACCTCATCGTCGCGGCGCTGTTCGCGCTCACCTTCGTCGCGGTCGCCACGCTCGTACCGTTCCACCCGGCCGAGCCGGGCGCGTCGTTCCGGCGGGAGCTCCGCGCGTTCCGGGTCCCGCAGGTGTGGATCATGATGGCGTGCGGTGCCATCGGCTTCGGCGGCTTCTTCGCCGTGTACTCGTACATCTCACCGCTGGTGCAGCACGTCACGCACCTGCCCGTGTCGTTCGTTCCGTTCGTGCTCGTCACCGTCGGCGTCGGCATGACGGTCGGCAACATCGCGGGTGGTCACTTCGCCGACGTCGACCTGCGCCGGGCCACGTACGTCGGGTTCGCCGCGCTCATCGCCGCGCTCCTGCTCGTGACGCTCACCGCCGCGACCGTCGTCGGGCTGTTCGTCGGGATGTTCGCCCTCGGTGCCACCTCGTCCATGATCTCGCCGAGTGTCCAGTCGCGGCTCATGGACGTCGCGGGGGAGTCGAAGGGCATCGCCGCGGCGCTCAACCACTCGGCGTTCAACATCGGGAACAGCCTCGGCGCGCTCCTCGGGGGCAGCGCGATCGCCGCCGGCTGGGGCTACGCCGCCCCGGGCTGGATCGGCATCGTCCTGGCACTGCTCGGCCTCGGCATCATCACCATCAGCTTCTCGATGGAGCGGCGGACGAACCGTCGCACGGCCCTGGCGCGGGACCAGCACCCGCGCACCGGCCCGATCACGTCGCCGGTGCCGACCGTCTGACGTGCGAAACGGCCGAGACCCCTCGGGGTCTCGGCCGTCGCGGATCCTCAGAGCCCGTGCGGAGCGTCCGTCTGGATGATGATGCCGTCGGTGATCGCACGCTTCCGCAGGGCGACCTTCGTGCCGACGTCGAAGCCCGCGACCCGGTACTTCTCGCGGATGCGCTTGAGGTAGCTCTTCGCGGTCTCCTCCGAGATCCCCAGCTGGTAGGCGACGCTCTTGACCGGCTCGCCACCGCCGTACAGCGCCATGACGCGGCGCTCCTGGGCACTCAGCTTCGGCACGCCGCCGACGTCCCCGGCGTTGAGCGCCAGGTCGAGCTCGGCGGAGATGTACGGCTCGCCGCGGTGCGCGGAGCGGATCGCCTCGACGATCATCTCGGCGCCCTCGCTCTTGACGAGGTAGCCCATCGCGCCGGAGCCGAGGGCCTCGCGCACGACGTTCGGCTCCGAGTAGGTGCTCATGACGACGGTCGTGACACCCGCGGTCTTCAGCGTGGAGATCTTGAGGGAGATCGGGATCGAGTCCTTGAGGTCGAGGTCGAGGAGCACGACGTCGACGGGGAACGCCGGATTGGTCAGGAGTTCGGGCCACGTGGTGACCGCCGCGACGAGCGTGATGTCGTCGGCGGCTCCACGGATCCACTCCGTGAGCGCTCCGAGCAGCATGCGGTGGTCGTCGACGAGTGCGAGTCGGATGGGGTCCTCGGGAGCTGCCACGAGCGGCGTCCTTTCTTGGCGGTACCGGGATCCTAGGTGGATCGATCGGCGGTGGAGGAACAGGCGGTCAGTGTGTCGCGGCTGGTGCCCGGGATCCGGTGACGGCGGTCACATCGACGGGTGTCGGTTGACGACGCAGTGCACGACGACGTGCAGGACGCCGTCGCGGACGGTGTCCGTGTACGGCCCCACGCGTTGGAGCGCGCTCCACGCCGCTGGGCCGAGCCGACGTCGTGGGACGCCGCGTGACTCGATGACGACGGGCACGTCCATCGTCTCGTCCGACACGGGATGACCGGCGGCGCCCATCGGACCGAGGGTCACCGACACGGTCGCGCTGCCGGTCGTCGCGGCGCGTCCGTCGCCGACCATGAGCCAGATCGCCTGCAGGAGACCGTCGCGCTGCGCGGGGGTCAGGTGGCCGGCGAGCGAGCCCGGATCGGTCACGCTCACGGCGCGCCCGAGGTGGTCGGATTCGGTGATCGCGTGGTACAGCCAGGTCTCCCGGCGCCCCTCGATGAGGTGCAGCCGGAGCTCGGTGGCGAGCTGCGCGGCCACGGACGCACTGGCGGGGGAGAGCGGCAGGGGATCGGTGCCGTTCGCGACGCTGTCCAGGAGCTTCTCGGCGGCGAGGTCGAGGCGCGCGAGTTCCTCGGACGCGAGCATCCCGACGGCGAACTGCGGCGCCGTCACGGTGCTCTGGACGAGCACACGGTCGAGTTCGCGCTGCACGAGCTGTCGGAACCGATGCACGATGAAGAGCGCGACCGACGGCGGGACGAGGACGAGCGCGAGCATCGAGACCTGCCCGGGCAGGGTCGTCCGGTCGATCGGCGTCGAGACCAACGTCATGACGACGAACGCCACACCGAGCGCGACGATCGCCACGACGACCTCGCGGGCGGGACGCAGCGTGGTCATCGGCAGGAGCGCGAATCCGGCGGCGATCGACGCGGTCGCGGTGTGGGCGATGTCGTGCTCGGGCCAGACCGCGATGAAGTCGAGGGCGACGACGCAGGCGAGCACGAGGCAGATGAGCGTGAACGCGAGCCCGGTGAGGCGCTCGCCGTACGTCAGCACCGTCGCGGTCACCCCGATCGCGGCGACGATGTAGAGCAGCCACGCGGCCGCGGCGGCGTACGGGTCGCTGTAGTCGGGCCAGTGCACGAGGAACAGCACGATGCCCGACACGGCCTGCAGGGCGGTGAGCACGGCCGCACCGAGGCCGAGGTGACCGGTGCCGAGCGACGCCCCGGGCTGCGCCGCCTGCTGCAACGAGCGCGCCCCGGTCGAGGTCGACGGCAGACCACGCGCCTGGCGCCGGTCGTTGCCCTTCGCGCGCTCGCGGGCCTCGCGCCGTGTGCGTGGGGGTTCCTCCCGGCTGCCGATGGTCTCGCGGCCGATGGTGTCCTCGGGGAAGGTCATCGCGGGGCCTCCAGGACGACCGTAGTGCCCGAGCCGGGCGCCGAGAACAGGCGGGCGTCGCCGCCGACCTCGCGGAGGCGGTTCACGACGCTCTCCTTGAACCCGAGACGCTCCTCGTTGATGGAGTCGATCTCGAACCCGACGCCGGAGTCGGTCACCATGGCGCGGACCATGCTCGTGTCGTGGACGATCGTGACGTGCGCCTCGGCGACACCCGCGTGACGGCGCACGTTCTCCAGGCACTCGGCGAGCGCGAGCAGGAATGCGTCGAGCACGTGCGTGGGCAGGAGGACCTGGCCGGTGCCGTGCCAGCTCACCTCGAGTCCCATGCGGCCGAACCGCTGCTTGACGGACTCGAGGGTCTGCCCGAGGGGTGACTCCTCGGTCTGGGTCAGCGTGTAGCCGTTCGACTCCTGGGGCTGCGGGGTCGCGCCGAGGCGGAGGTGGCGGAGCAGTCGGGCGTCCTCCGCTGCCTGCTCGCGCATCGCCTGCTCCGAGACGCCGACCCCGGAGTGGGCGAGGAGCGTCAGGGTCGCGAGGACGGTGTCGTGCAGGAGGCGGGCCCCCTGGCGACGCTGGGCCTCGGTCTCGCTCGCCTGCCGCTCGGCGCGGTGTGCGTTGCCGATGCTGAAGATCCTGCGAGCGACCCGCGGGATGCTCAGCGACACCCAGTAGGCGATGACGCAGGTGAGCACCCAGCCGAGCAGCACACCGCCGACGGGGCTCGCGAACGGCGAGCGACACGTCCAGACGATGATGCCGACCGCGGCGACGCCGGACAGGAGCACGAGCACGAGCAGCGCCGGACGGCCGCGTTGCGACATGACGAGCGACGACAGGCCACCCGCGGCGAGGGGCACCAGGCCCGCGGCGACGACGTCGCGGTCGCCGGCGTCGCCGACCGACTGGGTGAGCGCGACGAGGGCACCGACCCCGCCCACGACCGCCAGGACGGTCCAGTACCAGGCGCCGTTCGCACCGACACCCCAGAGCGCGCCGACGAGCACCGCGACGCCGAGGAGCCCGACGACGAGCGGCGCGGTCGGGATGCTGCCCGCGCACAGGACCGCCACGACGCTGACGAGTGCGCAGACGATGCCGACAACGCGCGTCGTCGTCCGGAGCAACCGGTCACGTTCTTGCGCGATGAGGTCCATCGATGTCCTGCAGGGGGAAACGGATCCGCGAGGTGGTTCCTTCGCGTTCGACCATGCTCGCACAGACGGCACCCGTTCGAGGGGATCCGGCACGGTCCGGGTCCCCGGTCTGGTGCTGAATCGTTATCACCAGCGAACGATCGCGGCGGTCACGCGTCGTGCAGCAGCCGCCGGAGGTGTCGCCCCACGGCCTCGTGCTCGATGAGGAAGCCGTCGTGTCCGTAGGCGCTCGCGATGACCGTCGCGCGGTCGCCGTCGAGGGTGTCCGGGATGCCCGCGGCGATGCGGTCCTGGTCCTCGAGGGGGAACAAGCGGTCGCTCGTGATCCCGACGACGAGGGTGCGGGCACGGACCCGCCCGAGCGCCGGGACGACGCCGCCTCGGCCGGTCCCGACGTCGTGGGAGTCCATCGCGTGCAGGAGCGTCAGGTACGAGTCGGCGTCGAACCGGCGGGTGAACTTGTTCCCGTGGAAGTCGAGGTAGCTCTCGACCGAGAACCGTCCGTCGTTGCCGAGCGGCGACACATCGCTCTGCCAGCTCCGGGCGAACCGCCCGTTGAGCTCGTCGGGAGCGCGGTAGGTCAGGAGCGCCATCCGGCGGGCGAGCGCGAGGCCGCGGTGCGGGCCGTCGCCGGGTTCGGCGTCGAAGTAGTCGCCGCCGGCGTACCCGGGGTCCATCTGGATCGCGGCGCGCTGCAGGGAGTTCCCCGCGATCTGGTCCGCCGTGGTCTGCGCCGGTGCCGACAGCACCGCCAGCCGCTCGACCCGCTCCGGGTACGTCACGGCGAACTCGAGGGCGTGCATGCCGCCCATCGAACCGCCGACGACCGCCGCGAACCGGTCGATGCCCAGATGGTCCGCCAGGCGCGCCTGGACGCCCACCTGGTCGCGGACGGTGAGGAACGGGAACCGCGACCCCCACTCGACGCCGTCGGGGGCGAGTGCGGACGGCCCCGTCGTGCCCTGGCAGCCGCCGAGCATGTTCGGCGCGACGACGAACCACCGGTCGGTGTCGATCGCCCGACCGGGGCCGACGACGTCCTCCCACCAGCCGGCCGTCCGGTGTCCGGGCCCCGCCGGGCCGGTGACGTGCGAGTCGCCGGTGAGCGCGTGGAACACGAGCACGGCGTTCGAGCGCTCGGCGTCGAGTTCGCCCCAGGTCTCGTAGGCGACGCGGGTCGACGGGAGCACCCCGCCGCGGACGGTCACGGCGCCGAGGTCCAGGAACCGGCGGGAGCCCGCCGGGTCGCCGGGTCGCCAGGCGCCCGTCACCGGTGGCTTGCCGACGATCCCGAGGCCGCCACCGAGCAGGGCGGGACCGGGGACCAGGGTCGAGGGGACCGAGTCCTCCGGGGTCGTCTGCCAGTCCATCGTCCGCCCATTCTCCCGGGGTCGCGGACGGCGTGGGTGCTTTGTTACGCGAGGGGCGTGGCGGGCGGGCTCCGGGCCTCCCGGCCGGCCCCGGCCGGGATCCACGTCCGTCTGAGGGAGCGGGGCGATCGGACGTGTGCCGCCCCACGCTCGCTGAGCGCCGCCGACGGCCGTCCGGTAGACGTGGAGGGCCGCGCCGCTCGGGCGACGGCAGGACGCGAGGAGGACCGGATGGCTCGTGGGATCGCCGTGGTGACGGGAGGCTCGGCCGGACTCGGCCGGGCGACGGTGCGGGAACTCGCCGCACGGGGCTGGGACGTCGCCGTCCTCGCCCGCGGGCAGGAGGGCGTCGACGCGGCGGTCGCCGAGGTGCGGCGAGCCGGGAGGCGCGGCCTCGCGCTCGTCGCGGACGTCGCGGATCGCGAGGCCGTCGAGGCCGCCGCCGACCGCGTCGAGGCCGAGCTCGGGCCGATCGACCTGTGGGTCAACGGGGTCATGGTCGGCGTGTTCGGCTCGTTCATGGACACCGACCCGGACGACTTCGCGCGGGCGAACCAGGTGACGTACTTCGGGTTCGTCAACGGGACCCGTGCCGCGCTGCGTCACATGCGGCCGCGGGACCGTGGACAGGTGATCCAGGTCGGCTCCGCGCTCGGGTTCCGCGGGATCCCACTGCAAGCGGCGTACTGCGGCGCCAAGCACGCGATCGTCGGGTTCACCGAGTCGGTCGTCAGTGAGCTGCGCAACGAGGGCAGCAACGTCACGGTCTCGCGGGTCGACATGCCCGCGCTCAACACGATCCAGTTCAACTGGGTGAAGTCGAAGCTGCCACACCACCCGCAGCCCGTGGCACCGATCTACCAGCCCGAGGTCGGGGCCCGCGCCATCGCGACGGTCGCCGAGCGGCCACGCCCGCGGACGTGGGTCGGAGAGTCGACCGTCTACACGATCATCGGGAACCGGATCAGCGGCCGGTTCGCGGACTGGTACGCCGCCCGCACGCTCGTCGACGGCCAGCAGGCGCCGCAGAAGGACGAGCCGATGCTGCCCGACAACCTCTACGAGCCGGTGCCGGGCGACCACGGTGCGCACGGGATCTTCGACGACACCGCCCACGCGTGGTCGCCGCAGACCTGGTTCGTCGAGCACCGCCGCCTCGGGTCCGCGATCCTCGCGGGCGCGATCGGCGTGGCCGGCGTCGTCGCCACCGCCACCCGTTCCGGGGGTCGCGGCCGATGAGTCTCGGTGCAGCACCGGGGCGCCGCACCGGTCGGGAGGCCCGGCACCCGTCCGCAGGGCCCGGTTCCGCCGCCGCGGTGGAGGTGATGCGGGGCGGCCTGGGCGTCCTGCACCTCCTCGCGGCGCGAGGCGGTGCACCCGACCGGGCAACGGGTGCGCGTCGGGGCGGGGTCGCCGCGTTCCACCGGGTGCTCGGGCTGCGGCAACTCGTCGAGGCCGTGGTGCTGCGCCGGGTCGACACCCCCGACGCGCACACGGTCGCCGCCGTGGTCGATGCGACCCACGCGGTCTCGATGCTGCCGCTGCTGCTCGTCGGCGGTCGGTGGCGACGCCTCGGCGCGTCCCAGCTCGTGATCGCGGTGGGGCTCGGCGTCGCCGAGGCGCTCCTCGTCGGCCGGGGCCGCCGCCGCTAGCCCTCGTCGGCCGGGGCCGCCGCCGCTCGCCCTCCTCGGCCGAGATCGCAGAACACGCCGTTGTCACAGTGGTCGAAGCGGCGTGTTGCGCGATCTCGGCGGGAGGGCGTCGAGCCGGGCCCGGTCGGTCGTCAGGCGGTGAGGCCCGCCTCGGCGACCCGACGCGCGGCGGCGAGCCCGGCCTCCAGGTCGGCGATGAGGTCCGCGACGTTCTCGATGCCCACCGACAGACGGACGAGACCCGGCGTCACGCCCGTGGTGAGCTGCTGCTCGGGCGTGAGCTGCGAGTGCGTCGTCGACGCCGGGTGGATCACGAGGGACCGCACGTCGCCGATGTTCGCCAGGTGACTGAACAGCGACAGGTTGTCGACCAACGCCCGGCCGGCGTCGACGCCGCCCTTGAGCTCGAACGACAGCACCGCGCCGACGCCCTTCGGGGCGTACTTCGTGGCCGCGGCGTACCAGGGGCTCGTCGGCAGTCCGGCGTACGCGACCGTCGCCACGTCCGGGTGACGGTCGAGCCACTCCGCGATCTCCTGCGCGTTCTGCACGTGCCGCTCGATCCGCAGGCTCAGCGTCTCGATGCCCTGGAGCAGCGCGAACGCGGTGTCCGGCGAGTTCGAAGCACCGAGGTCGCGGAGGAGCTGCACCCGCGCCTTGACGACGTACGCGAGGCCGTCGCCGACCGCCTGCGTGAACACGGCGCCGTGGTACGACGGGTCGGGCTGGTTCAGCTCCGGGAACCGCTCGGCGTGCTGTGACCACGGGAACCGGCCGCCGTCCACGAGCACGCCGCCGATCACGGTGCCGTGCCCGCCGAGGAACTTCGTCGCCGAGTGCACCACGATGTCGGCGCCGTGTTCGAACGGACGGATGAGGTACGGCGTCGCGATGGTGTTGTCGACGACGAGGGGCACACCGGCGTCGTGGGCGACGCCGGACACCGTCGCGATGTCGAGGACGTTGATCTTCGGGTTGCCGATCGTCTCGGCGAAGAAGAGCTTCGTGTTCGGCCGCACGGCCCGGCGCCACTCGTCCGGGTCGTCCTGGTCCTCGACGAACGTCGTCTCGATGCCGAGCTTGGCGAGCGTGTACTTGAACAGGTTGTACGTGCCGCCGTAGATCGACGACGAGGACACGATGTGGTCGCCGGCGCCCGCGATGTTGAGCACGGCGTACGTCTCGGCCGCCTGCCCGGAGGACACGAGCAGGGCGCCCGTACCACCCTCGAGCGCCGCGATGCGCTGCTCGACGACGTCGTTCGTCGGGTTCATGATCCGCGAGTAGATGTTGCCCGGCGCGGCCAGGGCGAACAGGTCGCGGGCGTGGTCCGAGCTCTCGAAGACGTACGACGTCGTCTTGTAGATCGGCGTCGCGCGCGCCCCCGTCGTCGGGTCCGGTCGGGCACCCGCGTGCACCTGCGTCGTCTCGAAACGCCAGGTCGTCGGGTCGGTGGTCTCGGTCATGGTGTCCGTCCTCGCAGTCCGCACGCGCCGTGGTGACGTCGGGAGGGACGGCGCACCCTCGCGGTCCGGCCAGGCTAGGACCGCCCTCCACCCACGGCAACGTCGGGCGTCAGCGCGCGTAACACGGCGGCGTCGGGACTCGTCGGCGACCCGCTCCGGGAGGCGCGGGTCGGGTCGGGAGGTGCGGGTCGGGTCAGGAGGCGCGCGTCGCCTCCGACGTCGGCTCCTGGTCCGGGTCCCGCCGGAACAGCAGCGGCACCCGCGGCTCGAGCAGCCACCGGGTCGCGGCCCGGACCGGTGGCGTCGCGAGCAGCACGGCCACCGTGATCGCGAGCGCCACCATGAGCAGCAGGTACGGCCAGGCCGAGTGCGGACCCGACAGCACCCCGGACTCCCGGATCGGGTAGAGCACGAAGGTGTGCAGCAGGTACACGTACATCGTCGCCTGCCCGAAGGCCGACAACCACACCCGCCGCCGCGGGACGAGCAGCAGGAACGACGCCGTGAGGGCGCTCGCCAGCACCATGAGCCCCAGTCGCAGGAACCCGGCCCACCAGGCGTCCTGCCCGAGCCCCGAGTACGAGTCGTCGTAGAAGAACCAATGGTGCAGCTCGAACGAGCGGAACGGCCGGACGAACACGACGCACGCCGTGCCCCACGCCGCGAGCACCACGACCGCGGCCGACCGCACCCACACGACCACCCGCCGCGGCGCGCCGGCCCACCGGTCCATCACCCCCCAGCCCTTGAGCTGCCAGCCGAGGACGAAGAACGGCATGAGTCCGATCGCACGGGACAGCGACAGGGTGGAGTCGACGTTGTCGAGGTACCCGACGCCGATGCTCGCGGCGACCGTCCACAGCAGCGGCCACCGGAGCTGCGCCAGGTAGGGGAGCACGAGTCGGAAGATCCCGAGCGCGAGCAGGAACCAGAGCGTCCACGTCGGCTGCGTCGGGTTGAACTGCTTCCGGCCCTCGACGATCGACTCCACCACCGTCCAGATCGTCTGCATGACGATGTACGGCACGACGATCTCGGCGATCGTGCGTCGCATCCGCACGGGAGTCGGGGTCGCGGACGACGAGAAGTACCCGCTGATCACACCGAACGCCGGGATGTGGAACGCGTAGATGAACGTGTAGAGCGCCATCGCGTGGTCGCTCGCGGTCGTCTGCCGCTGGATCGCGTGCCCGATGACGACCAGCGTCACCGCGAGGAACCGCGCGGTGTCCCACAACGGCACCCGCACCCGCGCTGGTGCAGGCCCGTCGGGAGTGACCGGGGGAGCCGAGGGCGCGGTCGAGAGGACGTCCGTGCTCATGCCCCGCCACGCTACCCGAACGCGCACCATGATGACCGCCCCCTCGGGGTCGCCCCAGTAGCGTTGGACGACAGGAGTCGGCACCGGAGTCGGCACAGGAGGACACAGCACATGGCAGCACGACGCGCGGTCGTCACGGGAGCGAGTTCGGGCATCGGAGCGGCGACGGTCCGCCTGTTCCGCGCGCACGGATGGGAGGTCGTGGCGGTCGCCCGGCGCGAGGACCGGCTGACGGCGCTCGCCGAGGAGACCGACTGCGAGGCGTTCGTCGCCGACGTCACCGACGCATCGGCCGTCGCGGCGCTCGCCGCACGGGTCGGGGAGCTGGGCGGCGTGGACGCCCTCGTCAACAACGCGGGTGGCGCGTTCGGGCTCGAGCCGGTGGAGACCTCGAGCGTCGACGACTGGCGTGCCATGTTCGAGGTCAACGTCATCGGCACGAAGCAGGTGACGAGCGCGCTGCTGCCCCACCTCCGGACCCGGGCCGACGTCACGGGCGGCGCGGACGTCGTGACGGTCACGTCGACCGCGGCGACGGTGCCGTACGAGGGCGGCGCGGGCTACAACGCCGCGAAGGCCGCGGAGCACGCGCTCGTCGCGGTCCTCCGCCTCGAGCTGAGCGGCGAGCCGATCCGGGTCGTCGAGATCGCCCCGGGGATGGTCCGCACCGAGGAGTTCTCGCTCGTGCGGTTCGGCGGCGACCAGGACCGCGCGGACGCCGTCTACCAGGGCGTCGCCGACCCGCTCGTCGCCGAGGACGTCGCCGCCGCCATCGTGCACGCGGTCGAGCTCCCCGCGCACGTCAACCTCGACCTCGTGACGATCAAGCCCGTCGCCCAGTCCGCGCAGCACAAGGTCGCCCGGGGCGAACTCCGCACCCGGTAGCGCCCGCGGACCGTGAGGGCGATAGCGTGGCGGGATGACCTGCCCCGCCGACGCCGTCCCCGCGGCAGCGCCCGCCGATCCGGCGCCCGCCACCGTCACGTCCGCGGGTGCCGACGCACCCCCGTCCCACGCCGAGGTGCTCGGGTGGCTCGAGTTCGGGGACGCCGCGCGGCACCTCGCCAAGGACGTCCTCGACGCGGGGTTCGTGCCGGACGTCGTCGTCGCGGTCGCCCGCGGCGGGCTCCTCATCGGCGGTGCCGTCGCCTACGCCCTCGGCACGAAGATGTGCGGGTCGATCAACGTCGAGTTCTACACCGACGTCGAGCAACGGCTCGCCGCGCCGATCGTCCTGCCCCCGGCACTCGACGCGCCAAGCCTGGCCGGCAAGCGCGTGCTCGTCGTCGACGACGTGTCGGACAGCGGCCGCACCCTCGCGCTCGTCGTCGACATCGTCCGGCAGGCGGGGGCGGACGTCCGGAGCGCCTGCCTCTACTCCAAGCCCGGAACCGTCCTCGAGCCCGACCACGTGTGGCGGCGCGTCTCCGGGTGGATCACGTTCCCGTGGAGCGCCCTCGCACCCGTGACGGCCGAATCGTGAGCGTCCACCTGGTCGGTGGCGGCACCGACGCCACCCAGGCCTCCGACGTGTACGGACGGTTCCTCGCCGAGGCGACACAGCGCGGCGCGATCGTCGGCCGGTCCGCGCCGCGAGTCGCCGTCCTCGCGGTCGGCGCACCCGACGCGGCCGACACCCTGGTCGCGCTGCTCGGCGAGGCGGGCGGTGGCGACCTCCTCCCCGACGTCGTCGCGGCCGGCGCCACGTTCGACACCCGCGTGCTCAGCGACGTCGACGGCCTCGTGATCGCGGGTGGTCGCACGCCGGACTACGTGACGGCGACGGTGCCGCTCGTCGACCAGATCCGGTTGCTCGTGGCCGACTCGCTGCCGTACCTCGGGTACTCGGCGGGCGCGATGATCGCGGCGGACCGAGCGCTCGTCGGCGGGTTCCGCATCGGCGGGGTGGACGTCTCACCGGAGTGGACCGGCGAGGGCCTCGACGAGGTCACGCTGCAGGAGGGCCTCGGTCTCGTCGACCTCGCGATCGACGTCCACGCGGCGCAGGCGGGCACGCTCTCGCGGCTCGTCGCCGCCGCCGAGGCCGGCGTCGTCGCGGGTGGTGTCGCCATCGACGAGGACACCGTCCTCATCGTCGGCGAGGGCGCGCTCGAGGTCCGTGGCTCGGGCAGCGTCTGGCGGGTCATCGCATCGGAGGACGGCGAGGGCGACCAGTTCGTCTCGGTGGCGACGATCGGCGCATGACCGACGGCGTCGCGGTGCACCCCCTCGCCGAGCTCGTCGACCCCGGCTGGGCGCGGGCGCTCGCACCCGTGGAGGACGACGTCCACGCGATCGGGGCGTGGCTCCGGGAGGAGGTCCGCGCCGGACGTCCGTACCTGCCGGCGGGGCCGTCCGTCCTGCGGGCCTTCGCCGACCCGTTCGACGACGTCCGCGTGCTCGTGCTCGGTCAGGACCCGTACCCGACGCCGGGGCACCCCATCGGTCTGTCGTTCGCCGTCGACCCGCACGTCCGGCCGGTCCCGCGGAGCCTCGCGAACGTGTACCGGGAGCTCCGGGACGACCTCGGCGTCGAGCCGCCGGTGCACGGCGACCTCCGGGCCTGGTCGTCGCGCGGCGTCCTGCTCCTCAACCGCGTGCTCACGGTCGGGGTCGGCGCGCCGGCGTCGCACCGCGGGCGGGGCTGGGAGCGCGTGACCGAGCAGGCCGTGCGGGCGCTCGCCGCCCGCGAGGCGCCCCTGGTCGCGGTGCTGTGGGGTGCGCAGGCGGCGGCGGTGCAGCCGTTCCTCGGGGGCACACCGGTGGTGGCGTCGGCCCACCCGAGTCCGCTGTCGGCCGCACGCGGCTTCTTCGGCTCGCGCCCGTTCTCGCGCGTGAACGCGCTGCTCGAGGCACAGGGCGCGGAGCCGATGGACTGGACCCTCCCCGACACGGTGTGAGCGCCGGACGCCCCGCCTCGCCGGTCCGTAGGCTGGCGGGCGTCGCGGCCACCGCGGCCGGGAGGGACGGGTGCGGTGCTCGAAGAGGAATACCAGCCGCGTCGGCGGTTGCCCCGGCACCTCCGGCCCGCGACCACACCCGAACCGGCGTTCACCTACGTGATCCGGGCGGCCGAGCCGAGCGACCTGCCCGACGTCCGTGACATCCACGGCCACTACGTCCGGAACTCGTCGGTCACGTTCGACGCGTCGGCGTTCTCGTTCGCGGCCTGGAAGCAGCGCTACGACGACGTGCGCCGCCGCGGGTTGCCGTTCCTCGTGGCCGAGAACCCCTCGGGGCAGATCCTCGGGTACGCGCTCGTGACGCCCTGGAACCCCCGGGACCGCTCGAACCGCGTGGTGGAGGACTCGATCTACCTCCGCCCGGCGTCGGGTGGCAAGGGGCTCGGACGTGCCCTGCTGACCGCGCTGCTCGAGGAGAGTGCGGTCGCCGGGGTGCGCGAGGTCGTCGCGGTGATCGCCGACCGGGCCGCCGAGGCGTCGATCCGGCTGCACGCGTCGCTCGGCTTCACCGAGACCGGACGGATGGCGCGCGTCGGCTACAAGTACGAACGGTGGCTCGGCACGGTCACCATGCAGCTCCGGTTGCGGGGCGGCCGGGGCCGACGCCCGCTCGCATGACCGTCCGCACCGCCGGGAGCCTCCGCCTCCGCGCCGCCGCCGGCGCCGCTGGCTAGGCTCGGGAGCCGTGTTCGAACTCCACCACCTCAGCGCCCAGGACCTGTGGGACTGGATCCGTCGGGGCGAGGCCTCCCCGCTGGAGGTCGCGGAGCACTACCTCGGCCGGATCGAGCGCATCGACCCGGGACTCGGGGCGTTCACCGCGGTGACCGCCGACGCCGCCCGTGATCGTGCTGCCCACCTCGCCGAACGGGTGCCGACGTCCAGGCCGCTGTGGGGCCTCCCGAGCGGTGACAAGGACCTCGTGGACCGGACCGGATTCGTGACGCGGGCGGGCTCCCGAGCGGTCGCCGCGACGCCGGCGGTCGCGGACAGCCCGCTCGTGCGGGCGCTCGACGACGCCGGGACGGTGTCCCTCGGCCGCACCGCGACCCCGGAGTTCGGCTTGTCGTCGACGACCGAATCGCTCGCGACCGGTGCGACGCGGAACCCGTGGGACACGTCGGCGAGCCCGGGTGGGTCGAGCGGTGGTGCGGCGGTGGCGGTCGCGGCCGGGTTGCTGCCCGCCGCGGTCGGGTCCGACGGCGGCGGGTCGGTGCGGATCCCGGCCGCCGCGACGGGCCTCGTCGGGCTCAAGCCGTCCCGCGGGCGGGTGCCGGCGATGCCCGGGCGCGCCGGACTCGGCGGACTCGTGGTGGCCGGGCCGATCACACGGTCGGTCGCGGACGCCGGGATGCTGCTCGACGCCCTCGTGGCGCCGAGCGGTCGCGCGGTCCCGGAGCCGTTCGCGCTCCGCACGCCGGACGAGGGCGAGGGTCCCTTCACGGCCGCGGCGACCCGCGGCGAGGGCCGGTTCACGGTCGGGCTCCTGCAGGGGTCACCGTGGGACGACGCCGTCGACGTGCGGACGAGTCCCGAGGCCGCCGCGGCGGTCGCGGAGACCCTGGCGCTCCTCGACGCGCTCGGGCACGGCGTCGAGGACGTCGCGATGCCGCGGGTGGAGTACGCCCGGTGGTTCCGTGTCGCCTGGCAGGCCTCCGCGGCACGCATCCCGGACGTGCCCGGTCTCGACCCGTCACGCCTGGAACCGCTCACCGCGTGGCTCGTCGAACGCGGACGGGAGCTCTCGGGCGTGGCGGTGCTCGAGGCCATGGCCGGACTCGATGCGTTCTCGGTCGCCCTGGTGCAGGCGTTCGCGTCGTACGACGCCGTGCTCACCCCGACGCTCGCGCTCCCGCCGCGACCGCTCGGCTGGTACTCGGACGACCCCGAGGAGAACTTCGCGGACCAGTGCCGGTACTCGCCGTGGACCTCGATGTGCAACGTCGCCGGGCTGCCGGCGATCACGCTGCCGGTGTCGACCACGGACGCCGGCCTCCCCATGGGCGTGCAGCTCATCGGCCGCCCCGGTGGGGAGCGCACGGTCCTCGCCCTCGGCGCCCAGCTCGAGCGTCGGGTGCGATGGCAGCGGCGGCACCCGCCGCAGTGGTGAGGTCGGTGGGCCGGACGCCGTCCGCGGTGCAGGGCGACGGCCTCCCGTCCGGCGCAGCGGTCGGGCCGGACCTCAGACCGGCGGGAGCGTCGGCGCGGCCGCGACGAGTCCCCGCGTGACGTCGTGCCGCGGGTCGTCGAGCAGGGTCGCCGGGCCCTGCTCGACGATCCGCCCGGCGTCCATCACCGCGACCCGGTCGCACAGCCGCTGCACGACGCCGACGTCGTGCGACACGAGCACGAGCGTCATCCCGAGGTCCTCGGTCAGGCGGTCGAGCAGGTCGATCACCCGGGCACGAACGACGACGTCGAGCGCGCTCATCGGTTCGTCGCCGACGAGCAGCGCGGGCCGGTGCACCACCGCGCGCGCGATCGCGATGCGCTGGCGTTGACCGCCGGAGAACTCGTGGGGGAACCGGTCGGCGGCGTCGTCCGGCAGGTCGACCCGGTGCAGGGCCTCGGCGACGAGCGCCGCGTGGTCGCCCGTCAGGCGGAGGGCGCGCAACGGCTCACCGACGGTCCGACCGATGCGCATGCGCGGGTCGAGCGACGCGTACGGGTCCTGGAACACGATGCCCGTGCGGCGCCGGAACCAGCGCGTCGTGCGCGCGGAGGCGGCTGCCGACACGGGGCGACCCCAGGCGCTGACGCTCCCGGACGTCGGGGCCTCGAGCGCGGTGAGGAGGCGGACGAGCGTCGACTTGCCCGAGCCCGACGCGCCGAGGACGCCGAGGCGCGCACCCGCGGGGACGGTGAGGTCGACGGCGTCGACGGCGGTCCGCGTCGCGCCGGGCTCGAACGGGCCGCGACGCGGGAGCCGGTAGGTCCGTGACAGTCCGCGCGCCTCGAGCGCGGGCGAGTCCTCGTGCTGGGTGTGCCCCGCCGCAGCGGTCCCGACCCCCCTCCCGCCGCTCGTGGTGTCCTCGCTCACGGGGTCCTCCTCGCGGTGGCGGCGGCGGCCGCGACGAGCGCGGCGGTCGCGGGGTGCCGCGGCGCGGCCAGGAGGCCCGTCACCGGACCCGACTCGACCACTTGTCCGGCCTCGAGCACGACCGCGGTGTCGGCGATGCGCGCCAGGACGGCGAGGTCGTGCGTGACGAACACCAGACCGGTGCCCCGCTCGTCGGCGGTGCGGGCGAACAGCTCGAGGACCCGGGCCTGCGTCGTCACGTCGAGCGCCGTCGTCGGCTCGTCCGCGAGGAGGAAGGCCGGCTCGCCCGCGAGGGCCATGGCGATGCACACGCGCTGCCGTTGGCCGCCGGACAGCTGGTGCGGGTACTGCCGCAGCAGGCGCTCCGGGTCGGGCAGGTCGACCGCGACCGCCAGGTCCACGGCGGCCTGCGCGGCGGCGCGGCGGTCGAGTCCGCGGTGCAGCCGCAGCGGCTCCGCGATCTGCGACCCGACCCGCCGGATCGGATCGAGTGCCGTCCCCGGCTCCTGGAACACCATGCCGATCCGACGACCGCGGTAGCGGGCGTGCTCGCGGTCCGACAGACCGACGAGCTCGTCGGGGCCGAGGCGCACGCTGCCCGAGACGGCGGCATCCGGGGGCGTCAGGCCCATCACCGCCAACGCGGTCATCGACTTGCCCGACCCCGACGCGCCGATCACACCGACACGGGCCCCGGCGGGGACGGCGAACGAGACGTCGTCGAGCACGGTCCGCCCGCCGATCCGCACGGTGAGGCCGCGCACGGTGAGGTCGGCCGTCGCGCCACGAGCCGGACCGCCGGCGTGCTCGGCGCGGTCGACGGCGGTCATGCGGTCCCTCCGTGGACCTCGACCGTGGCGTCGGCGGTGGCGGGCATCACTGCGGGCGCAGGACGGGCCTCCCGGGCGTCGGCCGCACCGGCGGTCGCGCCGGTGTCGGCATCGAGGTCGCGCCGTCGTCCGGTCAGTCGTGGGTCCGACGCGTCGCGCACGGCGTCGCCGAGCAGGGACAGCGCGACGACGACGAGGGCGATCGCCGCCCCCGGCCAGGCCGCGCTCCACGGGTGCACGCCGATGTAGGTCTGCAGGTCGGCGAGGAGACTGCCCCACGAGGCGGTGGACGACGACGCGCCGTACCCGAGGTACGACAACCCGGCCTCGGCGAGCACGGCCGTCGCCATGGCGAGCGACAGCTGCACGGTGAACAGCGGTGCCGCGTTCGGCACGAGGTGGCGGAGGAGCACGCCGACCGGTCCGACGCCGGCGGCGCGTGCCGCGGTCACGTAGTCGCTCCGTGCGATGCGGCGGATCTCGCCGCGGGCGACCCGGGCGATCGTCACGCCGAAGCTCAGGCCGACCGACACGACGACGACGCCGAGCGAGCCGCCGAACACGGCCGTCAGGAGCATCGCCGTGAGGAGCGTCGGGAACGCGACGAGCACGTCGAGGAGCACGGCCATGCCCTCGCGGACCCACCGGCTCGTCAACGACCCGACGGCGGTCAGCAGCATCCCGACCACCGAGGCGATGACGCCGGACCCCACGGCGACCAGGACCGTCGTCCGCGCGCCCGCGAGCACGTAGCTCGCGATGTCGCGGCCGACGGCGTCGGTGCCGAACCAGTGGGCGGCGCTCGGCGCTCGCCACTGGTGGAACGGGTCGGTGTCGAACGGGTCGTACGGCGTCCAGAACGACGCGACGACCGCGGCCACCACGAGGAGCCCGAGCACGACGACCGCCACCGCGCCGGACGGCCGGGTGACGAGCCGTCGGAGGAAGCCGCGCTCGCCCAGTCCCGCGGCCCGGGCGGTCACGCTGCCTCCCGGAGACGGGGGTCGAGGAGGCGGTGCGCCACGTCGACCGCGAAGCCCACGACGAGCACGAGGCCGGTGAGCACGAGGAGCTCGGACTGCACCTTCGTGAGGTCCCGGCGGCCGACGTCCGTGACGAGCATGCGTCCGACGCCCGGCAGCGCGAACACCTGTTCCACGAGGACAGCGCCGACGAGCAGCCCCGCGATCTGCACGCCGAGGACCGCGAGCACGGTGAGCGCGACCGACGGCAGCCCATGTCGCAGGAGCGCTGCCCGTCGGGTGAGCCCGACCGCCGCCGCGGTGCGCAGATGGTCGGCCCCGAGGACGCCGAGCGTCGCGGAGCGCGTGAACCGGAGGACGACCGCACCCTCGACCGCGCCGATCGTCAGCGCCGGCAGGACGAGGGCGGCGAACGCGCGCCCCGGTTCGTGCCAGCCGTCGAGCGGGAACCCCTGGGTCGGCAGGAGCCGGAGCCGCACCGCGAACACGGCGACCAGGAGCATGGCGGCCCAGACGACCGGGATCGCGGCGACGGCCTGCGCCACGATCGAGATGACCACGCCGGCGGGTCGACGTCGGAGGACCGCGGCGACCACGCCGAGCGGCACCCCGAGCACGAGGGCGAAGAGCAGGGACAGGCCCGCGAGCGGCAGGGTGACGGCGAGCTTCTGCGCGATCTGCGGTGCCACCGCGCCACCCGTGACGAGGGAACGGCCGAGGTCGCCGTGCAGGACCCCACCGATCCAGCTGAGGTACTGCACGACGAGCGGACGGTCGAGCCCGAGTTGCCGACGGACGGCGGACACCTGCGCGGCCGACGCCTGCGTCCCGGCGACGACCTGTGCGACGTCGCCGGGCAGGACCCGCAGCGCGGCGAAGACGATGACGCTCGCGACGAGGAGGCCGACGGCGAGCAGGAGCAGCCGCCCGACGAGGAATCGGGTCACGGGGTCAAGCCTACGAGCGGCGTCACCCCGTGACGGCGAGCTTCGACAGGTCCAGTCGCGTGCTCGTCGAGTTCGTGGGGAAGCCGGTCACGCCGTGGCGGATGGCGGTGATCGTCGTCGCGGTGTAGAGCCACTCGCCCGCGGCGTCCTCGCTGACGATGCGGGCGGCCTTCCGCAGGTCCGCGTCCCGCTCGCTCGTGTCCGTGGTGGCGAGGGAGTCGGCGTAGAGCTGCTGCACCTGCGGGTTGTCGTACCCGAAGTAGTAGTCCGGGTTCGCCCAGTTGCCGAAGTCGCGCGACTCGGTGTGGTCGACCATGCTCAGCTGGAAGTCGTGCTTCCCGAACACCTGGTCGAGCCAGGTGGTGAAGTCGACGCGCTTGACGTGCAGGGTGATCCCGACCTTCGCGAGCTGCGAGGTGAGCACGTCGCCGATCGTCGACGGGTAGATGTTCGCGTACGTGAGCGTGAGGTCGAGGTCGTGCTTCCCCGCCTGCTGCAGGAGCTTCCGCGCGTCGGCGGGGTCGTACGCGTCGATGTCCGTCAGGTCCTGGTACCCGGGGTCGAGCGCCGGGATCGGTCCGCCCTGTTCGACGCCCGTGCCGCCGATGGCCTTGATGAGCGCCTTCGGGTCGATGGCCTCGCGGATCGCCCGCCGGACCCGCACGTCCGTGAACGGCGCCTCGCGGTCGTTGAAGGCGAGGGTGTACTTGTCGGTCGTCTCGCCGGTGTGCAGCGTGATGCCCGAGGCGCCCTGGAGCTGGCCCTTCAGGGTGCCGTCCACCGCGGTCTCCACGTCGAGGTCGCCGTTCGCCATGGCGTTGACGGCGGTCGACGCCTCGGTGATGTAGCGGAAGACGACCTTGGCCACCTTCGCCTTCGCGCCCCAGTAGCCCTTCCAGCGGGTGAACGTCAGCGAGTCGCCCTGCTTCCAGCTGCTGACCCGGAACGGCCCCGTGCCGATCGCGCTGTCCGAGCGGTCGTTGTGGGCGCCACGCTCGAGGACGACACCCGCGCGACCGGTCAGCGCGAACAGCAGGTTCGAGTCGGGACGGGCGAGCCGCACCACCACGGTGTGGTCGTCCGGCGCCGTGACGTCTGAGACCGACGCGAGGTCACCCGCGTCGACGTAGGTCGAGCTCGCGCGGAAGTCGTCGAGCGACCACGCGACGTCCGATGCGGTGAGTGCGGTGCCGTCCTGGAACCGGATGCCGTCGCGCAGCGTGAACGTGTACGTGCGACCGTCCGCCGACACCGACCGCTTCGACGCGAGCACGTTCCGGATGCCCCCGTCCTGCGTGCGTCCCACGAGGCCCTGGTACACGTTGTCGATGAGCACCTGGTCGAGCGCGGCGCCCGACTGCTTCCGGATGTCGAGGCTCGTGGGCTCGAGCACCAGGCCCACCCGGACGGTGGCGTCCCGGCCGCCGGAGGTGTCGTCCGACGCGCCGGAGCAGCCGGTCAGGGCGAGTGCCGCGGTGACGGCGAGTGCGGCGGCGATGAGGCCGGAGCGGCGCGGCCCGGAGCTGCGGAGCGGACGCATGTCGTGGGGGTTCCTTCCGTGCGGACGGCGGCGGTCGCCGCGGTGCGCTCGGACGAGCGTACCGGTAGGCGGTCACCGGGGTTTCGATGGCTCCCAACGCCGGAGCACGTCCGCGAGTTCCCGCGGCGCCTGGGTCTGCACCGTGTGTCGCGCGGGGACCGTGACGATCCGGGCCGACGGCAATCGCTCTGCGAACCGGCGGGCGAGGGCCTGGGACACGTAGCCGCGGTCCCCGCGCACGAGCAGGACGGGCACCCGGAGGGACTCGAGGTCGTCCCACGCGTCGGCGAATCGACCGATGTGCGCCACCCCCGGTTCGAGGTGCGGGAAGTGGTGTCGCCGCACCCACCGGCCGTCGGGGGCGCGCCGGGTGGCGTGGCGGGCCTCCCGGGCGAGCGCGACGGGGTCGTCGCCGAGCCGGAGTGCCAGGGCCCGCACGACCACCTCGTCGAGGTCGGCGAAGTCGGGTTCCTCCTCGAGGGCGCGGACGATGCGGTCCACGGCGCGCTGGGTGAAGTCCGGTGACATGTCGAGCAACACGAGACCGGTCACGCGGCCCGGCGCGATCGCGGCGACGCGGGCGGCGACGATCGCACCGAGCGAGTGGCCGACGAGCACCACGGGGGGCGTGCCGAGCGCGTCGAGCGCGTCGACGACGGCCGGCGCCACGGTGTCCGCCGAGTAGACGGCGTCCGCCCGCCACGAGGACCGGCCGTGTCCGGGCAGGTCGACCGCGAGTGCCGGTACGCCGAGCAGCAGCGCGGTCGCGTCGAACGTGTGCGCCTCGAGTCCGACGCCGTGCAGGAACACGACGCGGACGTCGTGGGCATCCCGGGTCGCCGCGGCGGTGGAGCGCCAGCGGACGGCGCTCACCGTGGCACCGTCGCCGACGGTCGCGGTAAGCCGGGAGGCCCGGAGCGGCTCCGTCACGCCGAGGTGCGCCGCGAGTGCGGGAAGGTCGCTGAACTCGTCGGGATCGGGCTCGGTCACCCCGACATCCTGGCAGTCCGCCGATCACCTGCTGGACCGGCTGCGGTGATTTAGGTAAGGCATGCCATACTCGGATGGTGTCGACCCGGTACAGGACCTTCGCGGTGCGCGTCCTGCGCATCACGCCCCTCACGCCGCACTTCGTCCGCGTGACGCTGACGGGTGACGAACTCGCCGACTTCGCCGCCGTCGGTCTCGACCAGCGCATCAAGGTCGTCCTGCCGCTGCCGCACCGTGGCTACGAGAGCGTCCCGGGCGACGACGCCGGGGACTGGTTCACCGCCTGGCGTGCGCTGCCCGACGAGCGCCGCAACCCGATCCGCACCTACACGGTCCGGTCGTTCCGGCCGGCCGTGCGCGAGCTCGACATCGACTTCGTCGACCACGGCGACATCGGACCGGCGTCGCGCTGGGTCGGTGGCGCCACGGTCGGTGACGAGCTCCGCGTCGTCGGACCGGTCGTCGCGCGGGGGACCCGCGCCGAGGCCGACACCGGACGGGGCGCCGCCGAGTTCGCACCCGGGAGCGCGCAGCGCGTCATGATCGCGGGCGACGAGACCGCCGCCCCGGCCATCTGCGCGATCCTCGAAGCCCTCGACGCGGGGACCGTCGGGCACGTCTTCATCGAGGTCCCGACCGAGGCCGACCGGCTCCCGGTGGCCGCACCGCGCGGGGTCGAGGTCACCTGGCTCCCGCGGAACGGCGCGGACCACGGCCTCCACATGACGGAGCAGGTGCGGTCGTGGGCGCTCGCACACCGGGCCTCTCGGGCTGCCGCGACCGCGGCACCGGTCCTGGCGGACGTCGACGTCGACAACGGGATCCTCTGGGAGGTCCCGGACGACGACCGTGCCGACGACAGCGTCTACGCGTGGATCGCGGGCGAGGCCGGATGTGTCAAGGAGATCCGCCGCCACCTCGTCCGTGGTGCCGGCATGGACCGGCGCTCCGTGGCCTTCATGGGGTACTGGCGCCGCGGGCGCGCCGAGTGCTGAGCGGGACCACGACCGGCACACCGAGCCCGGTGCTCGCGGCGCGGGGGCTCACCCTCGCGTACGACGACCGCGTCGTCGTCGAGTCGCTCGACATCGACGTCCCGGACCGGGAGCTCACCGTCATCGTCGGGCCGAACGCCTGCGGCAAGTCGACGCTGCTCAAGGCGCTCGCGCGCACGCTCACCCCGACCGCGGGCACGGTGTCCCTCGACGGCCGGCCGATCCGCTCGTACCGGTCGAAGGCCGTGGCCCGACGCGTGGCGATGCTCCCGCAGACCCCCGTCGCGCCGGCCGGCATCACGGTGCGCGACCTCGTCTCGCGCGGTCGTTACCCGCACCAGGACCTCTGGCACCCGATGTCCGCGGACGACCGCGCGGCCGTGGACGCGGCGCTCGAGCAGACGAGCACCGCGGCGCTCGCCGACCGGAGCGTGGACGAGCTCTCGGGTGGCCAGCGCCAGCGGGTGTGGATCGCGATGGTCCTCGCCCAGCAGACCGACGTCGTGCTCCTCGACGAACCGACGACGTTCCTCGACATCGCACACCAGTACGACGTCCTCGAGCTCGCGGCCTCGCTGCACGCGGCGGGGCGCACCGTCGTCGCCGTGCTGCACGACCTCAACCAGGCCGCCCGGTACGCGACGCACCTCGTGGCCATGGACCGCGGGCGGATCGTCGCGCAGGGGCCGCCCGCCGAGGTGCTCACGGCCGACCTCGTCGAACGGGTCTTCGGTCTGCCGTGCGTCGTCGTCCCGGACCCGGAGACCGGCACGCCGCTCGTCGTCCCGCGCGCGGGCGCCGCCGCGGCCGCGCGCTCGGCCGCACGGGGCACTGACGGCACCGGCGGGCGCGCCGCCTCGACCGTCCGTGGGGACGCCGAGTCGGCGACGGTCCGCGAGGCGGACTGACCCGCCTCAGTTCCAGCCCGGTACCACGGCCGCGAGTCGCTCCCAGAGCGCGGCACCCACGCGGTCGTCCCGGGCCTCGCGGGACAGCGTCCCGGCGTTGAGCCCGTCGAGGTACGTGCCGGGCCGCTCCTCGACCACGTCGTCGCCAGCGAGCCGGACGAGTCCGACCGCACCCGCCTCCGGCGAGAGACCGTAGTTCCCACCCGTCGCGAACGACATGAGCCGCATCGAGGGGGAGTCGGCCCCGAAGCCCGTCGCGACGAGCCCCGGGTGGTACGAGTACGCCGGGACGCCGGTGCGCTGGGTCCACTGCCGGGTCAGGAGGACGGCTGCGAGCTTGGCGGTGCCGTACGCGCGCCAGCCGCCGAACCAGGGTCGCCGCGCGCCGTCGAGGTCGTCGAGCACCACGTGCCCGAAGCGGTGCGCGAGGCTCGCGGTGACCACCATCCGACCGTCCTGTGCCGCGGTGAGCACGTCCGCGAGTGCGTTCGCGAGCACGAACGGCGCGATCAGGTTGCGCTGCAGCGTCGTCTCGAACCCGTCGACGGTCCGCGAGCGGTGGGACACGAGGCCACCGGCGTTGTTGACGAGGGTGTCGAGGTCCGGGACCTCCCGCCGCAGGTCCGCCGCGAGGCCGTGCACGGCCTCCAGGCGGTCGAGGTCCGCGACGAACCGCGGCATCCCGAGTTCGTCCGCGATCCGGGCCGTGCGATCCGGGTCGCGCCCGATGACGACGACGCGATGGCCGTCGGCGACGAGGGCGCGCGCCGCGGCGGCACCGATGCCGGAGCTGGCGCCGGTGAGGGCGATGGTACGGGGGTGGTCGGTCCGCATGGCGTCGTCTCCGTTCCGACTACGGTCGGCCGAGGGTCTCGAGCAGTCGGAGCCAGATCTCGCTCATCGTCGGGTACGCCGGGACCGCGTGCCAGAGCCGGTCGATCGGGACCTCCCCGACCACGGCGACCGTCGCCGCCTGCAGCATCTCGGCGACGTCCTGCCCCACGAACGTGACGCCGACGAGCACATGGCGGTCCTCGTCGACGACGGCCTTCGCCCGTCCGGTGTAGCCGTCCGCCTGCAGCGCCGAGCCGGCGACGGCACCGAGGTCGTACTCGACCGCGCGGACGTTCAGGCCCTGCTGCCGGGCGGCCGCCTCGGTCAGTCCGACGCTCGCGACCTCCGGGTCGGTGAACGTGACCTGGGGGACCGCGGCGTGGTCGGCGGTCGCGACGTGCGCGCCCCACGGAGCGGTCTGGAGGGTCGTCCCCTGGAATCGGGCGGCGATCGCCTCGCCCGCGGCCCGGGCCTGGTACTTGCCCTGGTGCGTGAGGAGCGCGCGGTGGTTGACGTCACCGACGCCGTACAGCCAGTCGGTCCCGTGCACGAGCATCGTGTCGTCGACGTCGAGCCACGCGCCGGGGGTCAGGCCCACCGTCTCGAGGCCGAGCTCCGCGGTGTGCGCGGTCCGTCCGGTCGCCACGAGGACCTCGCTCGTGACGAGCGTCGAGCCGTCCTCGAACGTGGCGGTGACCAGTCCGTGCTCGTCGCGATCCACCCGGATGGGCGTCGCGCCGATGCGGACGTCGACTCCGAGCTCGCGGAGTGCGTCGGTGACCATCTCGCCCGCGAAGGGCTCCATCGCACCGAGGAGGCCGCCGCGGGCCACGAGGGTCACGGTGGTGCCGAACGACGCGTACGCGGTGGCGAGTTCGCAGCCGGCGACCCCGCCGCCGATGACGAGCAAGCTGTCCGGCGCTGACTGGGCGCTCGTGGCCTCGCGGGTGCCCCACGGCGCCGCGTCGGCGAGCCCCGGGATGTCGGGGAGCTGCGGGAGGGAGCCCGTGGCGACGGCGACGGCGGCACGTGCCCGGTGCTCGACGCCGTCGACCTCGATGGTGCGCGGTCCGGTGATGCGGGCGTGGCCGCGGATGAGGGCGATGTCGGCCGAGTCGAGCCACGACACCTGGCTGTCGTCCTGCCAGTTGCTCGTGAACCCGTTGCGGCGCGCGAACGTGGCCGCGGGGTCGACCGTCCCGGTGACGGCCTCCGCCGCGCCGCCGAGCCGCTGGGCGGCGCGGACCGCGTGCCCGCTGCGGAGGAGTGCCTTGGACGGCATGCAGGCCCAGTACGAGCACTCACCCCCGACGAGTTCCGCTTCGACGATGGCGGTGGACAGGCCACGCTTGTGGGCGTAGTCCGCCACGTTCTCGCCGACCGCTCCGGCACCGATCACGATGAGGTCGTAGTCCGTCATGCCGCTGAGCGTACGCGAGACGGGGCGCTCCGCTCCGGGCGGGCTCCCGGCTGGTGCGGACGGGTCAGGAGATGCGTGCGGCGGCGGACAACGCCCCGACGACCCGGAGGATCACACCGAGGTCGTCGACGGCCCGGTCGGGATCCACCGGCGCGAAGCCGGTCAGCGCGGCGCCCACGAGGCGTCGGCCGTCCGTCGCGGCGGCGATGAGGTCGACGAGCGTCCCCCCGCCCAGACCGAACGGCACGGGTTCGAGCAGGCCGTCCACCTCGGACGGGTCGAGGACGTCGAGGTCGACGTGCACGAAGACGCTGTCGGCCCCGGTGGCCGCGACAGCCGCGCGGAGGGAGGCTGTGTCGGTGTCGTCCGCGTCGAGGGCGCGCACGTCGGCACGAGCGAGCGCCGCACGTTCGACGTCGTCGAGGCCGCGGGTGCCCGCGATGACGACCATCGGCGCGGCGAACGTCACCGCCTCCGGGAACAGGTCGTCGGGGCGGTCGACCAGCAGGCGGACCGCGGCGGTCTCGGCGGCGACGGGCTGCGCGCGGTTCAGGGGCCGGAACCCGCTCGACCCGGACAGGCGGACCAGGGCGGTGGTCGGCGTGCACACGGCGGTCGCGCCGAGCACCACGGCACCGTCCCCACCGATCGCGAGGACCGGCTCGGTGGCCACCCGGACCTCTTCGCTCACCGCCTCGGCGACGGAGCGGACCGCGGTGTAGCGGGCGACGGCCGTCTCGAGCCGGTCGCCGGCGCCCGCCGGGATCGGAACGGTCGTGGTGGCCGACCGTGGGAGGTCCGCGGCGATCGCGCTCGCGCCGTCGGCGAGTCGCATCGCGCGGGACGACGCCGAACCCTGCCACTGACCGACCACGAGGAACTGCACGTCCCCATCCTGTCAGTTCGGTCCGGCGTCGTCGCCGAGCGGGGCGGTGCGGCTCAGTGTCCGTTCTTCAGGGCCGCCAGTCGCGCCTCGACCTCGGCGTCCTTGCCGAGGTCGTCGAGGCTCTGGAACTGCGCGTCGAGGCTCGAGGCCTGGAGTTCCTGCTGCCCGAGCACCCGGGCCTCCTCGCGGCGGATCTTGTCCTCGAACCGGGCGAGATCGCTCGTCGGGTCCATGACGTCGATGCTGCCGATGGCCTCGTTGACGCGCGACTGCGCCTCGGCGGTCTTCTGCCGCGCGACGAGCTGGTCGCGCTTCGCCTTGAGGTCGACCAGCTTCTGCTTGAGCTGCTCGAGTCCGGACTTGAGCCGATCGACGACCTCCGTCTGCGCGGCGATCTGCGGTTCGGCGTCCTTCGCCTCCTGCTCGCTCCTGATCTGCCGACCGAGCGCGATCTTGGCCAGGTCGTCGAACTTGTCGGCGTCCGCGGTCTTGCCCTCGGCGCGGTAGCGGTCCGCTGCGGCACTCGCGCTCGCTGCCTTCTGGCCCCAGTCGGCGGCGGCGGCGACGTCCTCCGCGTGGTCCTGCTCGAGGAGACGGAGGTTCCCGATCGTCTGGGCGATCGCACTCTCGGCGTCGGCGATGTTGTTCGTGAAGTCGCGGACGAGCTGGTCGAGCGCCAGCTTGGGGTCCTCCGCGTTGTCGATGATCGCGTTGATGTTCGCCTTCGCGAGCTGCGCGATCCGTCCGAAGATGGTCTGCTTCGCCATGGTCGTGTCCTTTCTGGTGGTGGTGTCGTCACTGGTCCCGGAACGCCCGTGCGTCCGGTTGGTCATCAGAACCGGCCGCCGCCGGAGAAGCCGCCGCCGAAGCCGCCGCCGCCGAAGCCGCCGTCTCCGAAGCCGCCGCCGCCGAAGCCGCCGCCGCCGTACCCGCCGCCGAAGCCCCCGCCGCGTCCGCCGAACATGCCGCCGAGCACGAGACCGGTCACGAGCCCGCCGAGCTGCGCGCCGTTCGAGCCGCCGCCGCCCGGCCAACCGCCCATGTCCTGGTCGGCCTCGTCCATCGCCGCGGCGGCGTACTGCTCGGCGGCGCGCGCTGCGCGGATCGCCGTGTCGGGGTCGGAGGTGGCGCCGCGCACGGCGTCGTCGAAGGCGCGCTCGGCCTCGGACAGGCGGGTCCGGGCGCGGGGACCGATGCCGCCACGCCGCACCGAGATGAAGTCCCGTGCCTGGTCGATCCGGGTCCGGGCGTCACGGAGTGCGGCGTCGAGCGCGGCCGCGGCCCGCTGGCGGCGTTCCTCGCGCGACCGGGCGGCAGCGAGTGCGGTGTCGATGGCGGCGTTGACCTGCGTGAGGCGGTCGAGCGCACTGATCGGATCGCGGGGGTCGAGGTCTTGGCGGAGCACGGTCGCGGCGCGCGCGACGGCGGTCGTGACGTCCGGACCGGGGTCGCGGAGCGATCGACCGGCTGCGACGTCGGCCTCGACATCGGCACGGAGAGCCTCGACACGACCGGCGGTCTCGTCGAAGGTCCGAGGTGCGCTCGCGACGGCCCCGGCGAGCTGGGCGACCTGGGCGAGGGCGTGCTGCGCGTCGCGGACGGCGATCACCGCCTGACCACGGTCGCCGCTCGCGATGGCGTCCGTCGCGGCGCGTGCACGCTCGTCGGCGTACGCGAGGACGTCGCGTGCTTGGTCGACGTTGCCGTCGACCGTCGCGATGGTGCGTCCGGTCCACCGGCCGCGCAGCGTGGTGAGCGTCGCGTCCGCGTCGGCGACCTGCCGTCTCGCCGCGGGCAGCGCCGCGGTCACCTGGGCCGCGTTCGCCTCGACGCCGTCCTCCAGTGCGCGCAGCGCGTCGAACGCCGCCGTCTGCTCGGCGAGCTCCCCGTGCACGCGGGAGCAGATCTCGACGATGCGCCGCGACCACGCGGCACGGTCGGTGGGGGAGTCCGGGACCTCGTCGTCGAGCTGCTGGCGGAGCGTGAAGGCCTCGCGCACCGCGCGTCGGGCGCGGTCGAGTGCTGCGGTGAACGGTGCGGCGGCGTCGGTGCCGAACTGTGCGACGGCGAACCCGACCTCTTGGTCGGCGCTGCGGATCTCGTCGTCGATGGTGACGAGGGCCACACCGGCACGACGCTCGAGGGCGGCGAGGTCCGCGGCCTCGGCAGCGGCGGCACGGGCAGCGCGGCGGTGGTTCCGGGCCCGGATGACGAGCACGAGGACGACGAGACCGACCACGACCACCGCGAGCACGACCCAGAGCCACGTCAGGTCGGGCGGTGCCTGGGTGGCCGCCAGTCCCTGCGCGAACGCGGTCGCGGCGCCGTCCCAGTCGTCGGCGCGCAGTCTCGGGACGAGGTCGTCGTCGGTGGCCGTCCGGACGTCGTCCTTCGAGAGGGTCGTGGACGTGTCCGACTGCGTGACGTTGTACACGCGATCGTCGACCGCGACGGAGAGCAGCACGCTGTCGGTGTCGAGCTGGTTCCGTTCGAGCGTCGCGCGTCCCCACGCCGCCTGGTCGGACGGGTCCGTGAACCGCGGCACGTAGACCACGAACAGCCGGGTGTGGGTCTGGTCGTAGAGGTCGTCGAGCGCTTTCCGGACCCGGTGCTCCTGGGCGGTGCTCAGGGCGTTCGCGTCGTCGACGACGTAGGCGCCGTCGAGGTCGACCGGTGCGGTGGCCGATGCGCCGGCGGCCGGCCCGAGGACGGTGAGCGCCGCGAGCAGCACGGTGACGAGCCCGGCGGCCCGACGAGCGTACGGGTGTCGTCCTCGTCGTGTGCTGCCGTCGCGGGTTCCGCGCATCCGTCCTCCTCGTGCCGCGGGCGGTGGGCCGCAGGACCCTGGGACCCCGGAGTCTAGCGAGCCGCACCGCGGGGTGGCCGTGTCGCCGGGCGGTCGGTGGACCGCGTCCGCGCGGGGTGGCGTTCGTACCCCGTCGGGGCGCGTCGCTCCTCCCGCGGGTCCCGGGCATGACCTCCGGGTCCGGCGTCCATGTCCCCCGAGTTGGGAGTAGCATGGATCGGCATCGGCGACGAAGGGAGCGGGCAATGGAGCGAGCGACCAGGACAGAAGTCGTCCCCCTCGAGGACGGGTTCCACCGGGTGTCGACACCGGCGAGCGGTGTCATCGGGTTCGTGCGCGAGCGCGACGGGCGGTACGAGGTCCTCCGAGGACGGGTGCGTCAGGCGACGCGGTCCGAGGGGATGTACTCCACCATGAACGTCGCGCTCATCGCCCTGACGCACGCCTGATCGGGCTGACGCACGCCTGATCGGGCTGACGCACGCCTGATCGGGCTGACCCACGCCTGATCGGGCTGGCCCACGCCTGATCGGGCTGGCCCACGCCTGATCGGGCTGACCCACGCCTGATCGGGCTGACCCACGCCTGATCGGGCTGACCCACGCCTGATCGGGCTGACCCACGCCTGATCAGCGGCCCCGTCGTCGTCGGCCCGCCCCGCTTCGTGCGGTGGTGGGCCGACGCCGTCCGGGCCCGTCGTCAGGGGCATCGGCGCGGGCGACGGTGTGGCGCGCGGCGGGATCACGTGCGCGCGAGCGCGACCTGTCGTCGGACCTCGTCGAGTGTGCGCATGAGCGTGATCGAGTCGTCGAGTGAGTGGACGGGGGAGTCCGTGCGGCCCTCGGTGGCCCACGCCGCCAGGGCGACGGCCTGCCAGACGAGTCCCTGCCGGCCGCGGAGGCCCGAGCGGTCGCGCCAGGCGTGCACGGTGTCCCCGAGGCGAAGCGTGAACGCGGCCGGGAACACGAAGTGCTCGGTGAACCGGACCGTGCCCTCGGTGCCCGCGATGGTCGGGAGCCCGTCGGTCGAGGCGAGCATGGTGGTCGTCACCGACGCTTGAGCGCCGGTCGCGCCGGTCAGCACGGCGACGGACTGGAGGTCCACCCCGCTTTGGCTGGTCCGTCCCGTCGCGTCGATGCGCACCGGTGCCCCCGTCGCGAACTGTGCGAACCACAGGCCGTACACGCCCGCGTCGAGCAGCGCGCCGCCGCCGAGCGCCGGGTCCGTGATGCGGTCGAGGCCGCCGAGGTCGTGCGGCCAGCCGACGTCGACGAGCGCGAGGTGGACCTCGCCGAGGTCGCCACGGTCGATGCAGGCCCGGAGGACGGCCGACTGCGGCAGGTACCGCGTCCACATCGCCTCCATCGCGAGCACCCCTGCCGCTCGTGCGGCGTCCGCGACCCGGACGGCGTCGGCGGCGGAGGTCGTGAACGGCTTCTCGACGAGCACGTGCTTGCCGGCGCGGATCGCGAGGAGTGCCTGTTCGGCGTGGTGCACGTGCGGGGTCGCCACGTAGACGACGTCGACCTCGGGGTCGCCGACGAGGTCCTCGTACGAGGTGTGGGCCCGGGGCACGCCGTGCCGGTCGGCGAAGGCCGCAGCCCGGTCACGCGATCGTGATCCGACGGCGACGACGCGCTGGTCGGTGGCCGCGTGCAGGGCGGCGGTGAAGTCGTTCGCGATCTCCCCGGGCCCGATCACGCCCCACCGGAGGGCGGGGCCACCGCGGAGCGGAGGGACGTCGGGCTCGGGGAACGTGAACACGTGCCGAGCCTAGGGACGCGGTGCGGTCGGCACCAGCTCGACGCCGGTCGTCTCGGCCCGAGCGGCGAGCACCCGGGTGGCGAGCGTTCGGAGTGCGTCGCGGTCGTCCCGTCCGAGCGGAGCGACGATGTCCTCGACCTCCCGACCGAAGGCGGCCGTGACGCGGTCGACGACGTCGCGTCCGGCGGTGGTGAGTCGCACGTGGGCCATGCGTCGGTCCTCCCGGGACGGCACGCGCTGGACCAGGCCGCGCCGCTCCGCTCGGTCGACGAGTCCGGTCACGCTCGACTTGTCGAGGTCGAGCAGGGTCGCGAGTTCTCGCATGCCCGGTTCCCGGTCGCGGAGCACGCCGAGCAGGCGGGTCTGCACGAGGGACAGGTCGTCGGCGTCCGCGGTGCGGGCGAGCGTGTTCTGGACGAGGAACGAGAGCTGCGCGAGTGCGTCGACGATCCCGAGGTCGGGGTCCGGAGCAGTGGTCACACGGACATCGTACTTGTGGTGGTACGTGGCACCAACTAAGGTGGTTGGGGCCACGTACTAAATCGGCGTGGCGCGAGGAGGAACCGATGCCCACCATGCACGCAGCCGTCGTCACCGCGTTCGGCGAGCCACCCCGGAGCGGTGCGGTCCCGGTCCCTGAACCGCGCTCCGGCCACGAGGAACTCGTCGACGTGGTCGCCGTCGGCCTCCATCCGCGCACCCGCTCGGGTGCGGCGGGTGCCCACTACACGAGCACCGGCGTCCTGCCGATGGTCCCCGGCGTCGACGCCGTCGGACGGCGCGCGGACGGGGCGCTCGTGTACTTCGTCGCGGACGACGACGTCATCGGGACGATGGCCGAGCGAGCCGTCGTCGACCGTCGTCGCTCCGTCGTCCTGCCGGACGGCATCGACCCGCTCCGCGTCGCCGCCACCATGAACCCCGCGATGTCGTCGTGGGTCGCGCTCCGCCGCCGCGTCCCCGTCCGCCCGGGACAGTCCGTCCTCGTGCTCGGCGCCACCGGCAGCGCGGGCTCCATGGCGGTCCGCATCGCGAAGCACCTCGGCGCGGGGCGGGTCGTCGCGGCGGGTCGGGACCGGCGTCGCCTCGACGCCCTCGCCGAGGTCGGCGCCGACAGCCTCGTGCAGCTCGGGGTACCGGCCGCCGACAGCGCGCTCGGTGCGGCGGCTGCCGACGTCGACATCGTGCTCGACTACCTCTGGGGCGCGCCAACCGAACAGGCGATCCACGCCGTCCTCACCGCCAGGAGGGACCGGAGCGTCGCGCTCCACTGGATCCAGATCGGGTCCGTGGCCGGTCCCGACATCACGCTGCCGTCGGCCGTGCTCCGCGGCGCAGACCTCCGGCTGCTCGGCAACGGGCAGGGTGCCGTCTCGCCGGCGGGCTACCTGGCCGAGCTGCCGTCCCTCGTCGCGGAGATCGACGCGGGCGGCATCGTGGTCGAGCCCGTTCCCGTCGCGCTCGGCGAGATCGAGCAGGCGTGGGGTCGGGACGAGGAGCCGGGGCAGCGGATCGTGGTCGTGCCGTGAACGACGGACGGCCCTGAGCGACGGACGGCCTAGCGACGGACGGCCCTGAGCGACCGATGGTGCCCCCAGGAGGATTCGAACCTCCGCCCCTGCCTCCGGAGGGCAGTGCTCTATCCCCTGAGCTATGGGGGCCCGGGGTGCTCCCACCGTAGCAGGTCCCACGACCGCTCCCGGACACCGGTGACGGTGCCCGGGCAGCGGATGGACGACCCGCTCCGATCCGTCGCCCGCTGCTCGCCGTCGTCGACGTCAGCGCCGGGGCCGGGCCACCGCTGCGTGCCACGAGGCGGTCGACGGACTGTCCCCTGCCCGGCCCCGGAGGGCACGTGTCACATCGGCCTCTGAACCGCGCTACCCGGCCTGCGGCGTCGCGGACGCGCTCGCCGTGGCGGACGAGAGGACCGCGCGGACCGCGTCGACGACCGGCTGCGCGTCGCCCGGCTCACCGAACACCGTCGACTCCACGTGGATCCAGTACGGATCCGTGAACGCATCGGCCCGCCCGATGCCCTTCCGCGCCTCGAAGTAGCCCTCGACGGTGTACGTCGGCACGCTGTTGCTGTCCTCGTACAGGGTGTCCTTGAGCTTCGTCAGGGTCGACTCCGGCAGCGAGGCGACCGCCAGCGTCAGACGAGCGCCGCCGCTGGCGTCCCGCCAGGTGCAGACGTCCCCGCGCTCGGCCGCGATGCCGGCCGCCGTGCTGCCGTGCGCCGGTGTCGCGTCCGTGTCCAGCGTGAAGGTCCGGCCGTACGTGGCGAGCACCTGCTCGGGCACCAGGGCCGCGCAGGGGACGTCGACGCGGGTGCCGATCGGCGCCGGGGGTGTCGAGGAGGACGTCGTCCCGCTCCGTCCGGCGGAGGACGCGTGGCCACCGGTGCACCCGCTGACGGCGAGCACGCTCGCAGCGGCGATCGCGACCGTGGTGATCGCCCGGACGAGGGTGCGGGAGGTCATCGGACCATGATGACGCACCCCGTCCCCGACGCGCGAACCCCGCTCGCAGCGCGGCGCGCACGAGCCGTCGCCGCGGCGCGGACCGTGCGACGACGCCCCGGTAGACTCGACCGCCGTGACCCCAGCCGAACTCTCCGCCGCGTACCTGTCGATCCTCGCCGGGATCGTCGAGCGACGGGGCGCCGCCGACACCGTCGTGGTGGGGGAGTCCCACGCGGCCCTCGAACGCCCCCGCAACCGGGCACACGGGGACTGGTCCTCGAACGCAGCCATGCAGCTCGCCAAGCGCCTCGGGACGAACCCGCGTGAGCTGGCCACCGAGATCGCCGGGGAGCTCACCGAGCTCGACGGCGTCGACGCGGTGGACGTCGCCGGCCCCGGCTTCATCAACATCACGCTCGAGGCCGCCGCCGCCGGAGCGATCGCGCGGACCATCGTCGAGGAGGGCGGTGCGTTCGGGCGCGGCGACCTCTACGACGGCGTCCGGATCGACCTCGAGTTCGTCTCCGCGAACCCGACCGGCCCGATCCACATGGGCGGCGTCCGCTGGGCCGCGGTCGGCGACAGCCTCGCGCGCGTGTTCACGGCGCAGGGCGGGCTCGTCACCCGTGAGTACTACTTCAACGACCACGGCGGCCAGATCGACCGCTTCGCCCGCAGCCTGCTCGCGAGCGCCCTCGGCGAGCCCACCCCCGAGGACGGCTACGGCGGTGCCTACATCACCGAGATCGCCGCCCGGGTCCTCGCCACCTTCGACGGCGACGTCGCCGACCTCCCGCGGGACGAGGCGCAGGAGCTCTTCCGGCGCGAGGGCGTCGAGTTCATGTTCGCCGACATCAAGGCGTCCCTGCACGACTTCGGCGTCGACTTCGACGTCTACTTCCACGAGAACTCGCTGCACGAGTCGAAGGCCGTCGAGCGCGCCATCGCCCGCCTCCGCGAGCTCGGGCACATGTACGAGGCAGACGGCGCCCTGTGGCTCCGCACGACCACGTTCGGTGACGACCGCGACCGCGTCGTGATCAAGTCCGACGGCGAGCCCGCGTACATCGCGGGCGACATCGCGTACTACCTCGACAAGCGCGAACGCGGGTTCGAGCGGAACCTCATCATGCTCGGCGCCGACCACCACGGCTACATCGGCCGGATGATGGCGATGTGCGCCGCCTTCGGCGACGAACCCGGCGTCAACCTCGAGATCCTCATCGGCCAGCTCGTCAACCTGCTCAAGGACGGCGAGCCCGTGCGCATGTCGAAGCGGGCCGGCAACGTCGTCACGATGGAGGACCTCGTCGACGCGGTCGGCGTCGACGCCGCCCGGTACGCCCTCGTCCGCTTCGCATCCGACACGGCGATCGACATCGACCTCGACCTCCTCGTCAAGCGCACGAACGACAACCCGGTGTTCTACGTCCAGTACGCCCACGCCCGGACGTGCGCCGTGGACCGCAACGCCGCGGCGAGCGGCGTGGACCGGTCGGTCTTCGACGGCTCGCTGCTCACCCACGAGACCGAGAGCGCACTGCTCGGCGCGCTCGCCGAGTTCCCGCGCGTCGTGCGCCAGGCGGCGGAACTCCGGGAGCCGCACCGCGTCACCCGGTACGTCGAGCAGCTGGCCGGTCTGTACCACCGCTGGTACGACGCCTGCCGCGTGACGCCGCTCGGCGACGAACCCGTGACGGACCTGCACCGGACGCGCCTCTGGCTCAACGACGCCACGGGGCAGGTCGTCCGCAACGGCCTGACGATGCTCGGGGTCACCGCACCCGAGCGGATGTAGCGCGTGTCGGCAGCGACGGCGACCGCCGGCGGCGCTCGGGGCCGGCGCCGCGGCGTCGTCGTCCTGGTCGTCCTCGTCCTGGTCCTCGCCGTCCTGGCGGTCGTCGCCGAGCTCGTCCTGCGGCACGTCGTCGACCGGACGATCGCCGACCGGATCGAGTCGTCCCTCCCGTCCGGCACGGCCGGCCACGTCGTCGCCGACGCGCACGGCGTGGTCATCCCGCAGCTCGTCGCCGGGCGACTCGACGACGTCGACATCACGACGCACGACCTGACCGTGCGCGGCGTCCCGCTCGCGGTCGACGCCACGGTGCACGACGTGCCCGTGCGGGGGACGGGACGGACGGGTCGCGCCGACGGCACGGTGCGTCTCACCGCGTCCGCGGTGCGGCAGGCCGGCGTGCTCGACCAGGTGGCGGGGGACGTCCGTCTCCGCGACGGCGGCGTCGCGTACGCCGGGCGCACCCGCTTCCTGGGCACCGACATCCGGTACCAGGTCACGGCCGCGGTCGCCGCAGCGGCGAGCGGACGGGGCGTGACGATCACCCCACACCAGGTGCGCGTCACGAACAGCGCGCTCGGCATCGACGTCGGCGGCCGCATCCCCGGCGTCTCCGGGACGCCGGTCGACGTGTGCACGGCCCGGTACCTCCCGGCCGCGCTGCGTCTGCGGTCGATCGCGATCACGGCCTCGGCCGCCACGATCCGCATCGACGCCGCGCACGTGCCGCTGTCGGACGACGCGCTCCGCACGACCGGGTCGTGCTCCTGATCCCACGGATCGGCCCGTCGTGACGCCCCGCGTCCACCCGGCCGGGAGGCCCGCCGTGGCTCGGTAGGCTGGACCGGCCCGGTGGTCCCGGGCCCCGTACCACCCCGGAAGGCCCCCGTGACCGGCAACCCCCTCGCCCCCGCACGTCTGTCCGTCCCCGACGACCCGAACGCCCTGGTCGCCCGCATCTGGCCGGCCTCGGCGACACGGACGGACGACGGTGACCTCGTCGTCGGCGGGGTCACCGCGTCCGATCTCGTGGCGCGCCACGGTTCCCCCCTGTACGTCGTCGACGCCTCCGACGTCCGCGCCCGTGCGGCGCGCGTGCGCGACGCGTTCGAGGACGCCTTCGCCCGCGTGGGTTCGACGGCGCACGTCTACTACGCCGGGAAGGCCTTCCTGACGACCCAGGTCGCCGCGTGGATGGCCGAAGCCGGCCTCCGCGTGGACGTCTGCACAGGCGGTGAGCTCGCCGTGGCGCTCGCGGGCGGCGTCGATCCCGGACGGCTCGGGTTCCACGGCAACGACAAGTCCGACGCCGAGATCGAGCGTGCCGTCGAGGTCGGACTCGGCACGATCGTGCTCGACAGCGTCGAGGAGATCGGCCGCGTCGCGCGGATCGCCGAGCGCGCAGGAGCGGTCCAGCGCGTCCGCATCCGGATCAACAGCGGCGTGCACGCCTCGACGCACGAGTACCTCGCCACCGCTCGCGAGGACCAGAAGTTCGGCATCCCCCTGACCGAGGCGGTCGCCGCGGGCCGGGCGGTCCGGGCGGAGCCGGCGTTGGCGTTCGTCGGGCTCCACTCGCACATCGGGTCGCAGATCTTCGACGAGGGCGGGTTCCGCGAGGCCGCCCGTCGCCTCGTCGAGGTCCACGCCGCCCTCGCCGCCGAGGGGCCCGTGCCGGAGCTCAACCTCGGTGGTGGCTGGGGCATCGACTACACCGAGTCGGACCGGGCGTTCGAGCCGGAGGACATCGCCGAGGCCCTCGCACGGATCATCGCGGACGCCTGCGCGGCACGGGACGTCCCCGTGCCGGTCGTCGCCGTCGAACCCGGGCGGTACATCGTCGGGCCGCCCGGCATCACGCTCTACCGCGTCGGTACCGTCAAGCCCGTCGAACTCGCACTCGACGCCTCGACCGCTGCACCGGGCGACGGGTCCGGAGCGGAGGACCCGCTGCGTGCCGAGGAGGCGCCGCACGGGCCGGTTGAGACCGCCGAGCACCGTCCCCTCGGACTGACCGCCGTCCGGACGTACGTGAGCGTCGACGGGGGCATGAGCGACAACGCGCGGCCCGCGCTCTACGACGCGGACTACACGGCCCGGCTCGCCCGCACCTCCGACGCCGCCCCGGTCCTCGTGCGCGTCGTCGGCAAGCACTGCGAGAGCGGCGACGTCGTGGTGCGGGACGACTACCTGCCGGGTGACGTCCACCGGGGTGACCTGCTCGCGGTGGCGGCGACCGGCGCCTACTGCTGGAGCCTCTCGAGCAACTACAACCACGTGGCGCGCCCGGCGGTGGTGGCGGTGACCGACGGCGTCGCCCGTATCCTCGTGCGGGGCGAAACGGTCGACGACCTGCTCGCCCGCGACGCCGGCCTCGTCCCGAGCGGCGGCGCCTTCGGCGGCCCGACCGCCCACGGCGTCCGCGGCGACGCATCCTGACCACCGTCCGCGCCCGACCCGCACGAGGTACACGAACCCCCATGATCGAATACCGCAACGTCCGCGTCGCGCTCCTCGGGGCCGGCTCCGTCGGCGCCCAGGTGGCGCGACTCCTGCTCGAGCACGGCGACGAGCTCGCGTCACGGGCGGGAGCGGGGCTCGAACTCGTCGGGATCGCGGTCCGCGACGTGGACGCGCCCCGTGACGTCGACCTGCCGCGGTCGCTGTACACGACGGACGCCGAGTCGCTCATCCTCGGCGCGGACATCGTCGTCGAGCTCATCGGCGGCATCGAACCGGCCCGGACCCTCGTGCTGCAGGCACTCGGTTCCGGCGCCGACGTCGTCACCGGCAACAAGGCGTTGCTCGCGACCCACGGGCCCGAGCTCTTCACGGCCGCCGAGCAGGTGGGCGCACAGCTCTACTACGAAGCGGCGGTCGCGGGGGCCATCCCGATCATCCGGCCGCTGCACGACTCGCTCGCCGGGGACCGCATCGACCGCATCATGGGCATCGTCAACGGCACGACGAACTTCATCCTCGACCGGATGGACCGCGAGGGCGAGAGCTTCGAGGACGCCCTCGCCACGGCCACCCGGCTCGGCTACGCGGAGGCCGACCCCACGGCGGACGTCGAGGGCTACGACGCGGCCCAGAAGGCCGCGATCCTGGCGTCCCTGGCCTTCCACACCACCGTGCCGCTGGCCGCCGTGCACCGCGAGGGCATCACCAGCGTCACGATCGAGCAGGTCCGCGCGGCCCGCAAGGCCGGCTACGTGGTCAAGATCCTCGCGCTGTGCGAGCGCCTGACCGACGCGGACGGCCGCGAGGGCGTGAGCGCACGCGTGTACCCGGCGCTCGTGCCCGAGGGGCACCCCCTGGCAGCCGTGCACGGCCCGAAGAACGCCGTCTTCGTCGAGGCCGAGGCCGCCGGCGACCTCATGTTCTACGGGGCCGGCGCGGGCGGCGTCGAGACCGCGTCGGCCGTGCTCGGCGACCTCGTGTCGGCGGCACGGCGGCACGTGATCGGCGGACCCGGTGTGGCGGAGTCGACGCAGTCGAACCTGCCGGTGTTCCCGATCGGCGTCGTCTCGACCCGGTACCAGATCACGATGCGCGTCACGGACGCCCCTGGCGTGTTGTCCACCGTGGCGGGGGTCCTCGCGCGGCACTCGGTCAGCGTCGAGACCGTCGAGCAGACCGTGGCCGGGGCTGCCCCGGCGTCGGACGCGGGCACCCCCGGGGCCACCGCTACATTGGTGATCGGCACGCACCGGGCCCGCGAGCACGACCTCGCGGCGACCGTGGTGGCACTCCGAGCCGAACCCGTCGTGGCCGCGGTCACGAGTGTCCTGAGAGTAGAGGGAGCCTGATGGCCCACCAGTGGCAGGGTGTCCTGCGCGAGTACGCCGACCGTCTCGACGTCACGGACGCGACCCCCATCGTGAGCCTCGGCGAGGGCGGCACCCCGCTCATCCGGGCCCGCGCGCTGTCGGAGCGAACGGGCGCCGACGTGTACGTCAAGTTCGAGGGGATGAACCCGACCGGGTCCTTCAAGGACCGCGGGATGACCATGGCCATCTCGAAGGCCGTCGAGCACGGCGCCGAGGCCGTCATCTGCGCCTCGACGGGCAACACGAGCGCCTCGGCCGCCGCGTACGCCGCACATGCCGGCATCACCGCCGCCGTGCTCGTGCCCGAGGGCAAGATCGCGATGGGCAAGTTGAGCCAGGCCGTCGCGCACGACGCGCAGTTGCTGCAGGTGCAGGGGAACTTCGACGACTGCCTCGACATCGCCCGGGACCTCGCGGCGAACTACCCCGTGCACCTCGTCAACTCGGTCAACAACGACCGCATCGAGGGACAGAAGACCGCCGCGTTCGAGGTCGTCGACGTCCTCGGGGACGCGCCCGACTTCCACTTCCTGCCGGTGGGCAACGCGGGCAACTACACCGCCTACGCGCGCGGCTACCGCGAGGACCTGGCCGCCGGACGGACGACCCGGCTGCCGCGCATGTTCGGTTTCCAGGCGGCAGGCGCCGCGCCGATCGTCCGCGGCGAGGTCGTCAAGCACCCGGAGACCGTCGCGAGCGCGATCCGGATCGGGAACCCGGCCTCCTGGCAGTTCGCGCTGGAGGCCCGCGAGGAGACCGACGGACACTTCGGCGCGATCGAGGACGACGCGATCCTCGCCGCGCAGCGGATCCTGTCCGCCGAGGTCGGCGTGTTCGTGGAGCCGGCGTCCGCCATCAGCGTCGCCGGACTGCTCCAGCAGGCCGAGGCCGGCGCGGTCCCGCGTGACGCGCGGGTCGTCCTCACCGTGACCGGCCACGGTCTCAAGGACCCGCAGTGGGCGTTGCGCGGCCCCGAGGGCACCGACGTCACGCCGACGACCGTGCCCGTGGACACCGCGGCCGTGGCGGACGTGCTCGGCCTGGTCGGGGCGCCTCGGTGAGCGCGGACCGCCCCGGACACGATCGGAAGGAGACGCCGTCCGGGTCCGGCGGCGGTCTCCGAACTGCACCGGCCGGACGGACCGTCGTCGTCCGTGTCCCCGCCACCACGGCGAACCTCGGGCCCGGGTTCGACTCGCTCGGGCTCGCCCTGTCGTTGTACGACGAGGTCACGGTCCGGGTGCTGCCCGAGCCGGGGCTCGTCGTGTCGGTGTCGGGCGTCGGCGCGGGCGAGGTACCGGAGGACGAGACGAACCTGGTCGTGCGAGCGGTCCGTCACGGGTTCGCGGCAGCCGGCGTCGAGCAGCCCGGACTCGAACTCCGCGCCACGAACGCTATCCCGCACGGTCGCGGGCTCGGTTCGTCGGCGGCCGCGATCGTCGCCGGGCTCATGGCGGCGCGGGGCCTGCTCGACGGCGTCACCGAGCTCTCCGCGTCCACGATGCTCGCCGTCGCGACCGAGATGGAGGGACACCCGGACAACGTCGCCCCGGCGCTCTTCGGTGGTCTCACGATCGCGTGGATGACGCCCGACGGGCCGGCGTACAAGCGCCTCCTCGTGCACCGCGGGGTGTCACCGGTGGTGTTCGTCCCCACGTCGACGCTCTCGACCAAGCTGGCGAGGAGCCTCCAGCCCGCATCCGTGCCCCACGCCGACGCTGCCTTCAACGTGTCGCGGTCGGCGTTGCTCGTCGCCGCCCTCATCCAGAGCCCGGAGCTGCTGCTCGCGGCGACGGAGGACCGCCTCCACCAGAGCTACCGCGCGAGCGCCATGCCCGAGACCGACGGGCTGATCCGGATGCTCCGCGAGCACGAGCTCGCGGCGGTCGTCAGCGGGGCCGGACCGAGCCTCCTCGTGCTCGGGAGCGACCCGGCGCAGCGCCTCCGGGCGGCCGATCTCGTGGCGCGACACGCGCACACGTCCTGGACGCCGCTCATGCTCGCCGTCGACCTCGGAGGTGCTACAGTGGTGCCGCACCCGGCCCCAGGGGCGAATGTGCCGCTCGTCGTACCCGTCTCGAAGTGATCGCGAACAACCCGATCGCCCGCGTCTGACGTCCTGCGGATCCCCAGGGCCCGGTGCATCGGGAACCATCTCTTTCAGAAGCCGTCTCCCGATCGTCGTCTGAACGGCGGTCGTGGCGTACCCGCGCGGGGGACGGCGAATTTCTCCGCGTTCTGCGGTCCGAAAGGAAATCCATCTTGACCGACGTCACCACCGCTGCGGGCTCCGCGGCGGACACCACAGCCGACCTGCGGGCACTCCGCCTCCCGGAGCTCCAGCGCATCGCCGCCGGCCTCGGCATCGCCGGCCTCTCCAAGCTCCGCAAGGGCGACCTCATCGCCGCGATCGAGGACAAGCGCGCCGAGTCGGCACCGACCGAGGTGCACCCGACGGGCGAGCCCGAGTCGGCCACCGGCAGCGAGGCCGCCGCCGTCTCCGAGACCGCCGCGCCGGCCCGCCACGAGCACCACGACGCGGGCGCCGAGGTCACGGACAGCGCCGACCTCGCCCCGGCCGGTGCCGTCGCCACCGGTCGCGGGCGGTCGCGTCGAGCCACGAGCGGCGGCACGGTCTCGACCGAGCCCACGCCCGCCGGCACCCACGCCAACGCCGGCCACACCGGCACCGAGGACCTCCTCGCCGGACTCGACGCCGTCCGCGCCGAGCGCGACGCCCAGCAGGAGGGCACGCCGCGGCGTCGCCGCCGTGCCACCAGCCAGGACCCGGCCGCTGTGACCGAGGCCCCGACGACGACCGCCCCGGCCGACGCCGGATCCGCGGTGGAGGCCGACACCGCCGACATCGTCGAGCAGGGCGGCACCGGCTCGCCGGCCGAGCCGCAGGGCACCGACCGCCAGCCGTCCGAGCAGGCCGGCGCCGACGCTCAGGCCGACGGCCAGGGTGACGGGCAGGGCGAACGCCGCGGTCGCCGCAGCCGTGGTCGTGGGCGCAACCGTGACCGCAACGGCGCAGAGGGCCAGAACGGTGGCGGCCAGAACGCCGACGCGCAGAACGGCGCCGCGACGGCGGGCCAGAACGGCGCCGGCCAGAACGCGCCTGGCCAGAACGCGGCCGGCCAGAACGCGGCCGGCCAGAACGGTGGCGGCCAGAACGGTGGCGGCCCGAACGGTGCCGGCCGGGGTGCCGAGCAGCAGCAGGGCCGGGGCCAGCAGGAGCAGGCCCGTTCCCAGGGTGACCAGGGGCAGCAGAACGGCCAGCGCGACCAGGCCAAGGGCCAGGGCGGCAACGGTCGCGGCAGCCAGCAGGAGCAGCAGCAGGAGGAGTCCCGCTCCCGACGCCAGCGCGACCGCAAGCGCGGGCGCGGCGGTCAGGGCGACGACTTCGAGCCGGAGATCACCGAGGACGACGTCCTCATCCCGATCGCGGGCATCCTCGACGTCCTCGACAACTACGCGTTCGTGCGGACCACGGGGTACCTCGCCGGGCCGAGCGACGTGTACGTGTCCCTCGGACAGGTGAAGAAGTACCACCTGCGCAAGGGCGACGCCGTCGTGGGCGCGATCAAGCAGCCGCGCGAGAACGACCACCAGGGCCGCCAGAAGTACAACGCGCTCGTCAAGGTCGACTCCGTGAACGGCCAGACGGTCGACGAGGCCGCCGCGCGGGTCGAGTTCGGGGACCTCACCCCGCTCTACCCGCAGGAGCGCCTGCGCCTCGAGACCGAGCCGGGCAAGCTCTCGACCCGGATCATCGACCTCGTATCGCCGATCGGCAAGGGCCAGCGCGGCCTCATCGTCTCGCCGCCGAAGGCCGGTAAGACGGTCGCGCTGCAGGCCATCGCGAACGCCATCTCGAAGAACAACCCCGAGGTCCACCTCATGGTCGTGCTCGTCGACGAGCGTCCCGAAGAGGTCACCGACATGCAGCGCACGGTCAAGGGCGAGGTCATCGCCTCGACGTTCGACCGTCCCGCCGAGGACCACACGACCGTCGCCGAGCTCGCCATCGAGCGGGCGAAGCGGCTCGTGGAGCTCGGTCACGACGTCGTCGTGCTGCTCGACTCGATCACCCGCCTCGGCCGCGCGTACAACCTCGCGACCCCGGCGTCGGGCCGGATCCTCTCCGGCGGTGTCGACTCGTCGGCGCTGTACCCGCCCAAGCGGTTCTTCGGCGCGGCACGGAACATCGAGAACGGCGGCTCGCTCACCATCCTCGCCACCGCGCTCGTCGAGACGGGGTCGAAGATGGACGAGGTGATCTTCGAGGAGTTCAAGGGCACCGGCAACATGGAGCTCCGGCTGAACCGCCACCTGGCGGACAAGCGGATCTTCCCTGCGGTCGACGTGAACGCGTCGGGCACGCGTCGCGAGGAGATGCTGCTCTCGAACGACGAGGTCAAGATCACCTGGCGGCTCCGTCGGGCGCTGGCCGGTCTCGATCCGCAGCAGGCGCTCGAGATCGTGCTGCGGAACCTGCGTGAGACGCAGTCGAACGTCGAGTTCCTCGTCCAGGTCCAGAAGTCGGTGCCCGCGACGAGCGGCCACAACGGCCACCAGGAGTAACGGGTGTTCGAGTCGGTGGCGGTGCTGCTGGCCGAACACGAGGACCTGACGCGTCAGCTGTCGGATCCCGCCGTCCACGCGGACGCGGCCAGGGCCAAGAAGATCAACCGTCGATACGCGGAGCTCAGCCAGATCACGTCGGCGTACGAGGCGTGGGAGGCGGCGGGGGAGGACCTCGCCGCCGCCCGCGAGCTCGCGCGCGAGGACGACGCGTTCGCCGAGGAGGTCCCCGCGCTCGAGGAGCACCTGCAGGCGACCCAGGAGCGTCTGCGGCGGCTCCTCATCCCGCGCGACCCGGACGACGGCCGTGACGTCATCATGGAGATCAAGGGCGGCGAGGGCGGCGCCGAGAGCGCGCTGTTCGCGGCCGACCTCCTGCGCATGTACACCCATTACGCCGAGTCCAAGGGCTGGAAGACGGAGCTCCTCGAACGCACCGAGTCCGACCTCGGTGGGTTCAAGGACGTCCAGGTGGCGATCAAGTCGAACGCGACGGACCCGTCCCAGGGCGTCTGGGCGCACCTCAAGTACGAGGGCGGCGTGCACCGCGTGCAGCGCGTGCCGGCGACCGAGTCGCAGGGCCGCATCCACACGTCGACGACCGGGGTGCTCGTGTTCCCCGAGGTCGACGAGCCCGAAGAGGTCGAGATCAACCAGAACGACCTCAAGATCGACGTGTACCGGTCCTCCGGCCCCGGCGGTCAGTCCGTGAACACGACGGACTCCGCGGTCCGCATCACGCACCTGCCGACGGGCATCGTCGTGTCGATGCAGAACGAGAAGTCGCAGCTGCAGAACCGCGAGGCCGCCATGCGCGTCCTCCGCGCGCGGATCCTCGCGCGGCAGCAGGAGGAACTCGACGCCGCGGCCTCCGACGCCCGTCGGTCGCAGATCCGCGGCATGGACCGCTCCGAGCGCATCCGGACGTACAACTTCCCCGAGAACCGGATCGCGGACCACCGCACCGGGTACAAGTCGTACGACCTCGACCGGGTCATGGACGGCGCCCTCGAGCCCGTGATCGAGTCCTGCATCCGCATGGACGAGGAGGCGCGCCTGGCCGACATCGGGGACCAGACGGCGTGAGCACCCCGGGCGGGCGCTCCGACGGGGAGGCCCGGCAGTCGACCGAGGCCGACGGCGCGTTCGCGGCGGATCGCCTCCTGCGGGAAGCGGCGGCCGCGCTGGCCGCGGCCGGTGTGCCGTCCCCGGACGTCGACGCCGAGCTGCTGCTCGCGTGGGCGACCACGACGTCGCGCGGGGCGGTGCTCGCCCGCGCGGTCACCGGCGGTCTCGTCCAGCCGGCGCACGTCGCGGCCTTCCGGCTGGCCGTGGCGCGCCGACGGATCCGCGAACCGCTGCAGCACATCACGGGCGAGGCCCACTTCCGTGCGCTGACGCTCGCGGTCGGCCCGGGGGTGTTCGTGCCCCGTCCGGAGACCGAGTCCGTCGCGCAGTTCGCGATCGACGCGGCGCGGGCCACGGCCGTCGCGGAGCCCGTCGTGGTCGACCTCGGGTCGGGGAGCGGCGCCATCGCCCTCGCGGTCGCCACCGAGGTCCCGACCGCCCGGGTCGTCGCCGTCGAGCGGTCACCCGAGGCGCTGCCCTGGACGCGCCGGAACATCGACGCCCACGGCGGGGCGGTCCGGCTCGTCGAGGGCGACCTCGCCGACGCGGTGCCCGACCTCGACGGGACCGTGCACGTCGTCGTGTCGAACCCGCCCTACGTGCCGGACGACGCCGTGCCTCGTGATCCCGAGGTCCGGGACCACGACCCGGCGGTCGCGCTCTACGGAGGCCCGGACGGTCTCGACGCCGTCCGTGCGCTCGCCCGGACGGCCCGCCGGTTGCTCGTGCCCGGCGGCGCACTCGTCGTCGAACACGCGGAGCACCAGGGGGCGGCGGTGCGCGACGTGCTCGCTGCCGAGGGGTTCCGGCGTCCGGAGACCCACCAGGACCTCACCGGGCGGGACCGCACGACCACCGCGACCCGTTAGTCCTGCTGCTCCGGGCCTCCCGACCGGCCGTGCCCGGCGACGAACGCGGCGACGGCGGCGACGAGGTCCGTCTCGGGCGTGACGTGGACGGCCGTGATGCCGACGTGCCGCGCGCCCTCGACGTTCTCGACCCGGTCGTCGGCGAAGAACGTGCGGACGGCGGGCACGCCGTGGTGACGGAGGGCGCTGCGGAAGACCTCGGGGTCGGGCTTGCGGGCACCGAAGTCGCTCGAGGTGTTCAGGTGCTCGCCGAACAGCGCGGGGAGTTCGGGTGCCCAACGCGCGATGTGCCGGGCCGCGAGGGGGCCGTTGTTCGTGAGCAGCGCGACGCGCCCGGCCCGGGCGGCGGTGCGGACGGCGTCGAGGGCGCGGGGGATCGGGGTCATCGCCGAGCCGCGGATCCGTGACCACTCCTGCTCGGGGACGCGGCACCCGAGCGCGGTCTCGAGCGCCGCGAGGTACGAGTCGCCGTCCGGCCAGTGTCCTGCCTCGGCCCGCCACTCACCCTCGTCGTTCCACCACCGTCGGCGCAGCTCGTCGAGGTCGTGCCCGGTGAGCGCCGTCATGCCCGCCATGCGGGTGCGCCAGTCGTACCGGTAGAGGACGTCGTCCATGTCGAACAGGAACAGGAGCGACGGTGCCGGGGCGGTCGCGTGCGAGGACGCGCCGGAGACAGGGTGTTGGTGGTCCACGATGCCTCCATCCTCCCGCACTATCATGGGCGGGCCATGGCCTCCCGACACGACTGCTCCGATGCTGACGGACTCCTGACCGGCATGCGGCTCGCACGGGCCGCGCTCGGTCGCGGGGAGCTCGTCGTCGTCCCCACCGACACCGTCTACGGTCTCGCGGCCGACGCCTTCTCGGCGAAGGCCGTGCAGCGACTGCTCGACGCCAAGGGCCGCACGCGGCAGTCGCCGCCACCCGTCCTCATCCCCGGGATCGCCACGCTCGACGCCCTCGCCGCCGAGGTCCCGGAGGTCGTGCGTGATCTCGTCGCGGAGTTCTGGCCGGGCGGCCTCACGGTCATCCTCCCGGCGCAGCCGTCGCTCGACTGGGACCTCGGCGAGACCCGGGGCACCGTCGCGCTGCGCATGCCGGACCAGCGCATCGCGCTCGAACTCCTGCACGAGGTCGGTCCGCTCGCGGTGTCGAGCGCCAACGCCACGGGCGTGCCCGCCGCGATGGACGTCGACGAGGCCGAGGCCATGCTCGGGGACAGCGTCGCGGTGTACCTCGACGGTGGCCGGCTCGCCCCGCACGAGGGCGTCGCGGCCTCGACCGGCTCGACCATCGTCGACGCGACCGGTCTCGCGACCGGGGGCGGGCTCCGCATCGTCCGGCACGGGGTGATCCCCGACGCCGAGATCGAGCGCGTCGCCGGTGGCGACCTCGTCACATGAGGTACTACCTGCTCGCCGGGGCCATCGCGGCCGCCGTGAGCTTCGGGCTGAGCTGGGTCGTGTGGAAGCTCGGGATGCGGTACCGGTGGTACCCGAAGGTCCGCGAGCGTGACGTCCACCGGACGCCGACCCCGCGCCTCGGCGGGATCGCGATGTTCCTCGGGATCATCGTGTCGCTGCTGTGCGCGTGGTTCGTGTTCCCGCACATCGCGGGCGTCGACTACTTCCGGCTCGTGTTCGCCGAGCCCGGTCGTGTCCTGGCGGTCCTGGCGGGCGCCACGATCATCGTCGTGCTCGGGGTCGCCGACGACATCTGGGACCTCGACTGGATGACGAAGCTCGCCGGGCAGATCATCGCGGCGGGCATCCTCGCCTGGCAGGGCGTCGCGATCGTGTCGCTCCCGATCGGCAACTCGCTCACGGTCGGCTCGAGCTACATGTCGCTCATCTTCACGGTGCTCGCGGTGGTCCTCGTCATGAACGCCGTCAACTTCATCGACGGTCTCGACGGGCTGGTCGCGGGCGTCGCGATCATCGGCGGCGGCGTGTTCTTCCTGTACAGCTTCTTCGTGAACCGCATCGTCGTGCAGACCGAGTTCTTCTTCAACCTGCCGTCCCTCCTGACCGCGGTCCTCGTCGGTGCCTGCTTCGGCTTCCTGCTGCTCAACTGGCATCCCGCCAAGCTGTTCATGGGTGACGCCGGAGCGCTGCTCGTCGGGTTCCTCATGGCGACGAGCGCGGTGTCGCTCACGGGCAACATCGACCCCGCGGCGGTGCACACGCGGACGCAGCTGCTCCCGGTGTTCATCCCGATCCTGCTGCCGTTCGCGATCCTCGTCGTGCCCATGCTCGACTTCGGACTCGCGGTGTTCCGCCGGGTGAGCGCGGGGAAGTCCCCGTTCTCGGCCGACCGCAAGCACCTCCACCACCGGCTGCTGGACATGGGACACTCGCACTTCCACGCGGTGCTCATCTTCTACGGCTGGACCGCCGTCGTGGCCGTCGGAGGCCTGCTGTTCCTGTTCCTGCCCTGGTACTGGGTGCTCGCGTTCGTGACGGTCGGTTTCCTCGTGTGCGCCGTCGTCACGTTCGCGCCCCTCGGCAGGAAACGCGCCGAGATCGTCGCCCAGAGCGCGGCGGGTGGCGAGGTCCCGGTCGACCCGGCCCTCGATCCCCTCGACCGCGCCGCGTCCCGCCGCGACGGCGCCCGCACCATCCCGGACGCGGCGCCATCGCCGCGCCGACCGACCACCGGAGAGTCCCGCTGATGAGCACCCCCGCGCCGAACGCGCTCGACCACGTCCGCCCCGTCTTCCGCCGGATCCTCGTCCAGGGAGCCGTGCTCGCGGTCGTCCTCGCCGTCGTCGGCGGCGTCGTCGGGCTCCTCGTCGCGGGTGGTCCCGGCCTGGCCGGTGGTCTCGTCGGCGCCGTGATGAGCGTGGTGTTCCTGGGCCTGACGGCCGCGAGCGTGCTCGTCGCGCTCCGGGTCTCCCGCGGGCAGATGATCAGCGGTGCCTTCTTCGGCATCGTGATGGGTACCTGGCTCGTCAAGTTCATCCTGTTCGTGGTGATCCTCGCCGTCCTGCGGGACCAGGACTGGGTGGACCGCGTCGTCATGGCGATCGCGATCATCGTCGGCATCGTCGGGAGCCTCGTCATCGACGTCTCGGCGGTCGCGCGGGCTCGTGTGCCCATCGACGTGCCGCTGCCGGGAGACCGCGACGGCCGGTCGGACCCTCGCGCCTGAGAGACCGAGAAGGCTCCCACACCTGATAGGCTTCTGGAAGTCCGTGTCGCCGAGCCCCGTTGCTCCGATCGGATCGCCTCCACTCAGTCCACCTCCGCGTGCTCATTGCGCGCTCGACACAGGAGACAGCGCTGCTATCCCACGCTCTTCCCCTGTCCCTCACCGCTGCGGGTTCGACCGTCGCGGCGGGGAGCAGTGACGCCGCGACGTTCCAGGGTCCCTCGATCAACGAGTTCTTCCCCGACCCGATCTTCTTCGCGGGGACCCCGATCGAGATCGACCGGCTCGTCATCATCCGGTTCATCGCGGTCGCTGTGCTGCTCGTGTTCGCCTTCGCCGGGACCCGGGCGCTCAAGCTCGTCCCGAACCGTGGGCAGGCGATGATCGAGTACGGCTTCGACGTCGTGCGGCGCAACGCGTTCGACAACCTGGGCGAGCGCGAGGGTCGGCGTTACCTGCCGCTGCTCGCCTCGATCTTCTTCGGCGTGCTGTTCATGAACCTCAGCGGACTCATCCCGGGTCTCAACCTGCAGGGCACCAGCCGCATCGCGATGCCGGCATTGCTCGCGGTGATCGCCTACATCGCGTTCATCTACGCCGGACTCCGGAAGCACGCCGGGACGTTCCTCCGGAACGCGCTGTTCCCGCCCGGTGTGCCCTGGTACCTGTACGTCATCGTGACGCCGATCGAGTTCGTCTCGACGTTCGTGCTCCGGCCGATCACGCTCACGCTGCGACTCCTCATGAACATGGTCGTCGGGCACCTCCTGCTCGTCCTGTTCTTCTCGGCGACCTGGTTCTTCTTCACGGAGTCGCACGGCCTGTTCAAGGTCTTCGGGATCGGGACGCTCGCGTTCGGGATCGCGTTCAGCTTCTTCGAGATCCTGGTGGCGCTCCTCCAGGCCTACGTCTTCATGCTCCTCACCGCTGTGTACATCCAGCTCGCGCTGGCTGACGAGCACTAACGAACCTCACTCCGGTCCCGGCGTCCGCCGGGACCGACCCCCAGGAAGGAAAACACGTGGACGCAACGACCGTTCTCGCGGCAATCAACGGCAACATCGCGACGGTTGGCTACGGCCTCGCGGCGATCGGCCCGGCCATCGGCGTCGGCATCGTGGTGGGCAAGACGATCGAGTCGGTCGCCCGCCAGCCCGAGCTCCAGGGCCGCCTGACGACCCTGATGTACATCGGTATCGCCTTCACCGAGGCGCTCGCCTTCATCGGCATCGCCACGTACTACATCTTCGCGTAAGGCTCCCGATGCAGAACGCACTGATCACCGCGGCCGGGGAGACGCACAACCCGCTCCTCCCCGAGACGTATGACATCCTCTGGTCGCTCGTCGCGTTCATCATCATCTTCATCGTGTTCTGGCGTGTCGTCACGCCGCGCATCACGAAGATGCTCGACGAGCGCACGGAGGCCATCGAGGGCGGCATCAAGAAGGCCGAGGCAGCCCAGCAGCAGGCCGTCGCCGCGCTCGACGAGTACAACAAGCAGCTCGCCGACGCCCGTGCCGAGGCCGCGCGCATCCGTGAGCAGGCCCGTGCCGACGCGACCGCGATCGGCAACGAGGTCCGCGAGCAGGCCGCGGCCGACGCCGCTCGTATCACCGCGAACGCGCAGGCCCAGATCGAGGCCGAGCGTGCGAGCGCCGTGCAGTCGCTGCGCTCCGAGGTCGGATCGCTCGCGATCGACCTCGCGTCCGGTGTCATCGGCGAGTCCCTCAAGGACGACGCGAAGGCCGCCGCGGTGGTCGATCGGTTCCTCGCCGACCTCGAGGCGTCGTCCGCGCGGTCCGAGGCCGGAACGGAGCACTGAGGATGCGCAGCGCCACCAGGACCGCACTCGAGGCCGTCCGCGAGACCCTCGCGGAGCTCGGAGACGCCGCGGACCTGTCCGCCGGTGTCGAGATCCTCTCGGCGGGCCGGACCATCGCCGGCGCTCCCCAGCTCCTCGGTGTGTTCGGCGACGCCACGGCGGACGCCGACGGCAAGCGTGCGCTCGTCCAGCGGGTGTTCGCCTCGCGCTCGGACGCGGTCCGCGCGGTGCTCTCGGCGGTCGTCGCGGAGCGGTGGTCGTCGCACCGGGACCTCCTCGCGGGCATCGAGGACGCGGGCATCCGCGCTCTCGCGCGCAGTGCCGGACCCGAGACGTCGATCGAGCGCGAGCTCTTCACGTTCGAGACCGCCGTCCGTTCCGATGCCGACCTCGAGCTCGCACTCGGCACGAAGCTCGGGAGCCCCGAGCAGAAGGCGGCACTGGTGGAGCGACTGCTCGACGGCAAGGCCTCGGCGCAGACCATCGCGATCCTGTCGGCCCTCGTGCAGCAGCCGCGCGGTCGCCGGATCGGTGAGATCGTGCGGGCCGCGTCCGAGATCGTCGCCGCGGAGGCGGACCAGGTCGTCGCCGTGGTGATCAGCGCCGCACCGCTCGAGCACGAGCAGCGGGATCGCCTCGGCCGGACGCTCGCCAACCGGTACGGGCGCACGATCAACTTGAACGAGGTCGTGGACCCCACCGTCGTCGGCGGCATCCGGGTCCAGGTCGGCGGCGACGTCATCGACGGCACCGTCAACACGCGGCTCCAGCAGTTGCGCCTCGAGTTCGCCGGTTGAGCACGAGGTCGGGGGCAGGACGTACCCTCGACACCACACGGTCAGCAGCAACGCGTCCGAGATGAACCAGGGTGGGGCCGTCGAGGTCCGACTCGAACGGGCACACACACCTCGGGGCCATCGGTCTCGAAAACCAACAAGGAATATCCCCATGGCAGACATCACCATCAGCCCCGATGAGATCCGTGATGCCCTGAAGGACTTCGTCTCGAACTACGAGCCGACGAAGGCCTCCACGGCCGAGGTCGGTCACGTGATCGACGCAGCCGACGGCATCGCCCACGTCGAGGGCCTCCCCGGCGTCATGGCCAACGAGCTGATCCGCTTCGCGGACGGCACGCTCGGCCTCGCGCAGAACCTCGACGAGGACGAGATCGGCGTCATCGTGCTCGGCGAGTTCGCCGGCGTCGAAGAGGGCCAGGAAGTCACCCGCACCGGCGAGGTGCTCTCCGTCCCCGTCGGCGACGGGTACCTCGGGCGCGTCGTGGACCCGCTCGGCACCCCGCTCGACGGCCTCGGCGAGATCGCGTCGGAGGGCCGCCGCGCCCTCGAGCTCCAGGCTCCGGGCGTCATGGCCCGCAAGTCGGTGCACGAGCCGATGCAGACCGGCATCAAGGCCATCGACGCCATGATCCCGATCGGCCGCGGTCAGCGTCAGCTCATCATCGGCGACCGCCAGACCGGCAAGACGGCCATCGCGATCGACACGATCATCAACCAGAAGGCCAACTGGGAGTCCGGCGACGTCGACAAGCAGGTGCGCTGCATCTACGTCGCGATCGGCCAGAAGGGTTCGACGATCGCCTCCGTCAAGGGTGCGCTCGAGGACGCCGGCGCGATGGAGTACACCACCATCGTCGCCGCCCCCGCCTCCGACCCCGCGGGCTTCAAGTACCTCGCCCCGTACACCGGCTCGGCCATCGGTCAGCACTGGATGTACGGCGGCAAGCACGTCCTCATCATCTTCGACGACCTGTCGAAGCAGGCCGAGGCCTACCGCGCGGTGTCCCTCCTCCTCCGTCGTCCGCCGGGGCGCGAGGCCTACCCGGGTGACGTCTTCTACCTGCACTCCCGGCTCCTCGAGCGTTGCGCGAAGCTGTCCGACGAGCTCGGTGCCGGTTCGATGACGGGCCTGCCGATCATCGAGACCCGTGCCAACGACGTCTCGGCCTACATCCCGACGAACGTGATCTCGATCACGGACGGCCAGATCTTCCTGCAGTCGGACCTGTTCAACGCGAACCAGCGTCCGGCGGTCGACGTGGGCATCTCGGTGTCGCGCGTCGGGGGCGACGCCCAGGTCAAGTCGATCAAGAAGGTCTCCGGGACGCTCAAGCTCGAACTCGCCCAGTACCGGGCGCTCGAGGCCTTCGCGATGTTCGCTTCGGACCTCGACCAGGCCTCGCGTCGTCAGCTCGACCGCGGAGCCCGGCTCACCGAGCTCCTCAAGCAGCCGCAGTACTCGCCGTACCCCGTCGAGGACCAGGTCGTCTCGATCTGGGCCGGCACCAACGGCAAGCTCGACGAGGTCCCGGTGTCGGACGTCCTCCGGTTCGAGGCCGAGTTGCTCGACCACCTGAAGCGCAACACGTCGATCCTCGACACGCTGCGCGAGACGAACGTCCTCGACGACGACACGATCTCGGCGCTCGGTGCGGCGATCGACGACTTCAAGAAGGGGTTCCAGACGGGCGAGGGCAAGACGCTCGCCTCGGTCGGGAACGAGCAGTTCGCCGCAGCGGACGCCGACGACGTCGATCAGGAGCAGATCGTCCGCGGACGCCGCTGACCTCCGGGTCCGCGCGTCCTGACGATCTCCACCTCCCGAACAAGAACGGACAGCAATGGGAGCACAACTCCGGGTCTACCGGCAGCGCATCCGCTCGGCGCAGACGACCAAGAAGGTCACGCGCGCCATGGAGCTGATCTCCGCGTCGCGGATCCAGAAGGCGCAGGCCCGCATGGCCGCGTCCGGCCCGTACTCGCGGGCCGTGACGCGTGCCGTGTCCGCCGTGGCCACCTTCTCGAACGTCGAGCACGTGCTGACGACCGAACCGGCCAGCTCGACGCGTGCCGCGATCGTCGTGTTCACGTCGGACCGCGGGCTGAACGGTGCGTTCAGCTCGAACGTGCTGAAGCAGACCGAGGAGCTCGCGTCGCTGCTGCGCAGCGAGGGCAAGGACGTCGTCTACTACCTCGTGGGCCGGAAGTCGGTCGGGTACTTCTCGTTCCGCCAGCGTGACTCGGAGCGGCAGTGGATCGGCGGCACGGACCAGCCGTCCTTCTCGACGGCCAAGGAGATCGGCGACGCGGTCGTCGGCAAGTTCCTGCAGGAGACGTCCGAGGGCGGTGTGGACGAGATCCACATCGTGTTCAACCGGTTCGTGAGCCTCGTGACCCAGGAGCCGCAGGTCGTGCGACTGCTGCCGCTCGAGGTGGTCGAGGGAGTCGACGCTCCGGCGGACGACGCTCCGCTCCCGCTGTACGAGTTCGAGCCGGACGCGGACGCCGTCCTCGACGCCCTGTTGCCCGTCTACATCGAAAGCCGCATCTTCAACGCGATGCTGCAGTCCGCCGCCTCGGAGCACGCTGCTCGCCAGCGCGCGATGAAGTCCGCCAGTGACAACGCGGACTCGCTGATCCGCGACTTCACGCGGCTCGCGAACAACGCGCGTCAGGCCGAGATCACCCAGCAGATCTCCGAGATCGTCGGCGGTGCCGACGCGCTCTCCGGCACCAAGAAGTAACCCCACCAGGGTCAGAAACCACCCCCAGGAAGGCACCAGCCATGACCGACACCGCCACCATCGCGGTCGAGTCGTCGTCGGCACCCGGCGTCGGCCGGATCGCCCGCGTCACGGGCCCCGTCGTCGACATCGAGTTCCCGCACGACGCGATCCCCGACATCTACAACGCGCTCCACACGACGATCACGCTCGGCGAGAACCAGCAGGAGATCACGCTCGAGGTCGCCCAGCACCTCGGCGACGACCTGGTGCGCGCGATCGCCCTCAAGCCGACGGACGGCCTCGTCCGCGGCCAGGAGGTCCGCGACACCGGTGCGCCGATCTCGGTGCCGGTCGGTGACGTCACCAAGGGCAAGGTGTTCGACGTCACGGGGAACATCCTCAACGCCCAGCCCGGTGAGCACATCGAGATCACCGAGCGCTGGCCCATCCACCGCAAGGCCCCGGCGTTCGACCAGCTCGAGTCGAAGACCACGATGTTCGAGACGGGCATCAAGGTCATCGACCTCCTCACCCCGTACGTGCAGGGTGGCAAGATCGGCCTGTTCGGTGGTGCGGGTGTCGGCAAGACCGTCCTCATCCAGGAGATGATCCAGCGCGTTGCCCAGGACCACGGCGGTGTGTCGGTGTTCGCGGGCGTCGGTGAGCGCACCCGTGAGGGCAACGACCTCATCGGCGAGATGGACGAGGCCGGGGTCTTCGACAAGACCGCCCTGGTGTTCGGCCAGATGGACGAGCCGCCGGGAACGCGCCTCCGCGTGGCGCTGTCGGCCCTGACCATGGCCGAGTACTTCCGCGACGTCCAGCGGCAGGACGTGCTGCTGTTCATCGACAACATCTTCCGCTTCACGCAGGCGGGCTCCGAGGTCTCGACGCTGCTCGGTCGCATGCCGTCCGCGGTGGGCTACCAGCCGAACCTCGCCGACGAGATGGGTGTGCTCCAGGAGCGCATCACCTCGACGCGGGGCCACTCGATCACCTCGCTCCAGGCGATCTACGTGCCGGCCGACGACTACACCGACCCGGCGCCGGCCACGACGTTCGCACACCTCGACGCGACGACGGAGCTCTCGCGTGAGATCGCGTCGCAGGGCCTGTACCCGGCGGTCGACCCGCTCGCGTCGACCTCGCGCATCCTCGACCCGCGCTACCTGGGCCAGGACCACTACGAGACCGCGACCCGCGTCAAGCAGATCCTCCAGAAGAACAAGGAGCTGCAGGAGATCATCGCGATCCTCGGTGTGGACGAGCTCTCCGAAGAGGACAAGATCACCGTCGAGCGTGCTCGTCGGATCCAGCAGTTCCTCTCGCAGAACACCTACATGGCGAAGAAGTTCACGGGCGTCGAGGGCTCCACCGTCCCGCTCAAGGACACGATCGAGTCGTTCCGCGCCATCGCGGACGGCGAGTTCGACCACGTCGCCGTGCAGGCGTTCTTCAACGTCGGTGCGATCTCCGACGTCGAGGAGAAGTGGGCGCAGATCCAGAAGGAGAACCGCTGATCATGGCCGGTCTCACCGTGAGCGTCGTGTCGGCCGACCAAGAGGTCTGGACGGGCGACGCCACCATGGTCGTGGCCCGGACGACCGAGGGGCAGATCGGTGTCCTCGCGGGGCACGAGCCCATGCTCGCCATCCTCGCGCAGGGGCAGGTGCGGATCTCGCGCGCCGACGGGAGCACCGTCCACGCGGACGCCGAAGACGGCTTCCTGTCGGTCGAACACGACACCGTCACGATCGTGGCGCGCCAGGCCGCCCTCGCGTCCACCGGAGGACGGGCCTGAGCGGACTGACGATCCTCCTCCCGCCGTCGGAGACCAAGCGGGAGGGCGGTGACGACACGCGCCCCTTCGACCTCGGTGCGCTGTCGTTCCCAGAACTGACCAGTGAGCGGGTCGCGGTGATCGCCGCGGCCCGCTCCGTCAGTTCTGACGACGAGTCGGCGCGGTACGCGCTGCGACTCGGTCCGCGATCCGTGGGGGAGCGTCTCCGCAACCTCTCCCTGGAGGGTGCGCCGACCCTCCCGGCCGTGGAGCGGTACACGGGTGTCCTGTACGACCCACTCGACGCGTCCTCCGCGCCGCCGGCGGTCCGCGAGTGGTGGCAGCGACACGTGATCGTGCAGTCCGCGATGTTCGGTCCCATCGCGGCTGGTGATCCGATCCCGGCCTACCGCCTGTCCCACGACGCGCGGCTGGGGAACCTCCGCCTGGGGAGCGTGTGGCCGGGGTCGACCGCGCGGGCGCTCGGATCGCGCGGAGTCGACGGCGTCGTGCTCGACCTCCGTTCCGAGGGGTACCGTGCGCTCGGGCCGGTGTCCGGATCGGTCCGGCTCCGCGTCGTGTCGGAGGGAACGGACGGCCGTCGCCGCGCGCTGAACCACTGGAACAAGACCGCGAAGGGCCGGCTCGTCTCCGCACTCGGTCGGGCTCAGATCGAGCCGGGGTCCATGTCGGACCTCGCCGACTGGGCTCGGACGGTCGGGATCGGGCTCGATCGGACGTCCGACGGATGGGACCTCGTGGCGGAGACCCTCGAACCCGCGACAGTGTGACGAGTGCCGCCCCTCGCGGGCAGGGGAGCACGGTCGACTACGGTGGAACGACCGATCCGGGGAGGTGGACATGGGCGAGGACGACGACACCATCCTCGGACGTCCGGTGACGCGGCCGTCCCCGCCGCATCCCCACGTGCGGCACGCCCGTGACGACGGCGGTCCGGCGCGGCCCACGGCAGGGTCGACCACGACCGGGTCGCCGCATCCGGGCACCGACGGCGTCGAGTCCGGGCGCGTCCCGGCGATCCGGGTCGGCGAACAGGTCGTCCGGCTCGACCGGCCGGTGGTCATCGGTCGTCGTCCCGCACCACCGCGGGTGCCGCTCACCGCACGGCCGCTGCTCGTCACCGTGCCCTCCCGGCACGGTGAGGTCTCGGGCTCGCACCTCGCCGTCCGCGCTGAGGGAACCGCCGTCGTCGTGGAGGACCTCGCGTCCACGAACGGCACGGTCGTGCGTGCGCCCGGTGCCCGTCCGTTCCGCATGCCCTCCGGTGCCGCGATCGTCGTGCTCACCGGTACGGTGGTGGACATCGGGGACGGCAACACCGTCGAGATCCTGTCCCGTCACCTCCGCATCCCGGAAGCGACCCGCGGCGGTCTGGCCGGTGACCCCCTCGACCTCCCACCGATCCCACGACACCACGACTGAGAGCGACCCACCCGTGACGGAACTCGGCCGACCGACGTCGGCGCACTCCCTGGCCCTGCCCGGTGCGGACGGCGGTGCCCTCACGCTCTCGTGGGGGGCCGCGACCGACGTCGGTCGGCGTCGCGACCACAACGAGGACAGCTACCTCGTCGAGTCGCCGTTCTTCGTCGTGGCGGACGGCATGGGCGGCCACCTCGCGGGGGACCGGGCGAGCGACGCGGTGGTCCGTCGTCTCGGGGCGCTCCGCGACGTCTTCGCCTCGGAGGACGCGATCCAGGCCGCGCTCGTGCGCGCGACGTCGGACATCGAGCGCGCGGCCGGGGGCAACGCGATCGGTGCCGGCACCACCGTGACGGGCGTCGCGATCATCGCGGCAGGGGGCGTCCCCGCGGCGCTCGTGTTCAATGTCGGGGACTCGCGGACCTACCGTGTCGAGAACGGCGCGATGCGACGGGTGACCGTCGACCACTCTGTGGTCCAGGAGATGGTGGATGCCGGGCTGCTCCGCGCCGAGGACGCCGAGTCTCACCCGGACAGCAACGTCATCACGCGCGCGGTCGGGTTCGGCGAGACGCCGGAGCCCGACTTCTGGACGCTGCCGCTGCACGCGGGTGACCGCTACATCATCTGCTCCGACGGTCTCACGAAGGAGATCGGCGACGTGGGGATCTCCCGGATCGCGGCGAAGGTGGACGACCCGCAGCAGCTCGCCGAGCGCCTGGTGGGTGACGCGATCGTCGCCGGTGGCCGCGACAACGTGACGGTCGTGGTCCTGCAGGTCGACGCCGCGCCGCACGCCGACGACGTCGAGGACACGCTGCCCCGCCACCGGTCCGCCTGAGGTCCGTCACCACCCCCGAACTGGGGTGCCGACGCCGTGCAGTTGTCCACAGACCGACCGACGACGCCGGGACCGCTCCGTAGAATCGAGGGGTTGCGGGCCGGATCGCGGTCGCGCTCGGAGCACGTGGTCGTAAGGAGAGGTCATGGCCCGCCGCCTGCCGTCCACGCCACCCGTGCTCCCCGGCTTCACGTACGTGCACGTCCTGGGATCGGGCGGGTTCGCCGACGTGTTCCTGTACGAGCAGAACATGCCGCGTCGCCAGGTCGCGGTCAAGGTCCTCCTCGACGAGGTCGTCGACGACCGGGTGCGGCAGTCGTTCCAGTCCGAGGCGAACCTCATGGCGCGGCTCAGCACCCACCCGTCGATCCTGACGGTGCTCCAGGCCAGCGTGGCGGCCGACGGTCGGCCGTACCTCGTGATGGAGCTCTGCTCGGCGTCGTTGAGCGAGCGCTACCGTCGGGACCCGGTCCCGGTGTCCGAGGTCCTCGCGATCGGTGTCCGCGTCGGGTCCGCCCTCGAGACCGCGCACCGCGAGGGCGTCCTGCACCGGGACGTCAAGCCCTCCAACATCCTCCGCACCGCGTACGGCAGCCCGGTGTTGTCGGACTTCGGTATCGCCGCTTCCATCGGCGAGGCCGACCCGGACGAACCGATCGGGATGTCGATCCCGTGGTCCGCGCCCGAGGTGCTCATGGACGAGTCCCGCGGTTCGGTGCAGTCCGAGGTCTACTCGCTCGCCGCGACGGTGTACTCGTTGCTCGCCGGCCGGAGCCCCTTCGAGGTACCTGGTGGCGCGAACGGTGCGGACGACCTCATGGGCCGCATCGACAAGGGCACGCCGAAGCCGACCGGGCGGCCCGACGTCCCCCCGTCGCTCGAGCGGCTCCTCGCGGCGGCGATGTCCCGACGCCCGGAACAGCGGCCCGCGACGGCGATCGAGTTCGTCCGCGGACTCCAACAGGTGGAGGCAGAACTCGGTCTACCGCAGACCCCGGCCGAGGTCGAGGTCGAGAACTGGGCGATGGCGTCGGTCGGTGACGCCACGGACCGCACCATGCTCCGCAACGTCGCCGCGCCGGTCGCCGGTGGCCGTCGGCGCCGTGCGCGGCAGTCCCCGCGCGGCGGGCTCACGACCACGGCGTCCCGGAGCGTCGGCACGGTGCACCGCAGCGCGTCGACGGCCCGGGTCGGCCGGCGGTCGCGGTCGACCCTGCTGTGGGCCGCCCTGGCCGCCGTCGTGGTCGCCGTGGTCGCCGTGTCGGCGACGCTGGTGCTGACCCGGACCGGCTCGGGATCGATCCCGACCGTGTCGGACATCCGGGCGACGACCGTCGGCACGACCGTCACGTTCCGCTGGGGTGACCCGGGCACACGCGCCGGTGACACGTACGTCATCAGTTCGAACGGCGGCACGAGTCAGCAGACCGGGCGGAGCTTCGTCGTCTCGGGCAAGCGGGGCGACGAGGAATGCGTCGCCGTCGCGGTCAACCGGGACGGCAAGAACGGCGACCAGAGCGCCCAGAAGTGCGTCACCATCGGGGACGACTAGGTGCTGCGCGTCGTACTGCGACGGCACCGCTCGGTGCTCATCACCACGATCGTCGCGTTCGTGGTGATGGTCGTCGTCGCCACCACCGCGATCGTTTCGAGCGGCTACCACACGCAGCGGGTGGACCTCGGCGACGGGACCGTGTGGGTCCCGAGCGGACAGTACGGAGCGGTCGGCCGCGCGAACACCGGCGTGCTCCAGCTCAACACGGCGGTCGCGGCCGCCTCGGACACCCTCGCGGTGGTGCAGCGAGGCCACCGGGTGTGGAGTGTCGACGAGACGAAGGGCACGCTCACGCGGGTGGACGTCGCCGACGCAACCCTCGGGGATCCGGTCACGTTGCCCTCGGGGTCCCCGCAGGTGTTCCTGGCCGGCGGCACGGGGGTGATCGGCAACGGTGACACCGGGCAGTTGTGGGCGACCCCTGCCGACGCGATCGGTGCGTTCGACACCGCCACGAAGGCCGACCTCACCCTCGGTGCCGACGCCGTGTTCGATGCCGATGACTCGGACGTGGCCGTCTACTCGCCCCGCACCGGCACCGCGTCGCTCGTCGCGGTGGGGACGTCCCTGAGCGTCCGACGGACGTTCGACGTCGCGATGTCCCGGAAGCACGACCTCCAGACCGCGGTGGTCGGCGACCACCTGGCCGTGTTGGACCGCACGAGTTCCGTGCTCGCGATCGACGGCCGGCGCGTCGCCCTCGGCGACCGGGTGAGCGGTCGGGCGACCCTCCAACGGTCCTCGTCGTCCGGAACCGCGGTGACCGTGGCGAGTGCTGCCGGGCTCCTGCGGGTCTCACCCTCGGGCGGGGTGACGGCGGTGCGCCTCGGCGTCTCCGGCACGCCCGCGCGCCCCTACGTCGACGGCTCGTGCACGTTCGGCGCGTGGAGCGGGGGCCAGGCCGTGGACACGTGCGACGGTCGAGCCGTGCAACGACTCGACGCGGTGCCGTCGGGGGCGGCACTCACCGTGCAGCACAACGGCGACACGGTCGTGGCCAACGACCCGGAGTCCGGGCGCACCTGGGCGATCGACCGGAGCGGGCAGCTCATCGACAACTGGGGCGACCTGATCCAGAAGCAGGACGACCGGCAGCAACGACAGGCCTCGTCCGACGACGCGACCGCGGACACCGAGCAGAAGCCGCCTGTCGCCACCGACGACGTCCTCGGTGCGCGGCCGGGCCGGACGACGGTCCTGCCGGTGCTCCTCAACGACTACGACCCCAACGGGGACCCGATCGTCATCGAGGACGTCGGCAGCATCGATCGTACGACGGGGACGGTCGCCCGCATCGACGAGCGGCAACAGCTCCAGATCACCCTCTCGCCGCGAGCGACGGGCACGGTCCGCTTCCGCTACGAGATCAGCGACGGCAACGGCGGCACCGCCTCGGCGACCGTGAGCGTCACCGTGAAGACCCCCGCGCAGAACGGCGCTCCCGTGCAGGTCCGCGACACCCACGCCGTCGTCGTCCGTGCCGGCACGGTCTCGACGAACGTGCTGTCGGACTGGGTCGACCCCGACGGCGACCCCGTCTACCTGGCCTCTGCCTCCGCTCCGGACGGCGACACCGTGACCACGACGCCCGACGGGGTCGTGGACGTGACCGACCACTCCGGTCGCACCGGCGAGCGCACCGTGCAGCTGGTCGTGAGCGACGGGCGCCTGCAGGGACGGGGGACCCTCACGGTCGACGTGGACGCACAGGGCAAGGCGCCCCTGTCCGCGGATTCGTTCGCGGTGCAGGCGTACGCGGGTGAGCCCTTGACGGTGCACCCGCTCGACCACGTGCGCGGCGGCAACGGCACGGTGAACCTGACCAGCGTCCCGGCGGTGGCCAGGACCACGCTGACGCCGAGCTACGACGCGGGCACCTTCGTCGTGTCGAGCGCCGTACCGGGCGACCACCTGCTCGCCTACACCGTGACCGACGGCACCAAGACCGCCACCGGAGTCGTCCGCGTCACCGTCGAGGCGGCGCCGGACGCCTCGACCGCGCCCATCACGACGCCGAAGACGGTCTTCGTGGACACGCTCTCCACGAAGGACACGGACGTCACGGCCACCGACATCGACCCGGCAGGGGGCGTCCTGCTCGTCACGGGACTCAGCGGGGTCGACGGCGGCAGCGGCGTGCAGGCCACCGTGCTCGACCAGCACACCGTCCGGGTGACGCTGATCGCTCCGCTCTCCGGGCCCGTGACCTTCACCTACACCGAGACCAACGGGCTCGCGTCGAGCACCGGCACGGTGACCGTCATCGAGGTCCCCGAACCGGACCACGTCCAACCACCCGTCGCCCAGCCCGACAGCGCGACCGTCCGCGTCGGCGACGTGGCGACGATCGACGTGCTCGCGAACGACACGCAGCCGGACGGAGAGCCGTTGACGCTCGAGCCGGACCTGGTGCAGAACCTGCCGGCCGGTGCCGGTCTGCTGTTCGTGTCGGGAGACACCCTCCGGTACCTCGCCCCCGACACCCCTGGCAACTACACGGCGGTGTACCGCGTGGACGGACCGGACGGCCAACACGCGGACGCCGTCGTCTCGATCGCCGTGCGCGAGCGGGACGCCGCCACGAACGCCGCACCGGTCCCGGACACGATCACTGCGCGGGCGGTGGCGGGGCAGACGGTGCGGGTGACCGTGCCGCTGTCGGGGATCGACCCGGACGGCGACTCCGTCCAGCTCGTCGGAGTCGCGTCGAACCCGGACAAGGGCTCCGTCAGCGACGTCACCGCGTCCACGCTCGACTACGCGGCGGGGGACTACTCCGCAGGGACGGACCAGTTCACCTACACGGTGGTCGACGCCCTGGGCGCTCGTGCGACCGGAACCATCCGCGTCGGCATCGCGCCGCGGGCGGACCAGGCGTCGAACCCGGTCGCCCAGGCGGACCACGTCACCATCCGGCCGGGCGGCAGCGTGACCGTCCGGGTCCTCGAGAACGACTCCGATCCGGACGGCGGTGACCTGCGGGTCACGCGAGCCGAGCCGAACGGTCCCGGTCTCGAGGCCCGTGTGTTGCGGCACCAGGAGGTCAAGGTCACGCCCCCGCCGGCGGCCCGACGCGGCGACTTCGCGGTCCTCTACACCGTCGCGAACGACGACGGCGGTGCGAGCACGGCCTTCCTCACCGTCACCGTCGACCGGGACGCCGCACCGCTCCGGCCGGAGGTCTCGGACTCCACCCTCGACCTCGTCGACATCCTGCATCGCAAGGCGGTCTCCGTCGACGTCCTCGCGAACACGTTCTTCGCCGAGGGCTCGACCGCGGACCTCCGCGTCGGGCTCGTCCGCGGCTACGCGGACGGCGCGCGGGTCACGCGGTCGGGCCGGATCGTGGTCCCGGTGACGGCCCGGTCCCGGATCATCCCGTTCTCCGTCGCGCGTCGCGACCACCCTGACGTCGTCTCGTACGCGTTCGTGCACGTGCCCGGACTCGACGACGCGCTGCCGCAGATCGACCGCACCGCCCCGGCGATCACGGTGCGGAGCGAGTCGACGGTCCAGATCCCGCTGTCGAAGTACGTGGTGACGGCCAACGGCGCCGTCGCGCACGTGACCGACCCGAGCACCGTCAAGGCGACCCATGCGAACGGGGCCGACCTCGTCGTCGACCCGACCACCCTGTCGTTCACCTCCGCCAAGCTCTACTACGGGAACGCCTCGATCTCGTTCGAGGTCACCGACGGTTCCGACGCGAACGGAGGCAAGGGCCGCGTGGCGACGCTCGTCCTGCCGATCAAGGTGACCCCGCGCACCAACCAGCCGCCGTCGTTCACCGGGAGCACGATCGAGCTGCAGCCGGGTGACCGCCGGACGGTGGACCTCACGAGGCTGACGGACTACCCCTACCCGAAGGACCTCGGCGAGCTGCGCTACGACGTCGTGAGCCGCCCCGCCAGCGGCGTCACGGCGACGATCAGCGGGCAGCGGATGACGCTCGCGGTCGACGACGACGCGACCAAGGGCTCGACGGCGTCCGTCGGCGTCGGCGTCGCCGACCGGAGTGCGGCGGGTCGCAGCGGCACGATCGCGGTGGAGGTCGTGGCGTCGACCCGTCCGCTCGTGCAGCCGGCCGCGGACCGCGCCGTCGTCAAGCGTGGACAGACCGCCGACGTCGACGTCCTGGCGAACGACGCCGCGACCAACCCGTTCCCCGGTCGGCCCCTGCGGGTGGTCGCGATCCGCGGACTGTCCGGCGGCGTCCCGGCGGGCGTGTCGATCACCCCGAGCGCCGACCGTGCGCGCCTGACGGTCCGGGTGGCCGCGTCCGCTCGCCCCGTCGACACCCACCTGCAGTACGAGGTCGCGGACGCGACGAACGACCGCGACCGGTACGTCTGGGGCGACGTCACCGTGTCGGTCCAGGACGTCCCGGAGCAGCCCTCCGTGCCCACCAGGACGGGGACGTACCAGGGTGGGTCGTTGTCGCTCACCTGGAACGCACCGGCGGCCAACAACGCCGCCATCTCGGACTACCGCGTGACCAGCCGGACCTCGGGTGGCCGCACCGCGACGCACGACTGCGGTGCGAGCACCGTCTGCACGCTCAACGACCTCGATCCGCAGGAGCGGTACACGTTCACCGTCACCGCGGTGAACGCGGCCGGCAGCTCGAAGCCGTCCGGGGCGAGCGCCGTGATGAGCGACGACTTCATCCCGGCGGCCCCGGCCTCGGTGACGGTCACGCCGGCCAAGGAGACGCCACGTCGGCTCGTCGTGCAGTGGGCGGCCGTCCCACGACCGGGCACGGGGTCCACGGTCTCGAACTACGTCGTCACCCTCGAGGGGCCGTCCGGCACGCAGGCGCAGACGGTCGGCGCGGCGACCACGTCCACCTCGTTCGACGGCCTGCAGCCGGGCGGCCAGTACACCGCCACCGTGTCGGCGCGGAACGCGGCCCTCGTCCTCTCGACCGCGGACTGGAACGAGCGGACGTCCGCCGCCGCGACGGCCGTCGGTCAGCCGGCAACCCCGTCGCTCTCGGCCACGGGCAGCCCCGACGGCCAAGGACGGACCACGGTGCGGCTGTCCTCCGCGGAGGCCGACTGGGCCGGAGGCACGGCCACGCGCCTGACGATCGCCCGGTTCGATCCGGGCGCCGCGATCCCGTCCGGTTGCCCGCCGACGGGAGCCGGTGCGACGTTCGGAGCGACCGACACCGACACGATCAGCGGCGACGGCGACTACCAGTACGTCGCGTACGCCGACAACGGCCGTTTCTGCAGCGCCAGCGCCCCGACGAGCGTCACGAGCTACGCGCCGCCGGCGACGCCGACGGGCAGCGTCGACGTCGAGCAGGTGGACCCGACCTCGCCGAACTGGCAGATCCGGATCAGCGGGGTGTCCTCGGCCAGCAGTCGCGTGGACCACTACGCCTACACCGTGAACGGTGGCTCGGAGGTGCCGCTGACCGGGGACACGTGGTCGACCGGCACCGGGTACGGTGACCAGGCGGCCATCCGATTGGTGGCCTGCGCGACGGCGTCGGACGACTACTGCAGCACGAGCGACCCCGTGTCCGTCCAGCCCTTCACCACGCGTGCGACCATCGCGAGCGCTGTGCAGGGCCAGGCGCCCGTCGTGAACGCTCCGGACAACGACGGTCGGCTCGCGCCCAGCGGCTACGACGTCAGCTACTGCATCGGTGGCGCCTCGGGGTTGTGCACCGACACGGACCCGGTGACGGGCGAAGCGTTCACCACCACGGACCCGGTGCCCGTGGGGTACGACACGATCCGCGTGCAGGCGACGGTGAACGGACAGCAGGACCCGACGGGCGCGTCGGCGCCGATCACCACGCCGGCCGTTCCACAATCGACCGACGGCTGAACGGCGCGTGACCGACGTCACCACGACCGCAGAGGAACGACATCCGCATGAGCATGACCCCCGAGCAGGCGACCTGGTTCGCCGACGTCGCCGGCCGCATCGTCACGAACGTCGAGCAGGTGCTGCTCGGCAAGACCTTCGTGATCCGACTCGCGGTGACGGCGATGCTGAGCGAGGGGCACCTGCTGCTCGAGGACGTCCCGGGCACGGGCAAGACGAGCATGGCCCGAGCGCTCGCGCAGAGCGTGCAGGGTTCGACTGCCCGGATCCAGTTCACGCCCGACCTGCTGCCGGGCGACATCACGGGCATCAGCGTGTACGACCAGCGCACGAGCGAGTTCGAGTTCCACCGCGGTCCGGTGTTCGCCAACGTCGTGCTCGCCGACGAGATCAACCGAGCGAGCCCGAAGACGCAGTCCGCGCTCCTCGAGGCGATGGAGGAGTCCGCCGTGACCGTGGACGGCGTGACGCATCGTCTCGCCGCACCGTTCATGGTCATCGCCACGCAGAACCCGATCGAACAGGCGGGAACGTACCGTCTGCCCGAGGCGCAGCTCGACCGCTTCCTCATGAAGACGTCGATCGGGTACCCGGATCACGCGGCGACCGTGCGGATCCTCGAGACCCCGTCCGCACCCTCCGCGTCGGTGCCGCTCGCGAGCGTCGTGCCCGCCGCCACGATCACCGAGATGGCCGCGCTCGCCCGCACCGTCCACGTCGACCCCGTCATCGCGGACTACGTCGCGCGACTCGTCGACGGCACCCGAGCGTCGAGTGAGGTGCGTCTCGGCGTCAGCGTGCGGGGCGCGATGGGGCTCATGCGAGCAGCCCGCGTCTTCGCCGCGCTCAGCGGACGGCACTACGTGACCCCCGACGACGTCAAGGCGCTGGCCGAGCCGGTCCTGGCACACCGGATCGTGCTCGACGCCGAGGCGGAGTTCGACGGCGTCAGCACGACGAGCGTCGTCGCGCAGCTCGTGGTCGAGACACCGCCGCCCGTCGACCGGGTGGCTCCGTGACCGACCGCGCCACCCGCGACCGGGCCCCGACCGGGACGGCGTCCCGTCGGCCGGGAGGGACCCGGTCGCGTCGCCCGGGCGTCGAACGGACCGCGACGCTCGGCGCGACGAACGCGCGCACCCACCTGGTCGGCGGCTCCCGAGGCGGGGCGGCGGACGCCGTGGCGGGCGCAGCCCGTCTCGCGCGAGCGGTCGGGAGGCTCGGCGCGCGGGTCGGGGGGCAGGTCGCGTCGGTCGTCACCGGACTCGGCTGGACCGTGGCGGTGCTCACGGCGGTCGCGCTCGTCCTCGGGTACCGGTACGGGCTGCGCGAGGTCGTCGCCGTCGGCTGGACCGGTGTCGTGCTCGCGGTCGTGGCGCTCGTCGCGTTGGTCGGGCGGTCGCGCCTGGCCGTCCGGATGCACCTGCCCACCCGCAGGGTCGCGGTGGGGGGCACGGCCACGGTCCGGATCACGGCGGAGAACCCGGGCCGCGTGCCCACGGTCGCCACGAGCGTCGAGGTCCCCGTCGGACCCGGACTCGTCGACGTCGCGTTGCCGGGCATCGCCCCGCAGGACACGGTCGAGCGGGAGGTCCCGGTCCCGACCCTCCGCCGCGGTGTCCTCGACGTCGGGCCCGTCCGCGGCGTCCGCGCCGACCCGGTCGGCCTCGTCCGACGCGAGGTCGTCTGGACGCAGCGGGAGCAGGTGATCGTGCACCCGCGCACGATCGCGATCCCGTCCACCAGCACCGGTCTCGTCCGCGACCTCGAAGGGCAGGTCACGCGCGACCTGTCGCCCGCGGACATCGCGTTCCACGCCATCCGCGAGTACCAGCCGGGCGACGACCCGCGCACGGTGCACTGGAAGTCGACGGCCAAGACCGGCGCGCTCATGGTCCGTCAGTTCGAGGAGACACGCCGATCGCACCTCGTGGTCGCGCTCGGGACGGCCCGGAGCGAGTTCGGCGACGACGACGAGTTCGAGCTCGCCGTGAGCGCTGCGGCGTCCCTCGGCGACCGCGCCATCCGTGACGGTCGCGAGGTCACCGTGGTCGTGTCAGCGCGGACACCGGAGTTCGCGCGGCGTCGGGTGTACGCGGTGCACCCGCTGACGACACGATCGCCGTCGCTGCTGCTCGACGACTTCGCGCGCGTCGCGGCCTCCGATGCTTCCCTGCCCACCAGCGAGGTGGCCCGGATCGTCGGTGACGACAGCGTCGGGACGTCCGTCGCCTTCCTCGTCGTGGGCTCCGCCGTCGGACTCGGTGCGCTGCGGCTCGCCGCGACCCGGTTCCCCGTCGGCGTCGAGGTCGTCGCGGTGATCTGCGAGACCGAGTCGCCGCCGCGTGTCGTCCGGGTGCCCGGACTCACCGTCATCACGATCGGGTACCTCGAAGACCTCCGGCACGCCCTGCGACGATCGGCAGCGGCGTGAGCGCCCAGCCGGTCGCGGCCGCCGCCGACGTCTCCTCGCGTCGGGCGGAGCGCGAGCGCCGGCAGCGGCGTCCCGCGGTCCTGCGCGTCGTCGGCGGCACGCTCGTGGTCGTGCTGCTCGTGGGCCTCGCGAGTGTCGCGTGGTGGCCGCTCTACCGGTCGTCCGCCATGGTGGGGGCCGGCGTCGCGGCGGTGGTCGCCGGGGCGCTGATCGCGCTGGCGGGCTCGTGGTGGCGCCTCCCCGGCCCGGTGCTCCTGGCACTGACGGTGGCGGCGTTCACCCTCGTCGGCGTGCCCGCCGCGGTCCCGACCGAGGCAGCCGGGGTCCTGCCGACTCCGGCCGGTCTCGTGGACCTGTTCTCGTCGGTCGCCCTCGGGTGGAAGCGCCTGCTCACCATCGGGCCGCCGGTGGGCGACTACGAGGCGCTCCTCGTGCCCTACTTCGCGTCCGCGCTCGTCGTCGTCGTCGTCGGCGTGACCACCGCCGTCCGGACACCCCGTCCGGAGATCGCGGCGCTTCCACCGCTCGCGTTCTTCGCGGTCGGCGTCCTCGTCGGCCCCACGCGGCTCGCCTACCCCGTGGTGTCCGGCGTCGTGCTCGTGGGGGCGGCCCTGGCGTGGGCGCTCGTGTCCCGGCGGGTGCGTCGCGCGGTCGCGGTCGCGGGGACCGCCGGGAGCCGGGTCCACGTCGGTCGGTCGATCGTGCGCCCGTCGCTCGTGGGACTCGCGACCATCGTCGCCGCCGGGGTCCTCGCGAGTGGGCTCGGGGTGGTCGCGACCCCGCACGCCGACCGCCGCGTCGCACGGAGCAGCGTCGTCGCGCCGTTCGACCCCCGCGACTACGTCAGCCCGTTGAGCGGGTTCCGCGCGTACGAGGAGGCGGGAACGGCGGACGCCCCGCAGCTCACCGTCACCGGGCTCCCGGCCGACGGTTTCGTCCGGATCGCGACGCTCGACACCTACGACGGCGTTGTGTACTCCGTCGGCGGGCCGTCGGGTGCCTCCGCGTCCGGCACGTTCAGTCGGGTCCCGACGTCCGTCGACACGAGCGGTGTCCGAGGCCGCCGGGTGCACGTCGACGTGCAGGTACGCGGGTACGGCGGGGTCTGGGTGCCCACGGTCGGTGACCTCGAACAGATCCGGTTCACCGGCTCCCACGCCGATGCCGAACGGAACGCGTTCTACTACGACCGGAGCACCGGCACCGCGGCCGTCGTCGGCGGAGTGGGCCGCGGGACCGCCTACTCGCTGACCGCGGTGGTCCCCGCCCGACCGTCCGCAGCGGAGCTCGCCGGCGCGCGCCCCGGTGCTGCCCGGGTCCCGACCCCGACACAGGTCCCCCAGGCCGTGTCGGACACCGTCGCCGCGACGACGAAGGGCGTCACCGGCACGGGTCGCAAGCTCGCGGCCGTGATCGCGGCGCTGCGCACGCACGGGTACGTCAGCCACGGTGTGGGCGACGACCGACCGAGCCGTTCGGGCCACGGTGCCGACCGCATCACCGAGCTCCTCACCGCGCCGCTCATGATCGGGGACGGCGAACAGTACGCCGTCGCCGCGTCCCTCATGGCGCAGGACCTCGGGTTCCCGGCACGGGTGGTCCTCGGGTTCGCGTCGGGCGGTTCCGGGGCAGACCGCGTCGACACCGGTCGGACGACCTTCCGTGGTGCGGACGTCACTGCTCGGATCGAGGTCGACACCGCCCAGTACGGCTGGGTCATGATCGACCCGAACCCGCCCGTCCGGGCGATCCCCGAGGACCAGGACCAGACCCCGCAGCCCGTCACACGACCCGAGACGGTCGTCCCGCCACCGCCCGCGGCACAGGAGGACCAGGACACCCAGACCCCGCCACAGAGCGACCGCGGTACCCCGCCGGAGGCGCCGCTGTGGCTCCGGATCCTGCTGGCGGCGCTGCCCTGGGTCATCGGGGCGCTGGCCGTCGCGGCGCTCGTCGCACTGCCGTTCGCCGTGGTCGTCGCCCGCAAACGCCTGCGTCGACGTCGCCGCCGTCGTGCTCCCACGGGCCGCGCACGGGTCGTCGGCGCCTGGGACGAGTACCGCGACGCCCTGACCGACCGAGGCGTCCCGATCGGACGTGCGGCCACACGGCGGGACGTCGCGGGCATGGCACCGGACCCGGCGGCAGCGGGATTGGCCGCGCTCGCCGACCGGGTCGTGTTCGGCCCCGCCGACGCGGACGGTGCCACGGCGGACCGCATGTGGTCCGCGACCGACACCGCGGTGCGGGCGCTGCAGGACGGCCGGACGCGGTGGCAGCGGTTCCGGGCCGCCACGTCGCTCCGTTCCCTGCGTCGGCCACGGTCGCCGCGCGCGTCCGCTCCGGCTCGGTCGTCCTCGACGCCGGGTTCCGCTGGGTAGCATGGCGGGAGTTCGAACGAGGACAGAGGTCACGAGTGATCAGATGTGAGCACTGCGGATCGCCGCTCCCGGACGGGGCCATCATCTGCGGTGAGTGTGGTCGGTCGGTGTCGGTGGCGACGGCACGTCGCTCCGTCGAACCGGAGCCCGGACGCGCCCCGCAACCACCGCCGCTCCGCCCGCCGGCCCCCTCGGCCGGGCGACCGGACCCCGCGGCCGATGCCTGGCTGCCGGAGACCACGCTCGACCCCGCGACGCGTGCCTGGCTCACCGGCGCGTCCGACCGGCGCGACGAGTCCGGTCGCGGTGGGGACGAGATCCGGCGCCCGCACGACCCGGACGACGACGGCGACCGTCGGTTCGCGCCGCGGAGCGCACCGAGCCATGTGAACGGCTCGGACAGCGGTCTCGCGAGCTGGGCCGGCCGACGCACGGAACCCTCGCTCGACCCGGACCGCATCCGGCCCGTTCCGGTCGACGACCGCCCGGACGACCGAGCCGGTCGGGTCGACGACGGCGCTCCGGTGGACACACCCGGTGCGGCCACCCGGGCGGATCAGCTCGACGAGGACCCCGAGGTGACGCTCGTCGCGCCGCCCACGCCGCAGCGCCGCGTCCCCGATCCGGTCGTTCCCGAACCCGCCGCTCCCACGTGGTGGGTCGGGCGGAACCGGCCCACCGCAGCGGCTGATGCGGGCCACGATGCCGACACCGCAGCCGTTTCCGGCACGGAAGCCGACCCGGTGGACCGAGACGACGACGCGGTGCCGGGAGAGCGCTCGAACGCCGGAGACGCTCCCGCCGCCGTCGACGGCCGCGCGGACGACGCCGGGCGCGGTCATGACGCAGCCGCGAGCGGTCATGACGCAGCCGCGGGTCAGGACGGATCCGAGGGGCACGGCCATGCCGAGGGTCACGACGGACTCGAGGGCCGCGGGGACGCCCGTGGCCAGGACGATCGCACCCGGGACGACGACTCGCGATCCCGGGCAGCCGGCGTCACCACGGACGTCCCGGGACCGGGCGACACCGCGGTCATCATGCCCTTCCCGGAGCGGCGCGTCGCGCCACGCCCCGTGCCGCTCGTGGCGCCGGGAGCGCAGGGAGCGATGTGCCACGTGTGCGGGCACCCCCTCGAGCCGGACGACATCTTCTGCGAGGAGTGCGGCGCCGTCGTGCCGGCGGTGACCGCGGCGTACACGGGCCCCGTGGTGCCGCTCCCGATGGAGCGACCCGACTGGTCGATCGTGGACGACTCGGACCCCGTGTCCGGGAGCGCGGACGAGGCCAGTACCGACGCCGGCTCCGACGCTGTAGACGACCCCGACCCCGACCAGGACACCGACGCGTCCCAGGCCGACGCGCCCCAGGACAACGACGCGTCCCAGGCCAACGCGCCCCAGGACGCCGAGGCGGACCAGGACGCCGAGGCGGACCAGGGCGACCCGGACCAGGACGCCGACGCGGACCACGTGGCTGACGCGCAGCCGCTGCCGCAGGCCGACTCCGGAGACGCAGCACCCCTTGCCGTGCCGGATCCGGCGTCCCGGATGCGTGCCGGACACGCCGCCTCAGCGCCGTCGGACGACCTTCCGCCGATGCCGGGTCGCCTCGACGAGCCGCCCGCGGCCGCACCGCTGCGCCCGACGCTCCCACCCATCCCACCGTCGCCGATCGCCGAGGACACCCTCCGCACGTGGAGTCGACGGCGGCAGGACGATGACGGCGAGGACGTCGAGGCGACACGCATCGTCGCCCGTTCGCCCCAGCGCGCTCCCGTCGTCCTGCACTTCAGCACGGGCGAGCGGGTCGGGCTCGTCGGTTCCGGGCTGCTCGGACGCCTCCCGCGCCCCGAGCCGGGTGAGCGGATCGACGAGGTCATCACGATCGTCGACCCCGGCAAGTCGGTGTCGAAGACGCACCTCGAGTTGGGGCGGGAGGGCGACGACCTGTGGGTGTCCGACCGGTTCTCCGGCAACGGCACGGTGATCCGGCACATCGACGGCAGCATCCGCCGGTGTGAGCCCGGACGCCGCTACCGAGTCGAGCGCGGGGCGCGGGTCGACATCGGCGAGCAGTTCTTCCTGGTGCAGTAGGCGGAAGGCGCCGCGTCGGGCGGACCGGACGGGGCCTTCGGGGGCCGGGATGACGTGCTGGCGTCGTGGTGTCCCTCGACTCGGCCTTCGTCCCGGCGATCCGCGGTCGTTTCCACGAGCGGTCGATCCGCGCTTCCGCCATCGCGCGCTCGAGGGCTCCCGATCGCCGGGGCGCTCCTCGCGGGCGCATCAGCCGACCCTGTACAAGAGCTCGTCCGTCGAGGGGGTCGAGGGGGTCGAGGCCGCGATGGTCGCACACGAGCACGTCGGCGCGGCCTCGCACGCGATCGTCGAGCCCCGGTACCGGGGACCAGGAGCACGCGGCCTGAACCCTCCCGACGCGGCTCGGCGTCCACGTACGGGTCGCGGTGTCGACCCTGCCGACGACCGGATCCGAGAACACGCGAGGTCAGGACCCGCGACGCTCCTCCTCCACAGACGGCGGGGATCCGGAGGTCCCACACCGCGCGCCCCCTCGGTGCCGGGGTCGCGTCCGGTGTGCGTCACGCTCGTGCCATGCAGAACGGTCAGGAGGGCCGTGGCCGCGCCGTCCTGGCCCTCGCCACGGCGGTGGTCGCCCTGGGCAGCGCCGTGTCCGCGCTCTCGGGGACGGCTGATGCCGCCGTCTCCCGCATCGTCGGTGTCATCGCAACCACAGCCGCGCTCGTGGCCGTCCGCTGGGCGTCGCGTCGGCCGGGTGGTGGACCGTCTCCGACGGGGCGGGCGGGTCCGGCCCCGTCGACTCCCGATGGCGCACCCGGCCTCGACATCGACCGTGCCCAGCATGCTCAGGACCTCGGTCGGTTGCCCGTGCTCCTCGGTCACCGGCCGGAGCGAAGCGGGGCAGCGTCCCGGATCGGTGCGATGCGGGACCACGTCGACGGCGTGCCTGACGAGGTCATCGGCTGGTCCGCCGTCGTCGCCGACGTGGCCGGCGGCCTCGCGGTCGTCGGCCGGGGCGTCGCCGCACGCGCCGTGTTCCGTGCGGTCGTGACGGCGCTGGCCGACGGCGCCGGAGGCGAGCACGTCGAGATCCGGAGTGTGGGCGACGAGGTGGTGTCGGGCCTGCCGGCCGCCGGGCGGCCGCCCGCCGGCGCGCTCGGCTGGACGTCGGACGGGACCGCGGTGGCCGTCGTGCACCCCAGGCACGGTCCGCCCGGCGCGCTCGGCTGGGTCGTCCTCGCCCCGACGCGCGCCGACGTGCCGCCCGCCGTCCGGACCCGGCTGCTCGTGGACGCCGGGGGCTGCCGTCTGCTGCCCGGCGGGTCCGTCGAGCCGATCGACCTCGTGGCGGACGGTGCCGATGGCATCGTGCCGGTGTTGCCGCCGGTCCCAGGCCGACCGCCGGTCGAGCTCCGTCCGTCGCCCGCGACCTCAGGCCACGAGGCCGCGCCCGGGCCGCACGCCCCCGACGCGCTGCCCACCACCGAGGACCGACGGGACGGACGCCGCGATGACGGCACGCGCGTCGTCGGGGTCGACCATGCCGGAACGGGCGAGCAGCGTCAGCGCCGCGAGCGTGCCGGCGCGCTGTGATCCGTCGAGCACCTTCACGGCGACCGCACCGGAGCCGGGTACCCCCATGACCATGACGCCCTCGGCACCGAGCTTCGCCAACACCCCGAGACGCTCGATGGTGAGGGTGTTGGCGCGACCCGGCCCGTCGATCGCCCACGGCTCCGCGAGCACGGCCGTCGTCAACGCCCGACCGTCCGCGTCCGTCGGGCCGACGACGGTCGCGATGCCGCGGGCCAGGCCGTGCAGGGTCAACGGGACGACGGGCGCACCGCAGCCGTCCACGCCGACGACGTCGACCGACTCACGGGTCAGGTCCTCCACCGTGTCGACCACCACGCGCTGCAGCGGGTGGTCCACGGCGAGGTAGGTCGACCGGTCCCATCCGTTCAGTACGCAGGAGGCCAGCATCGCCGCGTGCTTGCCGGAGCAGTTCATCGCCAGACGACGGGGTGCGGTCATCCGTCGTGCGGTCGCGCCGTCGAAGGGGAAGTCCGGGGGGCATCCCAACGTGTCCTCGTCGTGACCCCATGCGGCGAGCATCGCCGCAGCGACCTCCTGGTGCGCGGGCGTACCGGCGTGGCTCGCGGTGCTGAGCACGAGCTGCGCTCCCTCGAACCGCGCTCCCGTCCGACGGACCGCGATCGCCTGGAACGGCTTCAGCGTGCTCCGCGTCCAGACGCTCGCGGCTGCGTCGCCCGCCACGTCCACCATCCGCCCGTCCGCGTCGACGACCACGCCGGCGCCGACGTGCCGGCTCTCGTCGAAGCCCGAGCGGGACACGACGGCCAGCTCGACCGACCCGTCCGCGGTGAGGGGGTGGCGGTCGGAGCGGACGTCGGCGGTTCCCGGCATGATGGGGAGTGTAACCGCGGTGTCACACCCCCTCGGCAGGAGGCTCCATGCTCGACCACGACCACACCGTCGAGGTCCGGTGGACCGGCGACCGGGGAACCGGCACGTCCGACCACCGTGCCTACGGCCGCGACCACGTGGTGTCCGCGGCGGGCAAACCGGACCTCCCCGGCTCGGCGGCGCAGCCCTTCCGCGGCGACGCGGACCGCTGGAACCCCGAGGACCTCCTCGTGGCGGCGCTCGCCCAGTGCCACATGCTGAGCTATCTCCACGTCGCCGCGCTCGCCGGGATCACCGTCGTCGAGTACGAGGACCGCGCCACCGGGCACCTCGACGTCCACCCCGACGGCTCCGGCGAGCTCACCGACGCGCTGCTCCGACCCGTGGTCACCATCCTCGAGCCGGACCGCGTGGCCGACGCGACCGCCGCGCACGCCCGGGCCTCGTCCCTGTGCTTCATCGCCCGGTCCGTTTCGTTCCCGGTCCGGCACGAGCCCGTGATCCGCGTGCGCTGACGAGCACACGGGAACGGTGCGGCAGACTGGTCCGGTCGAAGCGGCCGTCGTCCGCCCGAACGCACCTCAACCCCAACCGAAGGTCCTCGTGAAGCGTCTCCGTCTCGTCCCGTTCCTGATCGTCCCGGCGGTCGTCCTCGGCCTCGCCGCGTGTTCCTCGTCCGGGTCGGGTGGTGGTGCCTCCAGCTCGGCCAGCGCGAGCTCGTCGTCGGCGGCCTGCCCGTCGCCCGGCTCCGCGTCGCGCAGCATCCGGGTCTCGGGGGACTTCGGCGGGACGACCGCGCCGAAGGTCACCTTCGCCAAGGGTCTGTCGGCGAGCCCCACGCAGGCGTCGCGCGTCGTCAAGGGTGGCGGCAAGGCGCTCGCCGACGGCGACTTCATCAAGGTCTCGTACTCCGTGTACCAGGCGAAGACGGCGAAGAAGCTCGGCTCCGTCGGGTTCGATCAGGGTGACCCGCAGGTGCTCTCGGTCGGTGGCACCGGGTTCGGTCAGGTCCTCGGCTGCGCGAACGTGGGGTCGCGCCTGGCCATGGTCGGTTCGAGCAAGGCGCTCGGGTTCGGCACCACCGGCCAGATCGTCGTGGTGGCGGACGTCATCGGCACGACCGCCAAGAAGTCGACGGGGCACCCGCAGACGCAGGACCCCTCCCTCCCCACCGTCAAGGACGCCTCGAGCGGCGAGCCGACCATCACGATCCCGAAGACGGCTGCGCCCGCCAAGACGACGACCGAGGTGATCAAGCTCGGCTCGGGTGACACGGTCGCCAAGGGTGACACCGTGCTCGTGCAGTACAAGGGCGAGGTCTACGCGACCGGCAAGGTCTTCGACTCCACCTGGAAGCGCGGACAGCCGGCGAGCTTCACCGTGCAGGACGGCCAGCTCATCGCGGGGTTCGTGACCGGCCTCGTCGGCCAGAAGGTCGGCTCCCAGGTGATGATCGCCATCCCGGCCGCGGACGCGTACGGTGCGAACCCGCCCGAGGGATCGAACATCCCGAAGAACGCGCCCCTCGTGTTCGTCGTCGACATCCTCGCCAAGGGCTGAGCGTGACGAGCGCCGGATCGAGCGCGCACCCGGACGGCAAGCGTCGGATCGTCGTCCTCGGGAGCACGGGGTCGATCGGCACCCAGGCCCTCGACGTGGTCGCACGCAACCCGGATCGGTTCGAGGTCGTCGGCCTCGTGGCCGGCACCAACCGCGCACTGGCGTCCGAGCAGGCCGAGCGGTTCGGCGTCACCGAGGTCGCGTTCGGCGCGGCCGACGCCCAACGGCTGGTTCGTGCCGTCGAGGCGGACGTCGTGCTCAACGGCATCACCGGGTCGGTCGGGCTCGGCCCGACGCTCGCGGTCCTCGAGACGGGTGCCCTGCTCGCGCTCGCGAACAAGGAGAGCCTCATCGTCGGGGGTCCGCTCGTGCAGGCGGCGGCGGCACCCGGTCAGATCGTGCCGGTCGACAGCGAGCACTCCGCGATCGCGCAGGCACTCCGCGCGGGGTCCGCCACCGAGGTCCGCCGGCTCGTGCTGACCGCTTCGGGAGGCCCGTTCCGCGGACGCTCACGGGCGGAGCTCGCCGACGTGACCCCGGCCGCGGCACTCGCGCACCCGACGTGGGACATGGGTCTCGTCGTCACGACGAACTCGGCGACGCTCGTCAACAAGGGCCTCGAGGTGATCGAGGCGCACCTGCTGTTCGGGGTCCCGTACGACCGCATCGACGTGACGGTCCACGCGCAGTCGATCGTGCACTCGATGGTCGAGTTCGTCGACGGCTCGACGATCGCGCAGGCCTCCCCGCCCGACATGCGGTTGCCGATCGCGCTCGGTCTGGGGTGGCCCGACCGTGTCGCGGGCGTCGGCGTGCCACTCGACTGGACACGGTCGTCCGCCTGGACCTTCGAGCCGCTCGACCAGGACGCCTTCGGCGCCGTCCGGCTGGCGAAGCAGGTGGGGGAGCGCGGCGGGACCTATCCGGCGGTGTTCAACGCCGCGAACGAACAGGCGGTCGCGGCGTTCCACGCGGGCACGATCGGGTTCCTCGACATCGTCGACACCGTGGAGCGGGTCGTCGACGCGCACGACGCGGGGGAGTCCTCGCTCGAAGGCGTGCTCGCGGCGGAGCGGTGGGCGCGCGCCGAGGCGGATCGTCTGCTGCGTCGCTGACGCGCACCGCGCCTCCCGGCAGGACGCCCGTCTCCCGACCCGTCGTCGATGCCCGACACGGCACGGTGACTCCGCGATGAGCAGTCGCCGCTCAGCGGTCCCTCGGCTGCTGCTTGGCGAGGGTCCCGTACGCTACCCCGGTGACCCCCGGATCCGTGCTCCTGTTCGTCCTCGGCGTCGTCGTGTTCGTCGTCGGCCTGCTGGTCTCGATCGGCCTCCACGAGCTCGGACACCTGTTCTTCGCCAAGCTCTTCGGCGTGAAGGTGACGCAGTACATGCTCGGGTTCGGGCGGACGCTGTGGTCGTTCCGCCGCGGCGACACGGAGTACGGGGTCAAGCCGATCCTCCTGGGCGGCTACATCTCGATGGTCGGGATGCTCGCCCCGCGGGCGTCCGGCAGACCCGCACCGATCACGAACACCGGGTTCTACAGCGCGATGGTGCAGGACGCCCGAGACGCCAGCGCGGAGCAGATCGCCGAACAGGGGGACGAGCGAGCGTTCTACCGACTGACACCGTGGAAGCGGATCATCGTCATGATCGCGGGCCCGGCCATGAACCTCGTGATCGGCATCGTGCTGTTCGCGGTCCTGCTGTGCGGCTTCGGCGCGCCGACGACGAGCATCGCGGGCACGACCGCGTGCGTGCTGCCGACGTCGCAGTCGACCCGGTGCACGAGTGACGATCCGGTGTCCCCGGCGAAGCGGGCAGGACTGCGTGCCGGCGACGCGGTGCTCGCGGTCGACGGCCGGTCGGATGTCTCGACGACCGAGCTGACGACGATCCTGCAGCGGTCGGCCGGCTCGCCCGTGCGACTCACGGTCCTCCGCGACGGGCAGCGGCGCACGATCACCGTGACGCCCCGGCTGGCGACGCGCGACGTCTACCGCGCCGACGGCACGGTGGCGAAGGAGCAGGACGGCAGCACGAAGACGGAACGCGTCGGCGTCGTCGGCGTCTCGATCGGACAGACGCTGGTCCGGCAGTCGCCGGCGGCGGTCCTGCCCGCGGTCTGGGCACAGACCGAGGCGTCGGCGTCGCTCATCCTCGACCTGCCGCAGCGACTCGTCGCAGTGTGGAACGCCGCGTTCGGATCGCAACAGCGCGCGCAGGACAGCCCGGTGAGCGTCGTCGGCGTCGGCCGCGCCATCGGGACCGTGGCGTCGGCGAGCGGCGTCCCAGTCGTCGACAAGATCTACACGATCCTGTCGCTGCTCGGCGCGCTCAACATCGGTCTCTTCGTGCTCAACCTCGTGCCGCTGCTGCCGCTCGACGGCGGGCACGTCGCGGGCGCACTGTGGGAGGCCGTCAAGCGTCGAACGGCCAAGCTCCTCGGCCGCGGGGACCCGGGCCCGATCGACCTGGCCAAGACGATGCCGCTCACGTTCGCCGTCGTCGTCCTGCTCGGGGGCATGAGCCTGCTCCTCATCTACGCGGACATCGTGCGTCCGGTCCGAGTGTTCGGCTGAGGTCGACCGGGAGGCCCCGCCGTCGGCCCCGCCCGTCGCCCCGGCCCGGGAGGCACGCCGACAGCGGACTGTCGGCCGCCGGTCACCGGGCTGTCACCGGGAACGCGTAGGCTGCCGACCGTGCCAGCAGTCAATCTCGGTATGCCCAAGGCCCCCGTCACCCTCGCTCCGCGCCGCAAGTCGCGCCAGATCAAGGTGGGCAAGGTCCTCGTCGGCGGCGACGCGCCCGTGAGTGTGCAGTCGATGACCACGACGCCGACCACGAACATCAACGCCACCCTGCAGCAGATCGCGGAACTCACCGCGTCCGGCTGCGACATCGTGCGCGTGGCGGTCCCGAGCCAGGATGACGCCGACGCGCTCCCGATCATCGCGAAGAAGTCCCAGATCCCGGTGATCGCGGACATCCACTTCCAGCCGAAGTACGTGTTCCAGGCGATCGACGCGGGCTGCGCGGCCGTCCGGGTCAACCCGGGCAACATCCGCAAGTTCGACGACCAGGTCGGTGCGATCGCCAAGGCAGCCAAGGACGCCGGCGTCTCGCTGCGCATCGGTGTGAACGCCGGGTCGCTCGAGCCCAGCATCCTGCAGAAGTACGGCAAGGCCACGCCGGAGGCCCTCGTCGAGTCGGCGGTGTGGGAGGCCTCGCTGTTCGAGGAGCACGACTTCCACGACTTCAAGATCTCCGTCAAGCACAACGACCCGGTCGTCATGGTCCAGGCATACCGACTGCTCGCGCAGCGGGGGGACTGGCCGCTCCACCTCGGCGTCACCGAGGCCGGACCGGAGTTCCAGGGCACGATCAAGAGCGCGACCGCCTTCGGCATCCTCCTCGGTGAAGGCATCGGCGACACCATCCGCGTGTCGCTGTCCGCACCGCCCGCGCAAGAGGTCAAGGTCGGCCTGCAGATCCTGCAGTCGCTCAACCTGCGCGAGCGCAAGCTCGAGATCGTCTCGTGCCCGAGCTGCGGCCGGGCACAGGTCGACGTCTACACGCTGGCGAACGACGTCACCGAGGGCCTGCAGGGCATGACGGTCCCGCTCCGCGTCGCGGTCATGGGCTGCGTCGTCAACGGACCGGGTGAGGCGCGCGAGGCCGATCTCGGCGTGGCGTCGGGCAACGGGAAGGGCCAGATCTTCGTCAAGGGCGAGGTCATCAAGACCGTGCCCGAGGCCGAGATCGTCGAGACCCTGATCGCCGAGGCGAACCGCCTCGCGGCCGAGATGCCCGCCGGAGAGGTCGGCAGCCCCGAGGTCGTCACCGCGTAGATGCGTCGGACCGGACGGCGCGCGGGTGGTCCTGCTGCGGGCCGTCCGGGCGTCCTGCGCGGCCGGTAGGCTTTCCGCGTGGTCACACGGCTCTCGCACCTCTTCCTCCGCACGCTCCGCGACGATCCCTCGGACGCCGAGGTGAGGAGCCACAAGCTGCTCGTCCGCGCGGGCTACATCCGTCGGCAGGCGCCCGGCATCTTCGCCTGGCTGCCGCTCGGGCTGCGGGTCAAGGGCCGGATCGAGGCCATCGTGCGCCAGGAGATGACCGCCGCAGGCGCACAAGAGGTCCACTTCCCGGCACTGCTCCCGCGCGAGCCGTACGAGGCGACGAACCGCTGGACCGAGTACGGGGACGGGATCTTCCGCCTCCAGGATCGCAAGGGTGCGGACTACCTGCTGGCGCCCACGCACGAGGAGATGTTCGCGCTCATCGTCAAGGACCTGTACTCGTCGTACAAGGACCTGCCGGTCACGCTGTTCCAGATCCAGGACAAGTACCGCGACGAGGCCCGGCCTCGTGCCGGTCTGCTCCGCGGGCGCGAGTTCACGATGAAGGACGCCTACTCGTTCGACATCGACGACGCCGGGCTCGACGCCAGCTACCAGGTCATGCGCGACGCCTACGAGCGGATCTTCACGCGCCTCGGCCTGGAGTACGTGATCGTGCAGGCCGACGCCGGCGCGATGGGTGGGAGCCGGAGCGAGGAGTTCCTGCACCCGATCGCCGTCGGCGAGGACACGTTCGTGCGGAGTGCCGGCGGGTACGCGGCGAACATCGAGGCGTACACGACCCCGGTGCCCGAGGCGTCGCCCACGACCGGACTCCCGGCACCCGTCCTCCTGCCCGTGGCCGAGACGCCGACGATCGCGAGCCTCGTGGAGCACGCGAACGCGGTGGCGCCGCGCGACGGAAGCGGCTGGAGCGCATCGGACACGCTGAAGAACGTGGTGCTCGCGCTCACCCACCTCGACGGCACGCGCGAGATCGTCGTCGTCGGGCTCCCCGGCGACCGCGAGGTCGAGTTGAAGCGTGCGGAGGTCGCCTTCGCCCCGGCCGAGGTCGAGCCCGCAACGGACGCGGACTTCGCGAAGCACCGGTCGCTCGTCAAGGGGTACATCGGTCCGACGGCCGCGTCGTTCATCGAGGAGGCCGCTGCCGGGCACGGGACCGAGGGCTCGGTGCGGCAGTTCCTCGGCGCGGACAGCGAGACCGGACTCCGGTACTTCCTCGATCCGCGGGTCGTCGACGGCACCACGTGGATCACGGGCGCGAACACCGCCGGGCGTCACGTCTCGGGGCTCGTCGCCGGGCGCGACTTCGTGGCCGACGGCGTCGTCGAGGTCGCGGACGTGCGACCGGGGGACCCCGCTCCCGACGGCTCGGGTCCGCTCGAGACGGCGCGCGGCATGGAGATCGGGCACGTGTTCCAGCTCGGGCGCAAGTACGCCGAGGCGCTCGGTCTCAAGGTGCAGGACGAGCGGGGCAAGCTCGCCACGGTGACGATGGGCTCCTACGGGATCGGCATCACGCGCATCATGGCGATCCTCGCCGAGGCCCACAATGACGACCGTGGGCTCGTCTGGCCGAAGGACGTCGCGCCCTTCGACGTCCACGTCGTGGCCACCGGCAAGGACCAGGTGGCCTACGACGTCGCGTCGGGCATCATCGCCGAGCTCGAGCGCGCCGGGATGGACGTCCTGTACGACGACCGGCCGAAGGTGTCGCCGGGTGTCAAGTTCGGTGACGCCGAGCTCATCGGTGTCCCGGTGGTCGTCGTCGCGGGCCGGAACGCGGGCGACGGCGTGGTGGAGCTGTGGGACCGTGCGGCGGGGGAGCGTCGCGAGGTCCCGGTCGCCGAGGTGCTCGCCGCCGTGCGCGCGATCTGATCGCGCCGTCCACTCGATCCGGTCCGGATCGACGGGCCTGCGTCGTGCCTCCCGGTCGTCGGACAGGAAGTGCGGCGCCGGCGGTCGGTCGACGTGCGCTATCCTGGACGCCGCCTTCCGCGCGGTGTCCGAGCGCGGGGTTCCCATCATCTGAATACTGGAGGCCCTCGATGCAGATCGATCTCGCGGTGCTGCGGCTCATGGAACGGGAGCGGGAGATCCCGTTCGACGAACTCGTCACCATCATCGAGCAGGCCATCCTCACCGCGTACCAGAAGCACGCAGCCGAGAACGGTGAGCCGGCCGACCCGCAGGCGCGGGTGGAGCTCGACCGCAAGTCGGGCCAGGTGCGTGTCTACGTCCCCGAGCGTGACGACGACGGCACCGTCGTCGGTGAGTCCGTCGACGAGACGAACGACTTCGGTCGCATCGCGGCGTTCGCGGCCAAGCAGGTCATCAACCAGCGGCTCCGGGACATCGGCGACGACAAGGTCCTCGGCGAGTTCCGTGGCAAAGAGGGTGACATCGTCGCCGGCGTCGTGCAGCAGGGGCCGAACCCACGCATGGTGCACGTCGACCTCGGCACGATCGAGGCCATCCTCCCGCCCGAGGAGCAGGTCCCTGGCGAGACCTACCCGCACGGTCAGCGGCTCCGCGTGTACGTGACGAGTGTCGGCAAGGGACACAAGGGCCCCCAGATCACCGTGTCCCGGACGCATCCGGGTCTCGTCCGCAAGCTCTTCGCGCTCGAGGTCCCCGAGATCGCGTCGGGCGTGGTCGAGATCGTGTCCATGGCGCGCGAGGCAGGTCACCGCACGAAGATCGCGGTCAAGGCGAACGAGCCCGGCGTCAACGCCAAGGGTGCCTGCATCGGGGAGCTCGGCCAGCGCGTCCGTGCGGTCACGAACGAGCTCGGGGCCGAGAAGATCGACATCGTCGATTACTCGCCGGACCTCGCGACCTTCGTGGGCAACGCCCTCTCCCCGGCGAAGGTCACGAGTTCGTTCGTGATCGACAAGTCCACCAAGGCGGTCCGCGCCCTCGTCCCGGATTACCAGCTCTCGCTCGCCATCGGGAAAGAGGGGCAGAACGCCCGCCTCGCGGCGAAGCTGACCGGTGCCCGGATCGACATCCAGCCGGACTCCATCCTCGAGGGCGACTGAGCGCCGGATGCGGAGCGCGCGCGGTCGTTCGCTGACCGCACCGCCTCGTTGGCGTGCCGGGATCGCGTCCGTCCGAGGCAGGGAGTAGAGTGGAACCCGTCAGAACGTGCATCGGCAGTCGTCGCCGTGCACCCCGATCCTCCCTCCTCCGAGTCGTCGCCCGTGGCGACCGCGTCGTGGTGGATCCGAAGGCAGTCATGCCAGGCCGGGGCGCGTGGATCACCCCGACGGTCGATGCGTACGAGCTGGCCGTCTCGCGTCGGGCCTTCCGACGCGCGCTGCGGCTGGATCGTGAACCGGACACGTCGGCGGTCCGCGAGTACCTGGAACGACTCCGGTCGGGCCAGGACCCGGCACGGGACCTCGACACGACAGAACAGGCTGAACGGCTTATGGACAACTGATGAGCGGCTCGAAATGAGACCCATCACTCAGTGAGTCCCACCCTTCTCGGGTGGGACCCGAGAAGGAGAACAGTGGCAAAACCACGCGTACACGAGATCGCCAGCGAGCTCGGTGTCGACAGCAAGACCGCGCTCGAGAAGCTCAAGGAGCTCGGCGAGTTCGTCAAGGGCCCGAGCTCGAGCATCGAGCCGCCCGTCGCCCGCAAGCTCCGCGCGGCGCTCGAGGCATCTGGCGCGACGTCGTCGTCGGCGACCAAGCCGGCGGCACCGAAGGCCGCGCCGCGCCCGCAGGCACCGCGCCCCGCCGCACCGGCACCCGCGCCCGCCGCGCCCGTCGCAGCGGAGCAGCCCTCGGTGAACGACGCGCCGCGTCCGGCCGCCCCCATGTCGGTGGCCGAGCGGCAGGCGCAGGCCGAGGCCGCTCAGAAGGCCCAGGCGCAGAAGAACCAGGCCGACAAGGTCGACGGTGCCGCATCGTCGACGGCGCCGAAGCCGGGCGCCGCACGCCCCGGCCCGAAGCCGGGCGGCGCGCGCCCGGGCAACAACCCCTACTCGTCGAGTCAGGGCATGGGCTCGCGCCCGCCCCGCCCCGGCAACAACCCGTTCTCGCAGAACCAGGGCATGCCGCGTCCGGGTGGCGGTACGGGTGGCATCCCGCGTCCGCAGCCGCCGCGTCCGGGTGCTCCCCGCCCCGGTGCTCCGCGTCCGGGTGGGCCTGGTCAGGGTGCGCGTCCGAACGGCTTCGGCCAGCGTCCGGGTGGGCCCGGCCGTGGCGGCCAGGGCGGTGGCTTCCAGCGTCCCGGTGGTGCCGGAGCCGGTGCCGGTGGCGGATTCCAGCGCCCCGGTTTCGGACCCGCGCGTCCGGCCGGCGGTGGCGGTCGTGGCCGTGGTCCGGGTGGTGGCACCGCTGGTGCGTTCGGTCGTGGTGGCGGCAAGAGCCGCGCTCGCAAGTCGAAGCGGACGAAGCGCGCCGAGTACGAGATGCGGCAGGCGCCGTCGATCGGCGGCGTGCAGGTCCCGCGCGGCGACGGCAACACGGTCGTCCGGCTGCGTCGTGGTGCGAGCATCTCGGACTTCGCGGACAAGATCGACGCGAGCCCCGGCAACCTCGTGACGGTGCTGTTCCACCTCGGTGAGATGGCGACCGCGACCGAGTCGCTGGACGAGGCGACCTTCGAGGTCCTCGGCGAGGAGCTCGGTTACAAGATCCAGATCGTCTCCCCGGAGGACGAGGACAAGGAGCTCCTGGAGGGCTTCGACATCGACCTCGACGCCGAGCTCGACGACGAGGACGACTCGGTCCTCGTCGCTCGTCCGCCGGTCGTCACGGTCATGGGTCACGTCGACCACGGCAAGACCCGCCTGCTCGACGCGATCCGGAACGCGAACGTCGTCGCGGGTGAGGCCGGCGGCATCACGCAGCACATCGGTGCGTACCAGGTCATCACCGAGCACGAGGGCATCGAGCGCCCGATCACGTTCATCGACACGCCGGGTCACGAGGCGTTCACCGCCATGCGTGCCCGTGGTGCCCAGGTGACGGACATCGCGATCCTCGTGGTCGCGGCCGACGACGGCATCATGCCGCAGACGGTCGAGGCCCTGAACCACGCCCAGGCGGCGAACGTGCCGATCGTGGTCGCGGTGAACAAGATCGACAAGGAAGGCGCGAACCCCGCCAAGGTCCGCCAGCAGCTCACCGAGTACGGGCTCGTGGCCGAGGAGTACGGCGGCGACGTCATGTTCGTCGACGTGTCCGCGCGGAACAACACGAACATCGACGCCCTGCTCGAGGCCGTGCTGCTCACGGCCGACGCGGGACTCGATCTCCGTGCCAACCCCGACAAGGACGCCCGCGGTGTCGCCATCGAGGCGCGTCTCGACAAGGGACGCGGTGCGGTCGCGACCGTGCTCATCCAGTCCGGGACGCTGCACGTCGGCGACGCGATCGTCGCGGGTACCGCCTACGGCCGCGTCCGCGCGATGATGGACGAGAACGGCAACGCGGTCGAGGCCGCGACGCCGAGTCGTCCCGTGCAGGTGCAGGGTCTGTCGAGCGTGCCGCGTGCCGGTGACACCTTCCTGGTGACGGAGGAGGACCGCACGGCCCGCCAGATCGCCGAGAAGCGCGAGGCCGTCGAGCGCAACGCCCAGCTGGCCAAGGCCCGCAAGCGCATCTCGCTCGAGGACTTCACCCGTGCACTCGAAGAGGGCAAGGTCGACGCGCTCAACCTCATCATCAAGGGTGACGTCTCCGGTGCCGTCGAGGCGCTCGAGGAGTCGCTGCTCAAGATCGAGGTCGACGAGAGCGTCCAGCTCCGGATCATCCACCGCGGTGTCGGTGCGGTCACGGAGTCGGACGTCAACCTCGCGACGGTCGACAACGCGATCATCATCGGGTTCAACGTCCGCCCCGACACGAAGGCACGGGAACGTGCCGCTCGCGAGGGTGTGGACATCCGCTTCTACTCGGTCATCTACTCGGCACTCGAGGACATCGAGCAGTCCCTGCGGGGCATGCTCAAGCCCGAGTTCGAAGAGGTCCAGTCGGGTGTGGCGGAGATCCGCGAGGTGTTCCGTTCGTCGAAGTTCGGCAACATCGCCGGTGTGGTGGTCCGGTCCGGCACGATCACGCGCAACGCCAAGGCGCGCGTCATCCGTGACGGCGTCGTGCTCGCCGACGGTCTCGCCATCGAGTCGCTGCGCCGGTTCAAGGACGACGTCACCGAGGTCCGGACGGACTTCGAGGCGGGCGTCGGTCTCGGCAAGTACAACGACATCCAGATCGGCGACGAGATCGAGACCATCGAGATGGTCGAGAAGCCGCGCGGCTGAGTCCGCTCGTCCGGCGGGGCCGCGCCGGGACGCACACCGCGTCCCGGCGGGGCCCCGCCCTCGTTCCCACACCACCAGGAGGACCCCATGGCCGACCCACAGCGCGCCCGCAAGATGGCGGACCGCATCCAGGAGATCGTCGCCAGGCGGCTGGACAAGGGCATCCGTGACCCGCGTCTCGGATTCGTCACGATCACGGACGTCCAGGTGACCGGCGACCTGCAGCACGCGTCCGTCTTCTACACCGTGTACGGCTCGGACGAGGAGCGGCAGGACACCGCAGCGGCGCTGAAGTCCGCGACCGGCATGCTCCGCAGCGAGGTCGGCAAGAACATCACGGCTCGGCTGACCCCGACCCTCGAGTTCATCGCCGACGCCGTGCCGGAGAACGCTGCGCACATCGACGCGTTGCTCGCCGAAGCGCGTGACCGCGACGCCGCGGCGCGGGCACAGGCGTCGGCCGCGTCCTACGCGGGCGACGCCGACCCGTACCGACACGACGACGACGAGGACGACGACGAGGACTCGGCCGACGTCGTCACCCGTCAGGCGGACCCGGGCAGCGAGTAGCCGACGGCGTCGGATCCGACGGCGAGCCCGTCCCGCACCAGCGATCGGAGCGCGCGGTCGCGCTGCTCGGCGTCGGGCCACACCATCGCGATCTCGTCCAGGGTCACCGGGACGTCGCTGGCCCGGAGTTCGGCCATGATCAGCCCGCGGACCTGTCGGTCGCTCCCGGCGAACCGCGACTGCCGGGGCGCCCGCGGGCCGTCGTGCGCGGGGTGCCCCTGCGCGCGCCAACGGCATCGATCGGAGATCGGGCACACGTCGCATGCGGGCCGCTTCGCGACGCACACGAGCGCGCCGAGCTCCATGACCGCCGCGTTCGTCGCAGCCGCGTCCTCGAGGTCGGAAGGCAGCACCGCAGCCATCAGCGGCAGGTCACGTCGAGCGTTCGCCGGCCCCGGCTCGGCCTGCCCGAGCAACGCCCGGGCGAGGACCCGGCGGACGTTGACGTCGACGACCGGGTGGCGCAGCCCGAAGGCGAACACCGCGATCGCCCGTGCCGTGTAGTCGCCGATGCCGGGGAGCGCGAGGAGGGCGTCGACGTCCGATGGGACGACGCCCCCGTGTCGGTCGACGATGGCGGTCGCCGCGGCGTGCAGCGCGAGCGCGCGTCGCGGGTAGCCCAGCCGGTCCCAGGCACGGACCGCCTCGGACGGCGGGTCGGCGGCGAGGGCGGCCGGCGTCGGCCAGCGCGCGAGCCACGCCTCGAGCCGTGGGACGACCCGTGCGACCTGTGTCTGCTGGAGCATGATCTCGCTCACCATCGTGCCCCAGGCGGGGAACCCGGGTCGTCGCCACGGGAGGTCGCGGCCGTGCTGGCGGAACCACGCGATGAGCGGGGTCGCGATGTCGGGGCCGGGTCGGGCCTCCCGGGCGACGACGTCTGGGGAGACGTCCGAGGGCTGCTCGGGGCGCGCAACGGGGACCACCAGGAGAGCCTACGGTGGAGCGATGGCACGATGGGCACCGCAGGAGACCGACACCATGCAGGCGATCGCGACGGAGGTCGCGCACAATGCGGGCGCCGCTCGGACGGTGATCGCGGTCGACGGCGGGCCGGACGTCGACCTGGAGCGCGTCGCAGCGGGCCTCGTCGCGGCACTCGAGCAGCAGGGGGTCAAGGCCATGCACGCCGCGGCGTCCTCGACGGATGCCGATGGCCTCCGAGCCGAGGTCGTCGATCCCTTCCGGACGATCGGCACCGACCCCGGGATCCTCGTCGTCACGGGGAAGCGTCTGCTGTCGCGCTCCGTGCGGTCCCTCTGGCGCTGGTCCCTGTGGGTCGAGCGCGACGATCGGTCCGAGCCGCGCGCCGACGACCCGTTCGCCACGTACGTCCGTCAGGACGACCCGAAGGGTGCTGCGTCGGCCGTCCTCGACGTGACGGACCCCGAGCACCCGCGGCGGAACTGGGCGGACGCGTGCTAGCCGGAGGCGACCTGTGCGACGCCGGCTGAGCGCCGGCGCTGCTACCCTTTCCCGGTGCTCGAACCGGCCCCCAACGGGATCCTCCTCGTCGACAAGCCGGGCGGCATCTCCAGCCACCGGTCGGTCTCGATCGCGCGCCGACGCTTCGGCATCCGCAAGATCGGGCACGCCGGGACCCTCGACCCGATGGCGACGGGTCTGCTCGTCCTCGGTGTCGGGCCGTCGACACGTCTGCTGACGCACCTGGTCGGCCTCGACAAGCGGTACACCGCGACGATCCGCCTCGGTGTCGCGACCGACTCCGACGACGCCGACGGTGCCGTGGTCGCGTCCCCCGGACTGCTCCCGGACGCGCTCGACGACGTCCGGCTCGAGGAGGCCGTGGGCGCGCAGCGGGGGACCATCGAGCAGGTGCCGAGCACGGTCAGCGCCATCAAGGTCGACGGCCGACGGGCGTACGCCCGGGCGCGCGCGGGCGAGACCGTCGAGCTGGAACCGCGACGTGTGACGGTGGCGCGCTTCGACGTCCTGGCCCGGCGTGACCTGGTCGTGGTCGTGGAGGGCGTGGAGACCCCGGTCGTCGACCTCGACGTCGACGTCGAGTGTTCCTCCGGCACCTACGTCCGCGCCCTCGCCCGTGACGTCGCGGTGGCCCTCGGGACCGGTGGCCACCTCACCGCACTGCGCAGGACCCGGATCGGAGCGTTCGCCGTCGCCGACGCCGTCGTGCTCGAGGACGACGACGTCGACGTCCGGGCCCGGCTGCGCCGTCCGGCGGACGTCGCCCGCGTCCTGTTCCGGGAGGTCGTGCTCGACTCCGCAGCGGCACGGGACCTCAGCGACGGCAAACGGGTGCCGACCGACCTGGCCGACACCGACGGTCCGGTCGCGGCCGTCGCCGCGGCGGACGACCGCCTCGTCGGACTCGTGTCCGTCCGACGTGGCGCGCTGCGGGTCATCACGAACTTCCCGACAGGAGCGGACGCATGATCGACTGGTTCACCTGGGTCCAGGTCGGCTTCGCGGCCCTCACCGGCCTGTTCTGCGTCGTGGTCGGCCTGATCGGTTGGAAGCCGAACGACCCGACCGTCGGCGCGCTCGTGCTCATCGAGCTCCTGCTCATCGCCCAGGGTGTCGTCGCGATCGTGCAACCCGTGGTGGGCAACCCGCCGAGGGGCAACGCGCTCGAGTTCGGGGTGTACGCGGTGTCGGTGCTGCTCGTCCCACCTGCGGCGATCGTCTGGGCCCTCATCGACCGCACCCGGTGGAGCACCGTGGTGCTCGGAGCGGGAGCCTTCACCGTCGCGGTCATGGTCTACCGGATGTCCCAGATCTGGTTCGCCCAGGCGTGACCGGCCAGCGCCAGACCGAGCCGCGCCTCCCGGCCGCTAGAATCGGGGCGATGCCGACCAAGTCCTCTCGCGCGACCGGCATCGGTCGCGTCCTCATCGCCGTCTACGGCATCCTCGCCCTCGCGGCGACCGGACGCAGCGTCGTGCAGATCATCGAGAAGTTCCACCACGCGCCGTTCGCCTACACGTTGAGTGCCCTGTCCGCCGTGGTCTACATCGTCGCGATGGTCGCGCTCATCGCCCCGGGCCGCACCTGGTACCGCGTCGCTTGGGTGACGATCGGGTTCGAGATGGTCGGAGTCGTCGTCATCGGGTTCCTGTCGCTGTTCGACCACGCCCTGTTCCCCGACGACACCGTGTGGTCGGGCTTCGGAGCCGGGTACTACTGGGTGCCCCTCGTCCTGCCGGTCGCCGGGCTGTGGTGGTTGCGGACCCACCACCGTGCCGCTGTGCAGGCCATCGCGACGGACCCGTCGTCGTCGCGCGTCGCGCCCGAGCCGGACGCGGAACGGGCCGCGGCCGGTCGTGCCGACGCCGCGACCTCGGGGGAGTGACGATGCAGTACTTCGCCGACCTCGCCGAGGTCCCGGCGGGCTTCGGTCCGAGCGCGGTCACGATCGGCAAGTTCGACGGCGTCCACGTCGGGCACCGCGCCGTCATCGCGCAGCTCGAGGACGCCGCGCGTGAACACGACCTCGTGTCCACCGTCGTGACCTTCGACCGTCACCCGCTGTCGGTGCTCGATCCCGGGCACGTGCCACCGGCGCTCACGAGCATCCGGCAGCGGCGCGAGCTGCTCGAGGCGGCCGGGGTGGACGCGACCCTCTTGCTGCCGTTCGACCAGTCCCTGCAGTCGCTGCCCGCCGCCGAGTTCGTCGCGCGCGTCCTCGTGGGTGCCCTCCACGCACGGGTCGTGCTCGTCGGGAGCGACTTCCGGTTCGGCGCCCGCGGTGCCGGCGACGTCGACCTGCTCCGGCGCCTCGGCGAGCAGCACGGGTTCTCCGTCCGGTTGATCGATGACGTGGACCTCGTCGACGACGGCCGGCCCGCGGGGGAACGGCGCGTCTCGTCGACCTGGATCCGCGAGCTGCTGTCCGTCGGTCGCGTCGCGGAGGCCGCGCGGCTGCTCGGCCGCGACCACGCCGTGCGGAGCACGGTGGTGCACGGCAACGAGCGCGGGCGCGAGATGGGCTACCCGACCGCCAACCTCGATCCCGACTGCGAGGGGTTCGTGCCCGCGGACGGCGTGTACGCCGCGCGGGTGCTGCATCGGGGCCGGACCTACCCGGCCGCGGTCTCCGTCGGGAACAACCCGACGTTCGAGGGCGTCCCCGAGAAGCAGATCGAAGCGCACCTGCTCGACGTCGACATCGACCTGTACGACGACGTCATCACGGTGATGTTCGTCGCCTACGTGCGCGGCATGGTCGCGTTCGACGGCATGGACGCGCTCGCGGCGCAGATGCGGCAGGACGACCGCGAGATCCGGCTGATCCTGGGCGTCGACTAGCTGCTGGGTCGACCAGCGGCCGGCGGCGCGACCCGGGCATGTCCGACGAGCGGGTCGCCGACGACGTCACGATCCCAGTGCGTCCAGCCAGATCCTCCTGGCGTCCAGGGCCTCCTGCGCGGCCTTGATCCGAGCGGTGTCGCCCGAGGCCTCGGCGTCGTTCAGCTCGGCCTGGAGCTTGCCGATGGCGTCCTCGAGCTGGCTCGCGAGCCCGGCGGACCGGGCCTTGCGCTCGGGGTCCGACTCGCGCCAGTGCTCGTCCTCGAGCCCGCGGACGTGCGACTCGATCGCACGCATGCGGTCCTCGACACTGCGGACGCGGTCGCGCGGCACGCGACCGATCTCGTCCCACCGGCGCTGGACGTCGGTCAGGCGTCGGCGTGCCGCGACCCGGTCGGTCTCCTGCAGCAGGGGCTCGGCCTCGGTCAGCAGCGCGAGCTTCGCGTCGAGGTTCGCCGTGTACTCTTCGGACTCGCGGGCGACCTCGTCGTGCTTCTGCGCGAAGAGGACGTCACCCGCGGCCTTGAACCGGCTCCACAGTGCGTCGTCGTACCGCTTGCCCGCGCGGCCGGCGTGCTTCCAGTCCTCGAGCAGTTGGCGGTACGCGGGGATGCCGTCCGAGCCGCGGGTCGCGAGCGCCTCGGCCTGGTCGACGAGTTCCTGCTTGCGGGACCGTGCCTCGCGGTGCTGCGCGTCGAGATCGGCGTAGAAGGCACGGCGGTGCTGGTCGACGGTGGAACGGGCGGTGCGGAACCGCTTCCACAGCTCGTTGCCCTCGTTCTTCGGGATCCGCGGACCATCGTGCTGGTGCCGCTGCCACCGGGCGAAGACGTCGTCGAGCTGCGTGGTGATCTGCTTCCACTGCGCCCGTGCCGGATCCACCGCCGCCAGTGCCTCGGCTTCCTCGACGAGGCCCCGTCGGTACGCCAGCGCGTCGGTCAGGGCCTGCTCGGCCTGTTCGGCCTGCTCACGACCGAGGGAGCCGACCTGCTCGCCGAGGACGTCCACGCGCCGCTCGAGGGCCTGGATGTCGCCGACCACCCGAGCGTCGGCGAGCGCCGTGCGGAGGTGCTCGACCGTCCGGCCGATGTCGGACGCCGAAGCGCCGCGCTGCGCGCGCTGCTCGGCGATCCGCACCTGACCCTCGAGGTCGGCGTACTTCCGGGCGTAGTAGGCGAGGGCTTCCTCCGGGGCGGCGTCGGGGTACTCACCGACCGCACGCTCGCCGTCGCCGTACCGGACGTACACCGTCCCGGTCTCGTCGACTCGCCCCCAGCTCGTTGCTTCGTCAGGTCCCACAGGTCTCGCCTCGATCGTGGTCGTGCTCGCCGACGTCACCGTCGGCCGGTCAGGACGCCAGCCTATTGCACGGGCTGTGATGGCGACGGGTCACTTGCCAGGGGCGTGGGCGGCCGGTGGCGGCGGCACCTCCGACACAGGACCAACCGTTCCGCCGGGGAGGCCGTGGGTCACCGCTCGATGGCGATGGTCGCGCCCGTGATGGTCGTGGGGACCTTCGGCGCACCGGTACCGTCGCTGCCGGCGGTGCCGATCCCCTTCGACGTGATCGTCTTCCGGAGCCGGGGGAGCCCCGCGGTCACCTTGCCGACGACCGTGTAGCCGCCGGTCGAGCCGTCGAGGTGCGTGTCGCCGTAGGTGATGAAGAACTGCGTGTTCTGGGAGTACTGCGAGCTGCTCCGGGCCATGGCGATCGTGCCGGTCGGGTAGTCGCCGTCCGCGGGGACGTTCTCGAGCGGTCCGTACTCGAACCCGGCGTCCCCGGTGCCGTCGCCGTTGGCGGAGCCGCACTGGATGAACTGTGCCCCCTTCGTGACGCTGAGCCGGTGGCAGGACGTGCCGTCGTAGAACTGCTTGCGGATGAGGTCGACCAGGACGCTCGTCGACTGGGGTGCGGCCTTCCCGTCGAGTTCGATGTCCAACGTGACCGTCTTGTTGAGCGTGAGCCTGCCGGTCCAGGTCGAGGCCTTCGCGATGGACGCGCTCGGCACGTTCCCGGTGTCCGCCGCGGTGGCGCTGGCGGACGGGGTCGGCGTGCTCGTGGCGGACGCCGACGCCGACGCCGACGCCGATGCCGATGCCGATGCTGATGCGGAGGCCGTCGCCCGCCCGTCGTGCACGAGCTGTGAGCCCGTGGCGAGTGCCGCGACGACGACGAGTGCCACGAGTGCGACGAGGTCGTCCCGCCGCCGCCTCCGGCGTCGCCGGTCGTGGAGGCCCTGGCGCGCCTGGTACAGACGGAGGCGGTCGCGCGCCTCCCTGGCATCCCTGCCCTGGTTCCTCGGTGCCACGTGTCCTCCGCCCTGGTCCCGCGTCCCGGCCGCCCCGGTGCCAGGGAGGATCGTAGTGGACGACCCGATGACCGATCGCCGCGGCCTGCGGTGGTGGCGTCCTCCCGGTCCCGCGCATCGTGTCGGTGCCGCCGCTTACCATGGGCGACATGGCAGCGGACCGGTCGGTGACGGGCGTGCAGAGCGCGCCGGGCGTCGGTCAGGGCGCGGCGCCGCTCGCCGTGCGCATGCGGCCGACGAGCCTCGACGAGGTCGCCGGGCAGGGGCACCTGCTCGGGCGCGGATCACCACTCGTGTCCCTGGCGTCCGGAGCGGACGACCGTCCCGGTGGCGTCTCGGTCATCCTCTGGGGTCCACCGGGCACCGGCAAGACCACCATCGCGCAGGCCATCGCCCGTTCTTCCGGTCGGGCCTTCGTCGAACTGAGCGCCGTCACCGCAGGCGTCAAGGACGTGCGTGAGGTGATGGAGCGCGCCCTCGCCCACCGCGATCTCTACGGCTCGACCACCGTCCTGTTCCTCGACGAGATCCACCGGTTCAGCAAGGCCCAGCAGGACGCCCTGCTGCCGGGGGTCGAGAACGGCTGGGTCGTCCTCATCGCCGCGACGACCGAGAACCCCTCGTTCTCGGTCATCGCGCCCCTGCTCTCCCGGTCGTTGCTCCTGACACTGCGCCCACTGTCCGACGCGGACCTCGGGACCCTGGTCGACCGCGCCGTGGAGGATCCTCGTGGACTGGCCGGGACCGTCGTCCTCGGTGACGAGGCCCGTGCGGCGCTCGTCCGACTCGCCTCGGGTGACGCCCGCCGTGCCCTGACCGCCCTCGAGGCGGCCGCGCAGTCGGCGATCGCGGCGTCGGACGACCACGAGACCGTGCCGGTCGTCACGGCCGAGACGATCGCGGCCGCGGTGGACCGCGCGCTCCTGCGGTACGACCGGCAGGGGGACGAGCACTACGACGTCATCAGCGCGTTCATCAAGTCGATCCGTGGCAGCGACGTCGATGCCGCGCTGCACTACCTGGCCCGCATGATCGAGGCGGGCGAGGACCCGCGGTTCATCGCGCGCCGGGTGATCATCTCGGCGTCCGAGGACATCGGGATGGCCGATCCCCAGGCGCTCCCGATCGCGGTCGCCGCAGCCCAGGCCGTGCAGCTGATCGGGATGCCCGAGGGCCGCATCCCCCTCGCCGAGGCGGTGGTCTACCTCGCCACCGCACCCAAGTCGAACGCCGCGTACACCGGCATCGACGCGGCGATCGCCGATGTCCGGGCGGGCCGGATGGGAGTCGTCCCCACCCACCTGCGCGACGCGCACTACCCCGGTGCGAAGCGGCTCGGCCACGGCAAGGGGTACGTCTACGCGCACGACGCCGAGCACGGGGTTGCGCGACAGCAGTACCTCCCCGACGTCCTCGAGGGCACCGAGTACTACAGCCCCACGACGAACGGGAACGAGCGCGAGGTCGGACCGCGACTCGACCGACTGCGGCGCATCATCCGCGGATCCTGACACGGACGGCCTCGCTGCTTCCGACGGCCGCGGCCGCCCTGCTATGCTGTTCGCGCCCACGTCCGGGTCCTCGCGTGCGGCTGCGTCGAGGACCGCAGTGACCGCGGTTCGGACTGTAGCCGTCCGATCCCACAGGCTCATCCCTCTGGATCCCGTCACGGGCGGTCCGATCCGCGTCAGCGGAGCTCCGCAGGTGATCGTCGTGTGCGCACGGCGGGGCCACCGTGATCCGTTCGTTCAGTACAGAAAAGGACCCTGTGTCTACCAAGTCACGTTCCCGCAGCAAGACCCGCCTGTCGCGCGCGCTCGGCATCCCGCTGACGCCGAAGGCGGCCCGTTACCTCGAGAAGCGCCCCTACGGGCCGGGTGAGCACGGTCGCACCCGCCGCAAGGCCGACAGCGACTACGCCGTCCGCCTCCGTGAGAAGCAGCGTCTGCGTGCCCAGTACGGCATCCGCGAGAAGCAGCTCCGCATCGTCTTCGAAGAGGCCCGCAAGTCGAAGGGCCTGACGGGTGAGAGCCTCGTCGAGCTCCTCGAGGAGCGTCTCGACGCGCTCGTCCTCCGCGCCGGCTTCGCCCGGACCACCGCGCAGGCACGCCAGCTCGTCGTGCACCGCCACATCCTGGTCGACGGCAAGCTCGTCGACCGTCCCTCGTTCCGCGTCAAGCCGGGGCAGCTGATCCACGTCAAGCAGCGCTCCGAGTCGCTCGAGCCGTTCCAGGTCGCCGCCGCCGGTGGTCACCTGGACGTCCTCCCGAAGGTGCCCGGGTACCTCGAGGTCGAGATCGACAAGCTCCAGGCCCGCCTCGTGCGTCGCCCGAAGCGCGCCGAGGTCCCCGTGACCTGCGAGGTCCAGCTGGTCGTCGAGTACTACGCCGCCCGCTGATCCACAGCACCACCGCCGAGGGCGGGTCGTCCACAGCGGACGGCCCGCCCTCCGGCGTTCCGGCGGACCGCACTAAGCTGGGCAGGGCACGCCTGCGGGTGTGGGAGGGAGCCGGACGTGAAGCAGCTGTTCTTCGTCGCCGTCGGTCTCGTGGTGGGGTTCGTCCTCGCGCGGCGGGTCGACCGGTCGCAGGCTGCCCAGCGCCCCGTGGTCCGGGCCGGATCGGCGGCGAAGGCCTTCGCATCCGCCGTCGCCGATGGCTACCGCTCGCGCGAGGCCGAGTTGCGGGCGCGCCCCGGCGACCACGCCTGACCCCATCGGTGCGGCCGGCCCCGGTCTCCGCCCGGGGGCGCCTTCCGTCACCCCGCCAGTCCACCGTCACGACCAGGAAGCACCATGCAGACCGCTGACATCCGCCGCCGCTGGCTCGAGTACTTCGGGGACCGTGGCCACACCGTCGTCCCCTCCGCCTCGCTCGTGTCGGACGACCCCTCGCTGCTGTTCACCGTCGCGGGGATGGTCCCGTTCATCCCGTACCTGTCCGGTCTGGTGCCGGCGCCGTTCCCCAGGGCCACGAGCGTGCAGAAGTGCATCCGCACGAACGACATCGAAGAGGTCGGGCGGACGCCGCGGCACGGCACGTTCTTCCAGATGAACGGGAACTTCTCGTTCGGCGACTACTTCAAGGAGCAGGCGATCACGTACGCGTGGGAGCTGCTCACGTCGAACGAGTCGGACGGGGGTCTCGGGTTCGACCCGAAGGACCTCTGGGTCACCGTGTACAAGGACGACGACGAGGCCATCCGGTACTGGAAGCAGATCGCCGGGCTGCCGGACGAGCGCATCCAGCGGCTCGACAAGGACACGAACTACTGGTCGACCGGTCAACCCGGCCCGGCGGGCCCCTGCTCCGAGATCTTCTTCGACCGCGGTCCTGCCTACGGCGCCGACGGCGGCCCCGCGACCGACGACGACCGCTACGTCGAGATCTGGAACCTCGTGTTCATGCAGTACCAGATCCAGGACGTCCGCTCGAAGTACGACTTCGAGATCGTCGGGGAGCTCCCGAGCAAGAACATCGACACGGGCATGGGTCTCGAGCGCGTCGCCTTCCTCAAGCAGGGCGTCGACAACATGTACGAGATCGACCAGGTCCGCCCGGTGCTCGACCGCGCCGCGGAGCTCTCCGGTCGTCGGTACGGCGCCGACCACGGTGACGACGTCCGCATGCGCGTCATCGCGGACCACGTCCGGTCGTCGCTGATGCTCATGTCGGACGGTGTCCAGCCGTCGAACGAGGGCCGCGGGTACATCCTCCGGCGGCTGCTCCGGCGTTCGGTCCGCGCGATGCGACTCCTCGGGGTCCAGGACGCCACCTTCCCGGAGCTCTTCCCGGCGTCCCGCGACGCCATGAAGGCCGCGTACCCCGAGGTCCACGATGACTTCGACCGCATCGCGCGGCTCGCCTTCGCCGAGGAGGACGCGTTCCTCCGCACGCTCGAGCAGGGCACGACCATCCTCGACGTCGCCGTCGACCGCGCCAAGCAGGACGGGGGTGCCCCGATCGGCGGCGACACCGCGTTCCTCCTGCACGACACGTTCGGGTTCCCGATCGACCTCACGCTCGAGATGGCCGAGGAGGCCGGCCTGCGTGTCGACCGCGCGGCGTTCGACACCCTCATGGCGGACCAGCGTGCTCGTGCCAAGGCCGACGCCAAGAGCAAGAAGCGCGCGCTGGCGGACCTCAGCGTCTACAGCGCCTTCCGTGCCCAGGGCGAGACCGTGTTCACGGGGTACGACACCCTCGAGACCGAGACCCGTGTGCTCGGGATCATCGTCGACGGCCGGGGCGTGGACCGCGCGGTGGCGGGCGACATCGCCGAGATCGTCCTCGCCGAGACCTCGCTGTACGCGGAGTCGGGCGGACAGGACGCCGACCAGGGATCGATCGTCGGCAACGGTTTCGACCTCGAGGTGCTCGATGTGCAGAAGCCGGTCGCGGGCCTGTACAGCCACACGGTGCAGGTGCGGTCGGGCGAGGTCGGGGTCGGTGACGCCGCGACCACGGTGGTCGACGCCGAGTACCGGCGCGGTGCGACCCAGGCCCACTCCGCGACGCACCTGGTGAACGCGGCACTGCGCGAGATCCTCGGGCCCGACGCGCTGCAGGCCGGCTCGTACAACAAGGCCGGGTACATGCGGCTCGACTTCTCGTGGAGCCAGCCCGTGTCCCTCGCGACGCGGACCGAGATCGAGGACGTCGTGAACGGCGCCATCCGGTCCGACCTCGACGTCACGACCCGTGTCCTGCCGCTCGACGAGGCGAAGGCGCTCGGGGCGCAGGCACTCTTCGGCGAGAAGTACGGGTCCGAGGTCCGGATGGTCGACATCGGCGGACCCTGGTCGCGCGAGCTGTGTGGTGGCACGCACGTGGCGTCGAGCGCCCAGGTCGGGCTCGTCAACCTCGTGGGCGAGAGCAGCGTCGGGTCGACGAACCGCCGTGTCGAGGCGCTCGTCGGGCTCGAGGGTTTCCGCGACCTCGCCGTCGAGCGGACCATCGTGTCGCAGTTGTCGAGCGCGTTGAAGGCGCCGCGCGAGGACCTCCCCGCCCGCGTCGCCGGACTGATGGCCGACCTCAAGAGCGCCGAGAAGCGGATCGCCGAGTTCGAGTCGGCGAACCTGCAGCAGCGCGTCCCGGGCATCGCTCGGACCGCTGGCAAGGTCGGTGACACCACCGTCGTCGCGCAGACGGTCGATGGCCTGAACTCGTCGGACGACCTCCGGTCCCTCGCGACCGCCGTGCGCGGGCAGCTCGGCACGGACGCGGCCGTCGTCGTGCTCGGTGCGGTCGTGAACGGCAAACCGGCCGTCATCGTCGCCACCAACGACGCCGCTCGACAGCACGGCGTCCAGGCGGGCCCCCTCGCGAAGGAGGCCGCCGGCGTCCTCGGCGGGGGCGGCGGCGGCAAGCCGGACCTCGCCCAGGGCGGCGGCACCGACGTGGCGGCGCTCCCCGCAGCGCTCCGCGCGGTCACCGATCGTCTCGGCGCCTGACCGGCGTGCGCACCGGGAGACGCCTCGGCGTCGACGTCGGACGGGCGCGCATCGGGGTGGCGGTGTCGGACCGCGACGGCCTGCTCGCCACCCCGGTCGAGACCGTCCGTCGCGATGACCGGCGAGACGTGCCCCGGATCCTCGAGCTCGCGGCGGAGTACGACGCGATCGAGGTGATCGTCGGGCTCCCGTTGTCGCTGTCCGGGGACGACACCCCGTCGACCACGGACGCGCGGGCCTTCGCCGCACGGATCGCGACCCGGGTCCCGGTGCGCCTCGTGGACGAACGGCTGTCGACCGTGAGTGCCCAGCGGGGCATGCGCGAGGCGGGCCGGGACAGCCGGAGATCGCGAGCCGTCATCGATCAAGCCGCCGCTGTTATCATTCTGCAACATGCGCTCGACCGAGAGCGCTCGGGAGGCACTCCGCCGGGGTCACTGATCCCGTGACTCGTGCGAGAGCGACCCGATCCGAGCAACACCGACCCGAGGAACATCGAGCAGCGTGGCAGACGACCTTGATTGGCGTGCGATCATCGCGCCCGGCGACGATGCCGACCAGCAGCGTGACGACCGCGCCGTCGGGGCCGCCGACGACCGGGCACCTTCCGCTCCGGACCGCGCCGGAGCTCCGCTCGGACCCAGCGCCGCCGATGCTCGTCCTCCCCACCTGACCCGCCGCGCAGCTCGAGAGGCCGCGGCCCGGGCCGACCGCAGCAGCGGGGGCGACGACGTCGTCACCGACCCACAGGACCACCACCACAGCGACGTCCGTGCGCTGTTCGGCCACCACGACGACGAGACCGCCGACCGAGACGCGCCCGGCCGGGCCGAGCAGGATGCCGCCGCGGTCGCCGTCGGAGCAGCGGCGGGCCGCGACGGGGGAGTCGGCGACGGGCGTCGCTCCGGGCGTCGCGGTGGGGCCTCCCGGCGTTCGCAGCCGCCGCGCCGCCGTCGCTCGCGGGGCGCGGTCGTCGCGGGCATCGTGATCGTCGCCATCGTGCTCGCGGGGGGTGCCGGCGCCACCCTGTTCGTGGTGCCGAAGGTCCAGTCGGTCGTCGCGAGCCTGACGAAGAAGCAGGAACCCACCGACTACACGGGGAGCGGCACGGGCAAGGTGACGGTCACCATCAAGGAGGGCGACATCGGCAGCGACGTCGCGAAGACCCTGCACCGGAGCGGTGTCGTCAAGACCTCGACCGCGTTCTACCAGCTCCTCCTCACCAAGCAGGACGTCCAGTTCCAGCCGGGTTCATACCAGCTCAAGCACCACATGAGCGCGAAGGCGGCCCTCGCGGCGCTGCAGGACAGCGCGAACAAGGTGACCGCGACCGTCCTGATCCCCGAGGGCGCGGTGCTCAAGGACGTCGAGGCGTCACTCGTGAGCAAGGCCGGCCTCACCCAGGCGTCGGTGACCGCCGCCGCCGCGGACGTCTCGGGTTACGGCCTCCCTGCGGGGGTGACGAGCCTCGAGGGCTACCTGTTCCCCGCCACGTACCCGATCAACCCGTCGTGGACGGCAACGCAGTACTTCCAGTCGATGGTCGACACCATGAACCAGCACCTCGACGACGCGGGGGTGCCGGTGGCCGAACGCGCGCGCGTCGTGACGTTCGCCTCGGTCGTGCAGAAGGAAGCCGGACTCGCCGCCGACTACCCGAAGGTGGCCCGGGTGTTCCAGAACCGCATCGACCAGGGCATGCCGCTCCAGTCGGACGCGACGGTCGCGTACGGCACCGGGCACACGGACCGGGTGACCACGACCGACGCCGAGCGCGCGGACGCGGGCAACCCGTACAACACGTACCAGCACAAGGGGCTCCCGCCCGGTCCGATCTCGAACCCGGGCGACATCGCCATCAACGCGGTCATGCATCCCGCGGCCGGCAGCTGGCTGTACTTCGTGACGGTCGACCTGCAGACCGGAGCGACCGTGTTCTCGACGACCTACGCGGAACACGAGGCCGCGGTCGCCCAGTGGCAGGCGTGGATGAAGGCCCACCCCGACTACAAGTGATCCCGGGCGGCGGCCGGCCGTTCGGGCTGTGGGAGGATGGACACCATGCTTCGCTGGTTGACCGCAGGTGAGTCCCACGGACCCGAACTCATCGCCGTGCTCGAGGGGCTGCCGGCCGGCGTCCCGGTGTCGTACGAGCAGATCCGCGCCGACCTCGCGCGCCGCAAGCTCGGGTACGGTCGTGGTTCCCGCATGAAGTTCGAGCAGGACGAGCTGCACATCTCGAGCGGTGTCCGCCACGGGTCCTCCCTCGGCAGCCCGATCGCGATCCGCGTCGGGAACACCGAGTGGCCCAAGTGGGTCGAGGTGATGAACGCCGAGCCGGTCGAGACGACGGACGCCTCTCGCGGTCGCAACGCGCCGCTCACCCGACCCCGACCGGGCCACGCCGACCTCGTGGGCATGCAGAAGTACGCGTTCGACGAGGCGCGTCCGATCCTCGAGCGCGCGTCGGCGCGCGAGACCGCGGCGCGAGTCGCACTCGGCGCCGTCGCCAAGTCGTTCCTGGCGGAACTCGGCATCACGTCGGTGAGCCACACGCTGCAGGTCGGCACGGTGCGGGTACCGGACGACGCGCCGCTGCCCGTGCCCACGGACGTCGACCGGCTCGACGACGACCAGCTGCGGTGCTTCGACGCCGCCACGAGCGCGCGCATGGTCACCGAGGTCGAGGCCGCCAAGAAGGACGGCGACACGCTCGGCGGCGTCGTGGAGGTGCTGTTCTACGGTCTCCCGCCGGGGCTCGGGTCCCACGTGCAGTGGGACCGGCGTCTCGACGCCCGGCTCGCCGCCGCGATCATGGGCATCCAGGCGATCAAGGGCGTCGAGGTCGGTGACGGCTTCGCGACGGCGGCGCGGCGGGGTTCCGCGGCCCACGACGAGCTGTTCCAGGCCGACGGCGAGATCTACCGCACGTCCGACCGCGCCGGCGGCACCGAGGGCGGCATGTCCACGGGCACGGTCCTCCGCGTCCGCGCCGGGATGAAGCCGATCGCGACGGTGCCCCACGCACTGCACACGGTCGACGTCGCGACCGGCGAGGACGCCTCGGCGCACCACCAGCGCTCGGACGTCTGTGCCGTACCGGCCGCGGGCGTCGTCGCCGAGGCGATGGTGGCGCTCGTCCTGGCCGACGCCGTGCTCGAGAAGTTCGGCGGCGACTCCGTCGGCGAGACCAAGCGGAACCTCGACGCGTACCTCGCGGCGATCCCGGCGTCGTTGCGGACGCGTGGCGTGACGTCGTCCGCCGACGTTCAGCAGCCCACACCGTCCCTGTGAGCGCGACGCCGCCGGGCTCCGGACCGTCGGGCGTCGCTCGCCACGACGACACGTGGACCCGGCTGCATCGGCTGGCGGTGCCCGTGGTGCTCATCGGTCCGATGGGCGCAGGCAAGTCGACCGTGGGCAAGCGCGCGGCGAAGGCGCTCGGCGTGCCCTTCACCGACACCGACCGTGAGATCGTGCGGGAACACGGATCCATCGACCGCATCTTCGCCGAACGCGGCGAGGCGGCGTTCCGCGACCTCGAGCGGGCCGCGGTCGACGCCGCGCTCGACACGGGCGGCCTCGTGGCGGTGGGTGGTGGCGCCGTCACGCACGACGCCACCCGTGCGGCCATCGCGACGTGCCGGGTGGTGCTGCTCACCGTCTCGGCCGACGCCGTCGCCGCGCGCATCGTCGGGACCGACCGCCCGCTCCTGGCCGTCGGCGGCATCGACGCGTGGACCGCGATCGCGGATGTGCGCGCAGCGACGTACGCGTCCCTCGCGCACGTGGTCGTGGACACCTCACGGCGTCCGATGAGCCGCGTGGTCGACGACGTCGTCGCCTGGGTCCGCGCCGCCGAGACACCAGGACCAGCATCGGCACCAGTGGCGGCCGCCGGCGCGCCGGCACCAGAGGAGGAACCATGACGACGAGCACGGCGCTGCCGGACGGCACGACGCAGATCCGGGTGGGCGGGGACGACGGGTACGTCGTGGCCGTCGGGCACGGTCTCCTCGAGGCGGTGCCGACGGTCCTGCCGCGCGGCGTCGCGAAGGTGCTCATCGTGCACGCTGCGCCGCTCGCGGAGCAGGCCGAGGTGCTCCGCGCGCGTCTCGTCGACGCCGGTCTGGAGGCCCTCATCGCCGAGGTGCCCGACGCCGAGTCCGCCAAGCGGGTCGAGGTCGCGGCCTTCTGCTGGCAGATCCTCGGGCAGGCCGACTTCACGCGGACGGACGCCGTGGTGGGGCTCGGGGGTGGTGCGGTCACCGACCTCGCCGGGTTCGTGGCCGCGACGTGGCTCCGCGGGGTCGCGCTCGTGCAGGTGCCGACGAGCGTGCTCGGCATGGTCGACGCGAGCGTCGGCGGCAAGACGGGGATCAACACGAACGAGGGCAAGAACCTCGTCGGTGCCTTCTACGCGCCCCGCGCCGTCGTCGTCGACCTCGACCTGGCCACGACGCTGCCGAGGAACGAGATCCTCACGGGCTTCGCCGAGATCGTGAAGGCCGGGTTCATCGCCGTGCCCGAGATCCTCGACACGATCGAGCGCGACGTCGACCGCGTCACCGATCCGACCACCCCGGAGTTCCGTCGCGTGGTCGAGCTCGCGATCGACCTCAAGGCGCGGGTCGTCTCGTCGGACTTCACCGAGCAGGGCAAGCGCGAGATCCTGAACTACGGGCACACGCTCGGGCACGCCATCGAGCACGCGGAGCGCTACCAGTGGCGGCACGGAGCTGCGGTCGCCGTGGGCATGGTGTTCGCGGCCGAACTCGCGCGGCTGACCGGTCACCTGGACGACGCGACGGTGGACCGCCACCGGACCGTGCTCGAGTCGCTCTCGTTGCCGACGACCTACCCCCTCGGCCGATGGGAGGGCCTACTCGCGACGATGCGCCGCGACAAGAAGGCACGGGCCGGCATGCTGCGGTTCATCGTGCTGGACGGCCTCGCGAAGCCGATCGTGCTCGAGGGGCCGGAACCGGCCCTCCTGTTCACCGCCTACCAGGAGGTCGGGGTCTAGCCCCTCCTCCCCGGGCGGCCCGGAGGGGCACCGGGTCGGCTCCGCTACACTTGTCCGAGGCCTCCGGCCACCCGACGAACACCACCATCTCCACATCGAACGGAACACACGCGCATGGCGAGCACCACGGACATCAAGAACGGCGCCGTTCTCAACATGGACGGCCAGCTCTGGTCCGTCATCGAGTTCCAGCACGTCAAGCCGGGCAAGGGCGGCGCGTTCGTCCGCACCAAGATGAAGAACGTCACGTCCGGCAAGGTCGTCGACCGCACGTTCAACGCGGGGGCGAAGCTCGAGTTCGCGACGGTGGACCGACGCGACTTCCAGTACCTGTACACGGATGGCGACGGCTACGTGTTCATGGACACCGACACCTACGACCAGGTCACGATCCCGAGCGAGATCGTCGGTGACGCCAAGAACTTCCTGCTCGAGTCGTCGATGGCCACCATCGCGATGAACGAGGGCAACCCGCTGTACGTCGAGCTCCCCGCCAGCGTGGTGCTCGAGGTCACGTACACCGAGCCGGGCCTCCAGGGCGACCGCTCGACGGGCGGCACGAAGCCCGCCACCGTCGAGACCGGCTACCAGATCCAGGTGCCGCTCTTCCTCGAGACCGGCACGAAGGTCAAGGTCGACACCCGCACGGGTGACTACCTCGGCCGCGTCAACGACTGAGGCGGGGGTTCGATGAGCGCCCGTTCGAAGGCGCGGAAACGCGCACTCGACATGCTCTACGTCGCCGAGGTCCGCGGCCTGCCCATCGCCGAGGTCCTCGCGACCGAGACCGTCCGCCACCTCGACCAGCCCGAGCGGGCCTCGAGCTGGGACTACGCACGCCAGATCGTCACGGGAGTGGACGACGACCGCGCGGAGATCGACCGGATCATCGTGGACCACGCCCAGGGCTGGACGATCGCGCGGATGCCCGTGCTCGACCGCTGCATCCTCCGCATGGGGGTGTGGGAGATCCGCTGGAACGACGAGGTCCCCGACGCGGTCGCGATCGCCGAGGCCGTCGAACTCGCCCAGTCGTTGTCCACCGACGACTCCGCCGGCTTCGTCAACGGGGTCCTCGGGGCGGTCGCCGGCCGCGGGCGGGCACGGACGGCCACGACGGCCGACGACGCCGGTGCGGTGGCGGAGCCCGATCCGGGTCGGTAGGGTTGCTGGCGATCGAGTCCTTTAATGCCGTCCTGTGAGGCGGGGAAGGAGGTCGGCATGGGCGCCCGCACGGTGCTGCAGTCCGCTGACATCACGCGCGCGATGACGCGCATCGCCCACGAGGTCCTCGAGGCGAACCACGGCGGCTCGGACCTCGTCCTGCTCGGCATCCCGACGCGCGGCGCCGTCCTCGCCGAGCGCCTCGCACGGGTGCTCGAGTCGATCGAGACGGGCGCCGGCACGGTCGGCACCCTGGACGTCACCATGCACCGTGACGACCTCGGCCGGGGCATCGGTCGCGCGCCGCACCGGACCGTCATCCCGGCGAGCGGCATCGACGGCAAGGTCGTCGTGCTCGTCGACGACGTGCTCTACAGCGGCCGGACCGTGCGCGCCGCGCTCGACGCGCTGCAGACGATCGGGAGGCCCAGGGCCGTCCGCCTCGCCGTCCTGGTGGACCGGGGGCACCGGGAACTCCCGATCCGGGCCGACCACGTGGGCAAGAACCTGCCGACCGCGGCGGACGAGCGCATCTCGCTCCACCTCGCCGAGACCGACGGTGTCGACGAGGTCGTCATCGAGGGTGCCCGGACCGCGCCCGAGGTCACCGTCCGATGAGGCACCTGCTGTCCACCCGGGACCTCCCGCGTGCCGAGGCCATCGAGGTGCTCGACGTCGCCGAGGAGATGGCCGACACCGGCACCCGCGAGGTCCGCAAGCTCCCGGCGCTCCGCGGCAAGACCGTCGTGAACCTGTTCTTCGAGGACTCCACCCGGACGCGCATCTCGTTCGAGGCGGCCGCCAAGCGACTGTCCGCCGACGTCATCAACTTCGCGGCGAAGGGATCGAGCGTCTCGAAGGGGGAGTCGCTCAAGGACACCGTGCAGACGCTCGGAGCGATGGGGGTCGACGGCATCGTCATCCGCCACGGAGCGTCGGGCGCCCCGCGCGTGCTCGCCGACAGCGCCTGGGTCGACGCGGCCGTCGTGAACGCCGGGGACGGCACCCACGAGCACCCGACACAGGCCCTCCTCGACGCGTTCACCATGCGCCGTCGGATCCACGGCGCCGACTCGCGGGGCCGGGACCTCGACGGGGTGCGGGTCCTCATCGTCGGCGACGTGCTGCACTCCCGGGTCGCCCGCTCGAACGCGTGGCTGCTCCGCACGCTCGGTGCGCACGTGACCTTCGCGGCACCGCCCACGCTCCTGCCGGTCACGCCACGGCCGTTCGGTGCCGCGGTGCACCACGACCTCGACGCCGCGCTGGCGGAGGCCCCGGACGTCGTCATGATGCTCCGGGTGCAGCAGGAGCGCATGCACGACGCGTTCTTCCCGAACCCCCGCGAGTACACCCGGCACTACGGCCTCACCGCGGGACGCTTCGCGGCGCTGCCGGATCGGACCATCGTCATGCACCCCGGGCCGATGAACCGCGGTCTCGAGATCGCGGGCATCGCGGCCGACGACCCCCGGTCGACCGTCGTCGAGCAGGTCGCGAACGGTGTGTCGGTCCGGATGGCCGTGCTCTACCTCTGCCTCACCGGAGGGGACCGCACGGGTGCCCCGACGACGAGCACCCCGACCGCCGAGGAGGCGACGGCATGACGACCACCCACCTGATCCGCGGCGGCACCCTCGCCGACGGAACCCGAGCCGACGTCCTCCTGCGCGCTGGCCGCATCGCGGAGGTCGGCGCGCGGGTCGACGCAGGGTCGGCGCAGGTCGTGGACGCCGACGGCCTGCTCGTCCTGCCCGGGCTCGTCGACCTGCACACGCACCTCCGCGAGCCGGGCTTCGAGGAGTCCGAGACGGTCCTGACCGGGTCGCGCGCGGCGGCCGTCGGTGGGTTCACCGCGGTCAACGCCATGGCGAACTCCTCGCCCGTCGCCGACACCGCCGGTGTGGTGGAGCAGGTGCAGGCGCTCGGCGACGCCGCCGGCTACGTGACCGTCCGCCCGATCGGGGCCGTGTCCCAGGGGCTCCAGGGCGCGCAGCTGTCCGAGATCGGCGCGATGGCGACCTCCCGAGCGCGGGTGCGGGTGTTCTCCGACGACGGCTCGTGCGTCTCGGACCCGCTCCTCATGCGTCGGGCGCTCGAGTACATCACGGGCTTCGGCGGCGTCCTGGCGCAGCACGCCCAGGAACCGCGTCTGACGATCGGCGCGCAGATGAACGAGGGCGCGCTCTCGTCCGAGCTCGGGCTCGCCGGGTGGCCCGCGGTCGCCGAGGAGGCGATCATCGCCCGCGACGTCCTCCTCGCGGACCACGTCGGCGCGCGGCTGCACGTCTGCCACGTGTCGACCGCCGGCAGCGTCGAGGTCATCCGGTGGGCGAAGTCCCGCGGGATCGCCGTGACGGCCGAGGTCACACCGCACCACCTCCTCCTCACCGAGGACCTCATCGCCGGGGGCCCGGACGGCGTCGACGGCTACGACGCCCGGTACAAGGTGAACCCGCCGCTGCGCCGTCGCGAGGACGTCGAGGCGCTGCGATCCGCGCTGGCCGACGGCACGATCGACATCGTGGCCACCGACCACGCTCCGCACACCGACGAGGCGAAGTGCTGCGAGTGGCCGGCCGCGGCGAACGGCATGGTCGGGCTCGAGTCGGCGCTCAGCGTCGTGCACGAGTCCGTGGTCGCCACGGGTGGTCTCGACTGGGAGGACGTGACGCGCGTGTTGTCCTCGGCGCCCGCGCGGATCGGGCAGGTGGCCGGCCAGGGGCAGGCGATCACGGCGGGCGCACCGGCCGAGGTACTGCTCTACGACCTCGCAGCGTCGCGAACGTTCCAGCGGCAGGACCTGGCGGGCCAGTCGACGAACTCCCCGTACCTCGGCATGCGCCTGCCCGGACGGGTGGTGGCGACGTTCCACCACGGCTACGCGACGGTCCTCGACGGCCGTGCGGTCGACGCCGAGCGCGTCGCGGCAGCGGCGCGCGCCGCGACGGCGGTGTCGGCATGACCTGGTCCACGGAGGCCGTGATCCTCCTCGTGATCGTCGCGCTGCTCGTCGTGATGGCGCGGACGTGGCGGCGGCGAGGACGCGGGCAGGACGCGGTCGTGCCTCCCGTCCCGGTGCCCCCGGGACTGCACACGGCGCTCGGCTCCTGGGACGGCCTGTACGTGGCGACGACCCGCGCCGATCAGCCGCTCGAGCGGATCGTCGGCGGAGGCCTCGGGTTCCGTGGGCGCGCCGCGCTCAGGGTCCACGACGAGGGCGTCGTGCTCTCGATCGCCGGCGAACCCGAGCGGTTCGTGGATCGTCGTGCAGTCCGCGGGGCGGACCGCGCCACCTGGGCGATCGACCGCGTCGTCGAGCGCGGCGGACTCGTCCGACTGCGATGGCGGGCGACCGGCGCCGCAGGTGCGACGGACCTCGACAGCTACTTCCGGTTCCCCTCGGGTGATGCGGCTCCGCTCGCGGCCCTGCGGGAACTGACCCAGACGACCAGCCCGGTGACGGGCGAGCGAGGCCCGGACACGGGCGACGGAGGAGAACCGACACGATGACAACACGCGAACGGGCACTGCTCGTCCTCGAGGACGGCACCCGCTACGAGGGCTGGGCCTACGGCGCCCGCGGCCGCACGCTCGGCGAGGTCGTGTTCGCCACCGGCATGACGGGGTACCAGGAGACCCTGACGGACCCGTCGTACGCCGGCCAGATCGTCGTGCAGACGGCACCGCACATCGGCAACACGGGTGTGAACGACGAGGACCCCGAGTCCGGTCGGATCTGGGTGGCGGGCTACGTGGTGCGGGACCCGAGCCGCATCGTGTCGAACCACCGCGCGAACGCGAGCCTCGACGACCACCTCGAGCGTGACGGCATCGTCGGGATCTCCGGCATCGACACGCGCGCGGTCACCCGCCGGATCCGCGACGCCGGGGCCATGAAGGGCGGCGTGTTCAGCGGCGCGGACGCGGACCTCGGACCCGACGAGCAGCTCCGTGTCGTGCGCGAGCAGACCGACATGACGGGCCAGAACCTCTCCGCGGCCGTCTCGACCCGCGAGGAGTACGTGCTCGAGCCGGAGGGCGACCGCATCGGGACCCTCGCGGTGCTCGACCTCGGGGTGAAGACCTCGACTCTGCGGTACCTGGCGGCGCGCGGGTTCGAGGTCCACGTGCTGCCGCAGGACGTCTCGATCGACCGGCTGCGCGAACTCGACCCCGACGCCCTGTTCTACTCGAACGGCCCCGGCGACCCGGCGGCCTCGGACGCCCAGGTCGCGCTCCTCCGTGAGACCCTGCGTGACGGCCGGCCGTTCTTCGGCATCTGCTTCGGCAATCAGCTGCTCGGTCGGGCGCTCGGGTTCGGGACGTACAAGCTCCCGTTCGGGCACCGCGGCATCAACCAGCCCGTCCTCGACACGACGACCGGGCGGGTCGAGATCACGAGCCAGAACCACGGCTTCGCGGTGGACGCACCCGTCGGCGAGGTGCTCGAGTCGCCGATCGGCTTCGGACGGGTCGAGGTGAGCCACTTCAGCCTCAACGACAACGTCGTCGAGGGCCTGCGCGCGCTCGACATCCCCGCGTTCAGCGTGCAGTACCACCCCGAGGCCGCGGCGGGCCCGCACGACAGCATGTACCTGTTCGACCGGTTCCGGGACATGGTGATCGCCCGGCGCGAGGGGCGTCCGCTCGACGCCGCCACGGCCGCCGCCACCACGCCCGCCGCCGACCCGATGCACGACCGGCCGAGCGACAGCTCGGCCACCACGACCGGAAGCAGCAACGACTGATGCCCAAGCGCCCCGACATCACATCCGTCCTCGTCATCGGCTCCGGGCCGATCGTCATCGGGCAGGCCGCCGAGTTCGACTACTCCGGCACCCAGGCGTGCCGCGTCCTGCGCGCCGAGGGCGTCCGGGTCGTCCTCGTCAACCCCAACCCGGCGACGATCATGACCGACCCGGACTTCGCCGACGCCACGTACATCGAGCCGATCACGAACGACTCGCTCGAGGAGATCATCAAGATCGAGCGCCCGGACGCCGTGCTCCCGACGCTCGGCGGACAGACGGCCCTCAACGCGGCGATCGCGCTCGACGAGGCCGGCATCCTCGAGCGCTACGGCGTCGAGCTCATCGGCGCCAAGGTCGACGCGATCCAGCGCGGTGAGGACCGGCAGCTCTTCAAGCAGCTCGTGCTCGAGTCCGGTGCCGACGTGGCCCGGAGCCACATCGCCCACACCGTCGACGAGGCCAAGGCGTTCGCGCTCGATCTCGGCTACCCGCTCGTCATCCGCCCGTCCTTCACGATGGGTGGTCTCGGTTCCGGGTTCGCCTACACCGAGGACGAGCTCGTCCGCATGGTGGGGGACGGCCTCCACGCGAGCCCCACGACCGAGGTCCTGCTCGAGGAGTCGATCCTGGGCTGGAAGGAGTACGAGCTCGAGCTCATGCGCGACCACGCCGACAACACGGTGGTCGTCTGCTCGATCGAGAACGTCGACCCCGTCGGCGTGCACACCGGCGACTCCATCACCGTCGCGCCCGCCCTGACGCTGACCGACCGCGAGTTCCAGAACCTGCGGAACATCGGCATCGACATCATCCGTCGGGTCGGGGTCGACACCGGCGGCTGCAACATCCAGTTCGCGGTCGACCCGGCGACCGGCCGGGTCATCGTGATCGAGATGAACCCGCGGGTGTCCCGCTCGAGCGCGCTCGCGTCGAAGGCGACCGGGTTCCCGATCGCGAAGATCGCGGCGAAGCTCGCCATCGGGTACCGCCTCGACGAGATCCCGAACGACATCACCCAGAAGACGCCGGCGAGCTTCGAGCCGACGCTCGACTACGTCGTGGTCAAGGTGCCGCGGTTCGCGTTCGAGAAGTTCCCCGCGGCCGACGCGACGCTCACGACGACGATGAAGAGCGTCGGCGAGGCCATGGCGATCGGACGCAACTACGCGCAGGCACTGCAGAAGGCGCTGCGCAGCCTCGAGAAGCGCGGATCGAGCTTCCACTGGCCTGCGGAGCCGGGCGACAAGGACGTCCTGCTCGCGGCCTCCCGGGTGCCGACCGACGGTCGCATCGTGACGGTGCAGCAGGCGCTCCTCGCGGGTGCCACGGCGGGGGAGGTCTTCGCGGCGACGGGGATCGACCCGTGGTTCGTCGACCAGATCGTGCTCATCAACGAGGTCGCTGCCGAGGTCCGCGGGGCGTCGACGCTCGACGCGGGCACGGTCCGGTGGGCCAAGCAGCACGGCTTCAGCGACGCCCAGATCGCGGAGCTCCGCGGGACCGACGAGCAGTCCGTGCGGGCGACCCGCCACGAGCTCGGGATCCGCCCCGTGTTCAAGACGGTCGACACCTGCGCCGGGGAGTTCCCGGCCCTCACGCCGTACCACTACTCGAGCTACGACGCCGAGACCGAGGTCGCTCCGAGCGACCGCAAGAAGGTCGTCATCCTCGGTTCCGGTCCGAACCGGATCGGGCAGGGCGTCGAGTTCGACTACTCGTGCGTGCACGCGTCCTTCGCACTCGCGGCCGCCGGCTTCGAGACGATCATGGTGAACTGCAACCCCGAGACCGTGTCGACCGACTACGACACCTCGGACCGCCTCTACTTCGAGCCGTTGACCGCCGAGGACGTCCTCGAGGTCATCGAGGCCGAGGCGGCGTCGGGCGAGCTGGTCGGCGTCGTCGTGCAGCTCGGCGGGCAGACCGCGCTCGGGCTCGCGAAGCCGCTCGAGGCCGCCGGCATCCCGATCCTCGGCACGAGCCCGCGGTCGATCGACCTGGCCGAGGAGCGGGGGCTGTTCTCCGGCATCCTCGACGAGGCCGGGCTGGTGGCCCCGCGGAACGGCACGGCGCACGACCTCGAGAGCGCGACCGCCGTGGCCGAGGAGATCGGCTACCCCGTGCTCGTCCGTCCGTCGTTCGTCCTCGGTGGTCGCGGCATGGAGATCGTGTACGACAGCCCCTCGCTCGTCGACTACTTCGACCGCGTCGCCGACCAGGCGATCATCGGCCCGGATCTGCCGTTGCTCGTGGACCGGTTCCTGGACGACGCCGTGGAGATCGACGTCGACGCGTTGTTCGACGGTCAGCGGCTCTACATCGGCGGCGTGATGGAGCACATCGAGGAGGCCGGGATCCACTCCGGCGACTCGAGCTGCACCCTGCCGCCGGTGGGGCTCGGTCGTGCCGAGATCGACGCGGTCCGCGCGGCGACCGAGCGGATCGCCCGCGGGGTCGGCGTGGCGGGTCTCCTCAACGTGCAGTTCGCGATCGCGGCCGGTGTGCTCCACGTCATCGAGGCGAACCCCCGTGCGAGCCGGACCGTCCCCTTCGTGTCCAAGGCGCTCGGTATCCCGCTGGCCAAGGCGGCGGCGCGCGTCATGACCGGCAGCTCGATCGACGACCTCGTCGCCGAGGGTCTCCTCCCCGAGCGTGACGGCTCGGTCGTCCCGATGGAGGCCCCGATCGCGGTCAAGGAGGCCGTGCTGCCCTTCCGGCGGTTCCGGACCCGCGAGGGCCAGGTCGTGGACAGCGTGCTCAGCCCCGAGATGCGGTCCACCGGCGAGGTCATGGGCATCGACCGCGACTTCCCGCGGGCGTTCCTCAAGAGCCAGATCGCCGCGTACGGCGGTCTGCCCACCTCGGGCACCGTGTTCGTCAGCGTCGCGGACACGGACAAGCGGGCCATCGTCCTGCCCGTGCACCGCCTCCAGCAGCTCGGGTTCACGATCATCGCGACCGAGGGCACCGCCGAGATCCTGCGCCGCAACGGGATCGACGTCCGCGTGGTCGGCAAGTACAGCCAGGGTGGCGAGAACGTCGTCGACCTCCTGGCCCGCGACGAGGTCGACATCGTCATCAACACGCCGAGCGGGGCGGCCGGTCGCGCGGACGGGTACGAGATCCGCGCCGCGACCGTGGCGGCGGACAAGCCGCTCTTCACGACCATCGCGCAGCTCGGTGCGGCGGTCGCGGCGATCGAGACGATCGGCACCCCGCACAGCGTGCGCAGCCTCCAGGACTACGCCCTCGAGCGGGCGACCTGGTGACCGACGAGGCGACCGCTCCGTCGGCTCGGACGGGAGGCGCGACACGGTTCGGTGCGCGCCTCCGGTCCGCCATGGGGGAGCGGTCGCCGCTGTGCGTCGGGATCGACCCGCATGCCGCGACGCTCCGCGCCTGGGGACTCCCGCGGAACGAGGCCGGTCTGACCGCGTTCGGCGCGGTGCTCGTCGACGCCGCCGTGGGCCGCGCCGCCGCGGTGAAGCCCCAGGTCGCGTTCTTCGAGGTCGCCGGCGCCGCCGGCTACCGGGCGCTCGAGGCCACGGTCCGGCGCGCACGGGACGCCGGCCTCCTCGTCATCGCGGACGCGAAACGCGGGGACATCGGGTCGACGGGGGACGACTACGCCGCCGCGTGGCTCGACCCCTCCTCGCCGCTCGCGTCCGACGCCCTGACGGTGTCCCCGTACCTCGGGTTCGGCGCCCTCGCCGGGACGCTCGACGTCGCGGCGGCGGCGGGGGCGGGCGTGTTCGTCCTGGCCGCCACGAGCAACCCCGAAGGCCGGGTCCTGCAGACCGCCGTGGTGCAGGAGGGGCCCCGTTCCGGGTCGTCCGTCGCCGCCGGTATCGTTCTGGACGTGGCAGACGAGAACCGACGCAGGGCAGGGGAGCACACGGGCGGGCCGGGGGAGCTCGGCTCGGTCGGACTGGTCATCGGCGCGACGCTCGACCTCGCCGACTTCGGTCTCCGCAGGGACGCCGTGGGGTCGGCACCGGTGCTCGCGCCGGGGTTCGGCGCGCAGGGGGCCCGGATCGAGGACCTCCGGGAGCGCTTCGGCGCCGTCGCCGACCAGGTCCTCGTGAACGAGTCGCGTGGCCTGCTGGCGTCCGGTCCCGACGGGGTCCAGGACGAGGTCGCCGCGCGGGTCGACCGCATCGCGGCGGCGCTCGCGTGAACGTGGACGGCACGGGCAACGAGGACGTCCCCCCGGGCGGGGCGTCCGGCCCTCGCGGGGCCCGGCCGCCCGAGGTCGACCGCGCCGCGGCCGCCCGGGCCGCCGTCGCGGCACGCCGGGCGCGGGCAGCCGTGAAGGCCGACGTGGCCTCCGGTGCCCGGTCCGGGCTCGACGTCGCGCGTGCTGCCTGGGGGAGCGACGCGGCCACCGCGGAGCAGTCGCTCCGCGTCCGCGACCTCCTGACGAGCCTCCCGGGCATCGGTCCGGCGCGTGCCGAGAGCGTCATGGCCACGCTCCGCATCGCGCCGACGAAGCGGCTGGGCGGCCTCGGCACGCGGCAGCGCGGGGAACTCGCGGACTGGCTGGCGTCGCGGTCCGGTCGTCGCCGACGCGCCTCGCGGCTCGTCGTGCTCGCCGGGCCCACCGCGGTCGGCAAGGGCACGGTCTCGGCGTACATCCGGGAACACCACCCGGAGGTGCTCCTCAGCGTCTCCGCGACGACCCGGGCACCGCGCCCGGGCGAGGTCGACGGCGTCCACTACTACTTCGTCGACGACGCCGAGTTCGACCGGATGGTCCGCGAGCGCGAACTCCTGGAGTGGGCGACGGTCCACAATTCCTACCGATACGGCACGCCCCGACCGCCGATCGACCGCGCGCTCGACCAGGGGCGCAGCGTGCTGCTCGAGATCGACCTGCAGGGTGCGCGGCAGGTCCGCGCCGCGATGCCCGAGGCGCTCCTGGTGTTCCTGCTCCCGCCGACGTGGGAGGAACTCGTCCGGCGGCTCATCGGGCGGGGGACCGAGAGCCCCGCGGAGCAGCAACGGCGGCTCGACACGGCGAAGGTGGAGCTCGCCGCCCAGGACGAGTTCGACGTCCGGATCGTGAACTCCGATGTCCGTACCGCTGCGCAGGAGGTCGTAGACTTGTTCTCCGCGCCGTGACCCGGCGCTCGTCAACCTACCGAGGAGCTCCCATGGCCGACCGTTCCCAGGGCATCATCGATCCGCCCATCGACGACCTGCTCGCCAAGGTCGAGTCGAAGTACGCGCTCGTCATCTTCGCGTCGAAGCGTGCGCGGCAGATCAACGACTACTACGCCGACCTGCACGAGGGCAGCCTGTTCGACAACGTCGGCCCGCTCGTCGACTCGACCATCGACGACAAGCCGCTGTCGGTCGCGCTCCACGAGATCAACGAGAACAAGCTGACTGCCACGCCGCAGACGCCCGACGCCTGATCCGTGACGTCCGCACTCCGCCTCTTCACCTCCGAGTCGGTCACCGAGGGGCACCCGGACAAGATCTGTGACCAGATCTCGGACCGCATCCTCGACGCGCTCCTGACCGTCGACCCCCACGCCCGAGTCGCGGTGGAGACCCTCGTGACGACCGGTCTCGTGCACGTCGCGGGCGAGGTCACGACTGCCGGCTACGTCGACATCCCCACGATCGTGCGCGACGTCATCACCGGCATCGGGTACGACTCGTCCGAGGTCAGCTTCGACGGCCACACCTGCGGGGTCGAGGTCTCGATCGGCTCGCAGTCGCCCGACATCGCGCAGGGCGTCGACGACGCGCTCGAGGCCCGGACGGGCGCGACGGATCCGCTCGATCGCCAGGGTGCCGGTGACCAGGGCATCATGTTCGGCTACGCGACGAACGAGACGCCCGAGTACATGCCGGTCGCCATCTGGATCGCACACCGGCTCGCCGAGCGCCTCGCCGCGGTCCGCAAGTCGGGCGAGCTGCCGTACCTCCGACCCGACGGCAAGACGCAGGTCACGATCGGGTACGACGGCGTGACGCCGCGGACCGTCGAGACCGTCGTGCTGTCGACCCAGCACGCGCCGACCGTGTCGCTCGAGCAACTCACCGTCGACATCACGGCCCGGGTGATCCGCCCCGTGCTCGACACGGTCGCGCTGGACTCGAGCGCCGTGGACGTCATCGTGAACCCGACCGGCCGCTTCGAGATCGGCGGTCCCCAGGGCGACGCGGGGCTGACGGGTCGCAAGGTCATCGTGGACACCTACGGCGGCGCCTCGCGGCACGGTGGTGGTGCCTTCAGCGGCAAGGACCCGTCGAAGGTGGACCGTTCGGCCGCGTACGCCCTGCGGTGGGTCGCGAAGAACGCGGTGGCCGCCGGTCTCGCCGACCGGCTCGAGGTCCAGGTCGCCTACGCGATCGGCCGCGCCGCCCCGGTCGGGCTGTACGTCGAGTCCTTCGGGACCGGCCACGTGGACGACGCCGTGATCGTCGACGCCATCCGGGCGGTCTTCGACCTGCGGCCCGCGGCGATCATCCGCGACCTCGACCTGCTCCGCCCCACGTACGCCGCGACGGCGACCTACGGACACTTCGGTCGGGAGCTCCCCGGGTTCACCTGGGAGGCCCTCGACCGTGTCGAGGCGCTGCGGGTCGCCGCCGGCCTCGTGACGGCCGGGGTCTGACGGTCCGTCGTGCCGGAGGACGCGCCAGCGCCCGCTGAAGCGGCGCGGTCCCCGCGCGCGGACGCGCGGCCGCCCCTGCCCGGCCCCCCAACGGTGCCGACGGTCGAGGCCGCGGCGGCGCCCGCGGGCGCGGCCTCGCCCGCGTCCGCGACCCCGCGGATCGCACGCGTCGTCCTCGACTCACCGCTCCCGCAGCTCGACCGGTTGTTCGACTACCGCATCCCGGACGCGATGCGCGAGGCGTGCCTCCCGGGTGTCCGGGTGCGCGTCCCGCTCCGCACGGGCGCCCGGATCGCGGACGCCTTCGTCGTCGAGGTCGCCACCGAGGGCTCGTTCCCCGGCGACCTCAGTCCGCTCGAGGAGGTCGTGTCGCCCGTCCCCGTCCTGGCGCCGGAGGTCTGGCGGCTGGCGCGCGCCGTCGCGGACCGCGCGGCGGGGGTGGCGAGCGACGTCCTCCGGTTGGCGGTGCCACCGCGTCAGGTCCGCGCCGAGAAGGCGTTCATCGCACGGGACACCACGACGGTGCCGCCGGTCGTCACCGCGCCGGTGGTGACGGCGTACCCGGAGGGCCGCGTGGAGGCCCTGCTCGAGGACGGCGGTCGCGCCGCGATGACCGCGATCGCGCATCCGGTGCGGCTGCCGGACGACTCCTGGGTGGACGGGTGGGCGCGCACCTTCGCCGAGGCGGCGGCCCGGGTGCTCGCGTCGGAGCGGACCGCGATCCTCGTGGTGCCGGACTTCCGGGATCTCGCCGAGGTCGAGCGCGCCGTCGCCGCCTTCGTCCCCGCGGAGCGCGTGGTGCGGTTCGACGCGCGGCAGACGAACGGGCAGCGCGCCCGCGCACTCCTGACGGCCCGGTCGGGTCCGGTCGTCGTCGTCGGCAACCGCGCGGCGGTGTACGCACCGGCCGAGCGCCTCGGGTTGCTCGCCGTCTGGGACGACGGCGACCCCTCGTTCGTCGAGCAACGCGCTCCCTACGTGCACACCCGTGACGCCGTGCTGCTCCGGACCGCGCAGTCGGGGGCGGCCCTGCTGCTCGCAGCGCACGCCCGGAGCACCGACGTCCAGCGTCTGGTCGAACTCGGGTGGCTCGACGACGTCCGGCCCGTCCGCGCGGTCGTCCCGCGCGTGGTGCCGACCGCGCAGCAGACGTCCGCGGAGGGCTGGGCCGCGCACGCCCGGATCCCGTCCGCGGCCTGGCGTGCGGCACGCGAGGCCAGCCGTACCGGTCCCGTGCTCGTGCAGGTGGCGAGTCCGGGGTTCGCGACGGGGCTCGTGTGTGCCGACTGCGGCGACCGGGCCCGCTGTCCGCGGTGCGGGGGACCCCTCGGCCGGGCGACGTCGTCCGGCGTGCCGCAGTGCCGCTGGTGCGGGGCCCTGGCGGTCGGGTACCGGTGTCCCACCTGCCAGGGGTCCACGCTCCGTCCGGTCGGCCACGGCGCGCAGCGCACCGCGGACGAGCTGGGACGGGCGTTCCCCGGGACGCGGATCGTCGTCGCCGACGGCGCCCGTCCGGTGGACGAGGTCGACGACCGACCCGCCGTCGTGGTCGCGACCCGCGGCGCCGAACCGTCGACGCCCGGCGGGTACGCATGCGTCCTCCTGCTCGACGGCGAGCGCATGCTCGCCCGCGAGGGCCTGCGCGTCGCCGAGGACGTCCTCCGGGTCTGGGCGAACGCGGCGGCCCGGACGGCGCGCGGCGGCACGACGTTCCTCGTCGGCGTCGGCGGACGGCTGGCGACGGCGATGGCCACGTGGCGGCTCGAGGTCCCGGCGCACGACGAGCTCGCCGACCGCCGGGTCCTGCACTTCCCGCCCGCCGTCCGCGTGGCGACGCTGACCGGGACGGACGAGGCGGTGGCCGCCGCGGTCGAGGCGCTCGGCGACGCCCTCGTCGGGCCCGTGCTCGGTCCGGTGGCCGTCGACGACTCCGTACCCGGGACGGTCCGGACCATCGTGCGGTTCCCGTACGCGCACGGCACCGAGGTCGCGGCGACGCTCAAGGCCGAGGTGATCCGGCGGTCGTCGACACGTCGGGTGCTGCCCGGGGGCAACCGTCGCCGCGCCGCACCTACACTCAGGGTGCGGCTCGACGACGTCGAACCGTTCTCCGAGGGCCCCTGAGCCCCCTCCACCGACCACCACCCGGAGTCCATGCGTCTCGTCGTCGCGGGCAGCCCCGCAGCCGCCGTCCCCACCCTCCGTCGCCTCGCCGCGACGGACCACGAGATCGTCGCCGTCCTGACCCGGCCTCCGACGCCGCAGGGCCGCAAGCGCGTGCTCACCCCGACCCCGGTCGCGGTCGCCGCCGAGGAACTCGGGCTCCCCGTGATCACGGCGTCCCGCGTGGACGCCGACGTCACGGAGCGACTCCGTCTCCTCGGACCGGACCTCGGCGTCATCGTCGCGTACGGTGCGTTGCTGCGTCGTGCCGCGCTCGACGTCCCGCGACACGGCTGGCTCAACCTGCACTTCTCGTCGCTCCCGGCCTTCCGGGGCGCTGCGCCCGTCCAGCGCGCCGTCATGGCGGGCGAGCGGTCGACCGCGGCGACCGTGTTCCGCCTCGTCGAGGAGCTCGACGCCGGACCGGTGTACGCCTCCGAGCCGTTCCCGATCGGGCCCGACGCGACGGCCGGCGAGGTCCTCGCCGCCATGGCCGAGACGGGCGCCGAGCTCGTCGCGCGCGTCGTCGACGACGTCGCGGCGGGCCGCGCGGTCGGCGTCGCGCAGGTGGGCGAACCCACCACGGCTCCGAAGACGACCTCCGCCGACGGCCACGTCGCCTTCGACCGTCCGGCTGCGGTCGTGCACGCCCACGTGCGCGGGGTGACGCCGGAACCGGGCGCGTACGCCTACCTCGGTGCCACGCGGGTCAAGCTGCTCCGGACCGCCCGCACGACACCGACGACACGGCCGGCAGGCCTGGTGACGACGACCGAGGAGCTCGCACCCGGTGCGCTCGGGCTGGTCGGCGGCGCGCTCCGTGTGGGCACCGCGACCGAGCCGCTCGAGCTCCTCGAGGTGCAGCCGGCCGGTGGGCGTCCGATGCCCGGCGCGTCGTGGGCCCGCGGTCTCGGGGACCTCACGTCGGCGGTGCTCGCGTGACACCCACGACGCCCGAGGGCAGCGGCTGGGGGAACCGCGGTGCGGGGACGAGCGCCCGGCGCGTGGCGCTCGACGTGCTCCGTGCGGTCCAGGCGGACGACGCGTACGCGAACCTGTTGCTCCCGGTCCGCATCCGACGCGCGGGGCTCTCCGCCCGGGACGCCGGCTTCGCGACGGAGCTGACGTACGGCACCATCCGGATGATCGGCTCGTACGACGCGATCATCGAGGCGGCGTCCGGGCGCCAGGTCGCGAACATCGAGGCCGACGTGCTCGACGTCCTCCGCCTCGGCGTCCACCAGCTCGTCGGGATGCGCGTGCCGTCCCACGCGGCCGTGTCGCAGACGGTCGACCTCACCCGGGCGATCGGAGCGCGTCGGGCGAGCGGGTTCGTCAACGCCGTGCTCCGGAAGGTCGGTGGGCGCGACGCGGACGGCTGGGACGCCGAGATCACCCGCGGCCTGACGGGCGACGACCTGCTCGCGAGGCGCTGGTCACACCCGCGCTGGGTCGTCGGTGCCCTCCGCGACGCCCTCGCCGCCGAGCGCGCCCGCGACGAGCTCGTCGCCCTGCTCGCGGCCGACAACGTGCCCGCCGGTGTGACCCTGGCGGCGCTGCCCGGGCTCGTCGAACCCGGCGACGTGTTGCCGCATGCCGAGGCGGAGCCGCCCGTCTCGCCGGTCGGGGTCCGCGGAGTCGCCGGGGACCCGTCGCGGGTCCCCGCGGTCGCCGACGGCCGAGCGCGGGTGCAGGACGAGGGGTCGCAGCTCGCGGCGCTCGCGTTGACCCGCTCGTCGGCCATCGCTCCGGGGGAGCGTTGGCTCGACCTCTGCGCCGGCCCGGGCGGCAAGGCCGCGCTGCTCGCCGCGGAGGCCCGGGTCGCCGGCGCCACGCTCGTCGCCAACGAGCTCGTCCCGGCGCGTGCGGGACTCGTCCGATCGGCGCTCGAACGCTTCACCGACACCGTGACGGTCACCGAGGGCGACGGCCGCCGGTTCGGACGCCCTGGGGAGGCCGGACCCACTGCCCCCGGCGGCTACGACCGCGTCCTGCTCGACGCGCCGTGCACGGGCCTCGGCGCCCTCCGTCGTCGACCGGAGGCGCGATGGCGGAAGGACCCGGAGGACGTCTCGGAGCTCGCGGTGGTGCAGGCGGAACTGCTGGACGCCGCCGTCGCGTCGCTCGCACCGGGCGGCACGCTGGCGTACGTGACGTGCTCGCCACACCTCGCCGAGACCCGTGGGCAGGTGGACGCGCTCCTCGCCCGGCACGGCGACGTCCTCGAGCAGCTCGACACGGCCTCCGTGGTGCGGAGCATCGCCGCGCGGGACCCGCAGGTCGCCGACGGCGCCACCGTCCAGCTCTGGCCGCACCGCATCGGCACGGACGCGATGTTCATCGCCCTCCTGCGTCGGCGCTGACGGGGCGGGAGCGGCTCCGCCCCGTCGTCGCGCTCCGGGCGCTCCCGGTACGCTCGTCGCGTGACGATCCGCATCGCGCCCAGCATCCTGTCCGCCGACTTCGCCAACCTCGAGCGGGAGCTCGGGCGGATCGCGACGGCGGACATGGTGCACGTGGACGTCATGGACAACCACTTCGTGCCGAACCTGACGATCGGTCTGCCCGTCGTGACGCGGCTGCAGCAGGTCTCGCCCGTCGCGCTCGACGTGCACCTCATGGTCTCCGACGCCGACACCAACGCACCGAAGTACGCCGAGACGGGGGCGGCCAGCGTGACGTTCCACATCGAGGCCGCGACGGATCCCGTGGCCACCGCGGCGGCGATCCGGAGCAACGGCGCTCGCGCGGCCGTGGCGGTCAAGCCCGGGACGGACATCGCGCCCGTGCTCGACCACCTCGACGCGTACGACATGGTGTTGCTCATGACCGTCGAGCCGGGATTCGGCGGTCAGGCGTTCATGCCGCAGGTCATGCCGAAGCTCGCCGCCGCCCGCGCGGCGGTCGCGGCGTCCGGTCTCGACGTGTGGCTCGAGGTCGACGGCGGCATCGCGCTGGACACGGTCGAGGAGGCCGTGTCGAACGGCGCCGACACCCTCGTCGCCGGCTCGGCCGTCTACGGCGGGGACCCGGCTGAGCGGATCGCGGCCCTGCGGGCGGCTGCGAGCCGGGTAGCCTGATCGCCGTGAAGACGTTCGATGACCTGTTCGCCGAGCTGTCCGAGAAGGCACGGACGCGTCCCGCGGGGTCGGGGACGGTCGCCGAGCTCGACGCCGGCGTCCACCAGATCGGCAAGAAGATCGTCGAGGAGGCCGCCGAGGTGTGGATGGCCGCCGAGTACGAGGGCGACGTGCGGACCGCCGAGGAGATCTCCCAGCTCCTGTACCACCTGCAGGTCCTGCTCGTCGCGAAGGGCCTGACCCCCGAGGACGTCTACGAGCATCTGTGAGCCGCGCCGGTGACCCACCGGCGGCCTCCCCGATCACCCGAGCCGCTCCTCCAGAAAGCGAGACCCGATGCTCCGCGTCGCCGTGCCCAACAAGGGATCCCTGTCCGAGACCGCGACCGACATGCTGCGCGAGGCGGGCTACGCCGGCCGGCGTGACCCGAAGGCGCTCCACCTCGTCGACGAGCGCAACGGGGTCGAGTTCTTCTTCCTCCGCCCACGTGACATCGCGACCTACGTCGGCTCCGGCGCGCTCGACGTCGGGATCACGGGACGCGATCTGCTGCTCGACAGCGGTTCGACGGCCTCGGAGATCGAGGAGCTCGACTTCGCGGATTCCACGTTCCGGTTCGCCGGGCCGCCCGGACGCTTCACGGAGTTGACGGACCTCGAGGGCGTGCGTCTGGCGACGAGCTACCCGGGGCTCGTCGGCGACTTCCTCGCTCGGCACGGGGTGACCGCGGTCCTCGTGAAGCTGGACGGCGCGGTCGAGAGCGCCGTGCGGCTCGGTGTCGCCGACGCGGTGGCCGACGTCGTCTCGACGGGGAGCACGCTGCGCGCCGCGGGACTCGAGATCTTCGGGCCGGTGATCCTCGAGTCCACCGCCGTGCTCGTGACGACGGACGAGTCGATCGAGGGCATATCCGTGCTGCGACGACGGCTCCACGGTGTGCTGGTGGCCCGGAGCTACGTGATGCTCGACTACGACATCCCGTCCGTGCTCCTGCCCCAGGCCACGGCGATCGCGACCGGGATCGAGTCACCGACCGTGTCGCCCCTGCACGACCCCACGTGGTCGGCCGTGCGCGTCATGATCCCGCGGGCCGACACGAACCCGATCATGGACGCCCTCTACGAACTCGGTGCGCGCGCGATCCTCGTCAGCGCGATCCACGCCGCGCGACTGTGAGCGGGAGCACGGGCATGTCGGTCGCGGTCCGGGTGATCCCGTGCCTCGACGTCTCGGCGGGCCGGGTCGTCAAGGGCGTCAACTTCCTCGACCTGCAGGACGCCGGCGACCCGGTCGAGCTGGCGGCGCGGTACTACGAGCAGGGCGCGGACGAGCTCACGTTCCTCGACGTGTCGGCGACCGTCGAGGGCCGCGCGACCATGTACGAGACCGTCACCCGGACGGCCGAGCAGGTGTTCATCCCGCTCACCGTGGGTGGTGGCGTCCGCAGCGTCGACGACGTCGCCCGTCTCCAGCAGTGCGGCGCGGACAAGATCGGCGTCAACAGCGCGGCGATCGCCCGACCGACACTCGTCGGCGAGATCGCGGACCGCTTCGGAGCCCAGGCCGTCGTGCTGTCGCTCGACGTCAAGCGCGCCGATCGCATGCCCTCGGGGTTCGTCGTGACCACGCACGGCGGTCGGCGCGAGACCGACATCGACGCCCTCGCCTGGGCACGGGAGGCCGTGGAGCGTGGCGCGGGCGAGCTGCTCGTCAACTCGATCGACGCCGACGGCACGAAGGCGGGCTTCGACCTCGAGCTCGTCGCCGCCATGCGCGCCGTCGCCCCGGTGCCGGTGATCGCGTCGGGAGGCGCGGGTGCGCTCGAGCACTTCGCGCCCGCGATCGACGCCGGGGCCGACGCGGTCCTCGCGGCCAGCGTGTTCCACCGAGCCGAGATGACCATCGGCGACGTCAAGGACGCCCTGCGCGCGGCCGGACACGCCGTACGCTGATGGACGACATGGCCGACAGCACCAGCACCGCAGTACCGTCCCCCTCGTCCACCGAGGCGGTCCTCGACCGCGCCCGCTTCGGGGCCGACGGCCTCCTGCCCGCCGTCATCCAGGAAGCCGTCACCAAGGACGTCCTCATGCTCGGGTACATGGACCGGGAGGCCCTCCGCCGGACCCTGACGGAGGGTCGCGTCACCTTCTGGTCGCGGTCCCGGCAGGAGTACTGGCGCAAGGGCGACACCTCGGGGCACGCGCAGTTCGTCCGAGCGGCGGCGTTCGACTGCGACGCCGACACGATCCTCGTCACCGTCGACCAGATCGGCGCCGCGTGCCACACCGGTGCGCACCGGTGCTTCGACGTCGACCCGCTCGCACCGGTCGTGGGCAGCGCCGAGGGCACGGCCGGCACCGCCGTGGCCCGCACCGCCGCAGCCGGTGGCGACGCGGCCGACGTCGACGCGAGGGAGGCGACCGGTGCCTGAGGCGACCATCCCGGGCACCGAGGCGGCACCCGTCGACCACCCGCACACGACCGCGCGCGCGGAGTTCGACGCCATGCTCGACGGCCACCGCGTCGTCCCGGTCGTACGAGCGCTCTTCGCGGACAGCGAGACGCCCGTGGGCGTCTACCGGAAACTGGCAGCGGGGCGTCCGGGGAGCTTCCTGCTCGAGTCCGCGGGCCAGGGCGGACTCTGGTCGCGCTGGTCGTTCGTCGGGGTCCGCAGCTTCGGCGTCCTGACGCAGGACGGTACCGAGGCGCGGTGGATCGACACGGGCATCGACGCGGAGCGCGCGGTCGGATCGCTCGAGGGCGCGCCGCTCGACGTGCTCGCACGACTGCACGAGCGGTGGGCGACCCCGCGGCTCGCGGGCATGCCGCCGCTCGTCGGGGGCACCGTCGGGTTCATCGGATGGGAGGCCGTCCGTCAGCTCGAGCACCTCCCGGACGCGCCACCGGCCGAGTTCACGGTACCGGGCCAAGCGATGGCGTTCGTCTCCGAACTCGCGGCGATCGACCACCGGACCGGACTCGTGCTCCTCGTGGCGAGCGCCCTCAACGACGGCGCGGACGACCCCGACGCCATGTGGGCGGATGCGCAGGCGCGGCTCGACCGTCTCCAGCGCGACCTCGTGCAGCCGTCGACGGCCACGGTGGCCGAGGCCTTCGACGTGGCGGCGCCGTCCCCGTCCGCTCGCTCGACCCCCGAGGAGTACGCGGCGGCGATCGAGCGTTCGAAGCGTTTCATCCGGGACGGCGACGTGTTCCAGGTCGTCATCTCGCAGCGGTTCGACCAGCCCGTCACAGCCGACCCGCTCGACGTCTACCGCGTGCTCCGGACGCTCAACCCGAGCCCGTACATGTACTTCCTCAGTCTCGCGGACACGAGCGACGAGCCGTACTGGATCGTCGGTGCCTCGCCGGAGGCCCTGGTGCGGGTCGAGGACGGTCGCGCCATGACCCACCCCATCGCCGGCTCCCGGCCTCGCGGTCGCACCACCGAGGAGGACGTGCGTCTCGCCGACGAACTGCTCCTCGACCCGAAGGAACGGGCCGAGCACCTCATGCTCGTCGACCTCGCGCGGAACGACCTCCAGAAGGTGTGTCTGCCCGGCACCGTCGCCGTCACCGAGTTCATGCAGGTCGAGCGGTTCAGCCACATCATGCACCTCGTGTCGAGTGTCGAGGGGACGATCCGCCCCGGGGCGAGCGCGATCGACGTGTTCCGCGCGACGTTCCCGGCAGGCACGTTGTCGGGTGCGCCGAAGCCGCGTGCGCTCGCGATCATCGACGAGCTCGAACCCGCCCAGCGGGGCGTGTACGGCGGCGTCGTCGGCTACTTCGACTTCGCGGGCTCGGCGGACGTGGCGATCGCCATCCGCACGGCGCTGATCCAGGGCGGGGTCGCCCGCGTGCAGGCGGGTGCGGGGCTCGTCGCCGACTCCGACCCGGCCACCGAGCACGTGGAGGCCCAGAACAAGGCCGCGGCGCCGCTGCGCGCCGTCGCGACCGCGAACGCCATGCGGGCGGTCCGGTCGTGAGGCGCTCACGCCCGCTCGTCGTCCTCGCCGGTCTCGCGGTCGCGGGCATCGTGCTCCTGTCCTGGACGCAGACCTGGTTCACGGCGCACCTCGACGCCACGAGCGCGACGGCGAGCACGGTGACGGCGGACGGCTCCGTCGTGCCCTACTCAGCCCTCGCGATCGCCATGTTGGCCCTGTCGATCGCCCTGACCATCGCGGGGCGCGTGCTCCGCGTCGTGCTCGCGGTCGTCGAGGTGCTGCTCGGGATCGCGGTCGTCGTGACGGGGATCGGCCGTCTGAGCGATCCCGTGGTCGCCGCGCAGTCCGCGATCAGTGGTGTCACCGGCGTGCAGGACGTCCCCGCGATCCGCTCGATCGTACGGAGCATCGACGTCACCCCGTGGCCGTACGTCGGCATCGCGGGTGGCGTGCTCGCCGTGGCGCTCGGCCTGCTCGTGCTCGTCGTCCAGCGGTCCTGGCCCGGCCCGAGTCGCCGGTACGGGGGCACTGGACGGGTGCCGGCGGCCGACGCGCCGCGGGATGCCATCGTCGACTGGGACGACCTCAGCGCGGGCGTCGACCCCACGGCTGCCGGGACCTCCACCGCCGGGGTCGACGGGGTGGCCGCCGCTGACGGGACGGCGGAGGACCGCACGGTAGGATCGGGGGAGCGTCGCACCGAGGACGACGCACCGGACCACGAGGAGCACCGTGAGCAACACTGAGCCCGCAGAACTCGGCGAGGGACACTCGCCCGCCGCCTGGACGGCCGTGATCATCATGCTGGTCGCCTTCGCCATCGGCGTCATCTGCTTCTGGTTCAGCATCGCGTGGGCGGTCTGGGCGTCCGCCGGACTCCTCGTCGTCGGGCTGATCCTCGGCGGCGTGCTCGCGAAGCTCGGGTACGGCGTCAACGGCCCGAAGTACGTCACGCGCACCCACGAGTGACCCGATGACGGCCGAGCCGACCACCGATCTGCTCGCGGGGCTCGTGGCGGGAGCGCTGGAGGACGCCGCGGCGCGACGGCTCGACCGTCCCGCGGCGGACGTCGAGCGCGACCTCGACCGCGTGTCGTCGCCGCGCGACGCGCTCGCGTTCCTCGCTCCCGGCGACCGCGTGCACGTCATCGCGGAGGTCAAGCGGGCCAGCCCCTCGCGCGGGCCGCTCGCCGAGATCGCCGATCCAGCCGAGCTCGCGAGCCGGTACGAGGCCGGCGGCGCCAGCGCGATCAGCGTCCTGACCGAGGGGCGCCGGTTCCGGGGGAGCCTCGCCGACCTCGAGGCCGTCCGGGCCCGGGTGGCCGTCCCGGTGCTGCGCAAGGACTTCATCGCCGATCCCTACCAGGTGCTCGAGGCGCGGGCGTCGGGCGCCGACATCGTGTTGCTCATCGTCGCCGCGCTGGACCAGCCCCGGCTCGTCGAACTCCACACGCTCGTCGAGCAGCTCGGGATGCGGGCACTGGTCGAGGCCCACTCGGCGGACGAGGTCAGCCGCGGGCTCGACGCCGGGGCGCGCATGCTCGGTGTCAACGCCCGCGACCTGACCGATTTCTCGCTCGACCGCGACCTCTTCGGGCGCCTCGTCGGTGCGGTGCCGGATGGTGTGGTCCGCGTGGCCGAGTCCGCCGTTTCGTCGCCCGCCGACGTCGCCCACTACCGCGCCGCGGGCGCCGATGCCGTGCTCGTCGGCGAGGCCCTCGTGACCGGTGACGACCCGGCGGCGACGCTCGCTGCGTTCCGCGTCGTCTAGAACCCATCCGCCGGGCCCGCCCGGACCCTCCTCACCGGAGCACCACGTGACCCACCTCCGCGACCTCCATGGTCCGTACTTCGGCGACTTCGGCGGACGGTTCGTCCCCGAGTCGCTCGTGTTGGCGCTCGACGAACTCGAGCAGGCCTTCCGCGCCGCCTGGGCGGATCCGGCGTTCCACGCCGAACTCGACGCCCTGCAGCGCGACTACACCGGCCGCCCGTCGATCATCACCGAGGTCCCGCGGTTCGCCGAACACGCCGGTGGTGCCCGGGTGGTCCTCAAGCGCGAGGACCTCAACCACACCGGGTCGCACAAGATCAACAACGTGCTCGGGCAGGCGCTCGTGGCCAAGCGGCTCGGCAAGACCCGGCTGATCGCCGAGACCGGGGCGGGCCAGCACGGCGTCGCCACCGCCACCGCCGCCGCGCTGTTCGGCATGGAGTGCGTGGTCTACATGGGTGCCGTGGACACGGAGCGCCAGGCGCTCAACGTCGCGCGCATGCGGTTGCTCGGGGCCCAGGTCGTCGCCGTCGAGACCGGTTCGCGCACGCTCAAGGACGCCATCAACGAGGCTCTGCGGGACTGGGTGGCGAACGTCGACACCACGCATTACCTGCTCGGCACGGTCGCCGGCCCGCACCCGTTCCCCGAGATGGTCCGTGAGTTCCACAAGGTGATCGGCGAGGAGGCCCGTGCCCAGGTCCTCGAGCTCACCGGGCGCCTGCCCGACGCGGTCGCGGCGTGCGTCGGTGGCGGGTCGAACGCGATGGGCATCTTCGAGGCGTTCCTCGACGACGAGTCCGTGGCGCTGTACGGCTTCGAGGCGGGTGGCGAGGGCGTGCAGAGCGGACGGCACGCGGCGAGCATCACCCTCGGCCGGTCGGGCGTCCTCCACGGGGCGAAGTCCTACCTCATGCAGGACGACGACGGGCAGACGATCGAGAGCCACTCGGTGTCCGCCGGCCTCGACTACCCGAGTGTCGGCCCGGAGCACGCTCACCTCGCTGCGATCGGGCGCGCCACCTACGAGCCGATCACCGACGTCGAGGCCATGGACGCCTTCCGGCTGCTGACGCGCACGGAGGGGATCATCCCGGCGATCGAGTCGGCCCACGCGCTCGCGGGCGCGGTGAAGCTGGGGGCGCGGCTCGGCCCCGACGCCATCGTCCTGGTGTCGCTGTCCGGGCGCGGGGACAAGGACGTCGCGACCGCCAGCCGCTGGTTCGGGCTCATCGACGAGGGAGCGGAGCAGCTGTGAGCACCACGACGTCGCGGTCCGTGCGCGCCGCCATCGACACCGCGAACGCCGAGCGTGCCGGGGCGGTCGTCGGCTACCTCCCCGCGGGGTTCCCGGACCTGCCCACGAGTGTGGCGGCCGCGGTGGCCCTCGCCGAGAACGGGGTCGACGCGATCGAGCTCGGCCTGCCGTACTCCGACCCGGTCATGGACGGCCCGGTCATCCAGCGCGCGACCGAGACGAGTCTCGCGAACGGCTTCCGCGTGGCGCACGTCTTCGACGCCGTGCACGCGATCACCGAGCGGGCCGACGTCCCGGTCCTCGTCATGACGTACTGGAACCCGGTGCTGCGCTACGGCGTCGACCGGTTCGCGGACGACCTCGCCGCCGCGGGCGGGTCCGGGCTCATCACGCCCGACCTCATCCCGGACGAAGCAGGCGAGTGGATCGCCGCGTCCGAGCGCACCGGCGCCGACCGCGTGTTCCTCGCCGCGCCGTCCTCGTCCGACGACCGCATGCGCCAGGCCGTCGAGGCGAGCCGGGGCTTCGTGTACGCCGTGTCCACCATGGGCGTGACGGGTGCTCGTTCGGGCGTCGACGCCGCTGCGCGCTCGGTCGTGTCGCGCCTGCGCTCCGCGGGGGTCGAGCGCACCTGCGTCGGTCTCGGGATCTCGACCGCGGAGCAGGTGTCGGAGATCCTCGCCTACGCGGACGGCGCGATCATCGGTTCGGCGTTCGTCCGGGCCCTGCAGGACGAGGGCGTCCGCGGCGTCGGCCGCCGCGCTGCCGACCTGACCCGTGGCGCTACAGTGATCTCCGACGACGGCCCGGCCTCGCCGGTCGTCTGACGGAACAGCGACGAAAGGCGTACGCCCCTCCATGCTTCCCCTGAGCATCCCGAGCCCGAGCACGGCCTGGCAGTACTTCGACCTGACGAACTGGCTGGACCGGGTCTTCGGGTGGTCCTTCCCACTCGACTTCCGGATCCACGCCTACGCCATCTGCATCCTGCTCGGGATCGTCGCCTGCGTCGTCATCACCGACCGTCGGCTGGTGCGTCGCGGCGTCGAGAAGTGGGTCATCGTCGACATCGCGATCGGCGCGGTCCCGCTCGGCATCATCGGCGGGCGCGCCTACCACGTGTTCACCCACGTCGGGGACTACTTCGGGCCGGGCATCGCATGGTGGGAACCGTTCGCCATCTGGGAGGGCGGGCTCGCCATCTTCGGCGCCCTGATCGCCGGCGCCCTCGGTGCCTGGTGGGCCTGCCGGTACGTCGGGCTCCGGTTCACCACCTTCGTCGACGCCGTCGCGCCCGGGCTGCTCGTCGCTCAGGCGTTCGGCCGGCTCGGCAACTACTTCAACCACGAGCTCTTCGGCATGCCGACGAACCTGCCCTGGGGGCTCCAGATCGAGCAGTCGAACCCCGCGTACCCGGTCGGTCTGCCGGCCGGGACGCTGTTCCACCCGACGTTCCTCTACGAGATCATCTGGAACCTCGTCGGGTTCGCGGTCATCATGCTCATCGACCGGCGCTTCCACCTGCAGTGGGGCCGCGTGCTCGCGCTCTACCTGATCTGGTACGGCGCGGGGCGGTCGGTGCTCGAGTCGATCCGGGTCGACACGAGCGAGACCTTCTTCGGAGTCCGCACGAACGTCTGGGCCGCACTCGCGGCGATCGTGCTCGGCATCGTCATCTTCGTCGTGCAGACCCGGCGACACCCGGGTACCGAGCCCAGCGGGTACCTGGCCGGTCGCGGTCCGCGCGCGGCCAGCAGTGTAGGATCTGACGACACCTACTCGGAGTCCGACGACGAACCGCTCGTCGTCACCGATCCGGAACCGGTCGCCACCGCCGCCGACCGCAGCTAGGGCACACCCGAGCTGAACTCCGACCGACCGCGGCAGAGCCGTGGTCCGACGACATCACGTCCACAGCAACTCGTGATGTCGTCCGGGTCCCGCGCGGGACCCGACCGTCGTAGGGTCACCACAAGTGGCCCGACACCTCGCACGCCGCCCGGAGCACCGTCACGGGCGGCTGTGCCCGGGCACACGCCTCGCCGCTCGGCGACGTACCACCGGGTCCAGTCGACCGCTCGACGTCCCAGTTCCCCATCTCCTCGTGAGGACGGTTCCCATGGCGCTCCTGCCACCCCACCAGCGTTTCAGCGCGGTCCCGGCCGCCGTCGGCGCGTACGACCCGGAGAACGAGAAGGACGCCTGCGGTCTGGCCATGGTCGCCACGCTCCGCGGAACGCCCGGTCACGACATCGTCGACGCGGCGCTCGGTGCCCTCCGTCACCTCGAACACCGCGGTGCCATCGGCAGCGACGCCGGCACGGGTGACGGCGCGGGGATCCTCTGCCAGGTCCCGGACGCCTTCCTCCGCGAGGTCGTGCCGTTCGCGCTGCCCGACGCGGGCGGGTACGCGGTGGGTACGGCGTACCTCCCGACCAACGTGGACGCGCGCGCCGCCGTCAAGGCCGCGATCGAGGCCGTCGCGGCGGACGAGGGGCTCCGGGTCCTCGGTTGGCGTGAGGTGCCCGTGCGCCCGGACGAGCTCGGCACGCTCGCGCGAGCTGCCATGCCGGCGTTCGAGCAGTGCTTCGTCGCGAGCGAGCGCCACGACGAGGACGGCACGCCGCGGTCGGGCATCGCGCTCGACCGACAGACCTTCCGCCTCCGCAAGCGGATCGAGCGCGACCAGGACGTGTACTTCATGTCGCTGTCGAGTCGGACCATCGTCTACAAGGGCATGGTCACGACCCTCCAGCTCGAGCCGTTCTACCCCGACCTGAGCGACGAACGGTTCGCCTCGAAGCTCGCGATCGTGCACTCGCGCTACTCGACGAACACCTTCCCGTCCTGGCCACTGGCGCAGCCGTTCCGGATGATCGCGCACAACGGCGAGATCAACACGGTGCGCGGCAACCGCAACTGGATGCGCGCACGGCAGTCGCAGCTCGAGAACGAGCTCCTCGGCGACATGGCGCCGTTGCTGCCGATCGTCAGTCCGGCCGCGAGCGACTCGGCGTCGTTCGACGAGGTCGTCGAACTCCTCAGCCTGTCGGGCCGATCGCTGCCGCACGCCGTGTCGATGATGGTGCCCGAGGCGTGGGAGAACCGTGCGGACATGGACCCCGACCTCCGGGCGTTCTACGAGTACCACTCCATGCTCATGGAGCCGTGGGACGGCCCCGCCGCCATCACGTTCACCGACGGCTCGCTGGTCGGTGCGACGCTGGACCGCAACGGCCTCCGGCCGGGTCGCTTCCTCGTGACCGACGAGGGCCTCGTCGTGCTCGCGAGCGAGACGGGTGTCATCGACGTCCCGGCCGAGCGGGTCGTCCGGAAGGGGCGCCTGCGGCCGGGCCGGATGTTCCTCGTCGACACCGAGGCCGGGCGCATCATCGAGGACGACGAGGTCAAGCGTGAGCTGGCCGCCTCCGGGCCGTGGGCCGCGTGGCTGGCCGCGGGCCGGATCAACCTCGAGGACCTGCCGGACCGCGAGCACGTCGTGCACACTCCGGCGTCCGTGACCCGACGGCAGCGTGCCTTCGGGTACACGGAGGAGGAAGTCCGGATCCTGCTGCGTCCGATGGCGCAGACGGGAGCCGAACCCCTCGGCGCCATGGGGTCGGACACGCCCATCGCGGTGCTGTCGGAGCGACCCCGGTTGCTGTTCGACTACTTCACCCAGCAGTTCGCGCAGGTGACGAACCCGCCGCTCGACTCGATCCGCGAGTCCGTCGTGACGAGCATGGGACTCGGGCTGGGCCCGGAGCGCAACCTCCTCGACGCGACGCCGGAGCACGCGAAGCAGATCGTCCTGGACTTCCCGGTGATCGACAACGACCAGCTCGCCAAGATCGAGCACTTCGAGACCGAGTCCGGCCGGCAGCTCACCGTCACGGTCAAGGGGCTCTACCGCGTCGACGCGGGCGAGCAGGCGATGCAGACGCGCATCCGCGGGATGCTCGACGAGGTCGACGCCGCGATCGAGGCCGGCAAGCAGTTCATCGTGCTCTCCGACCGTGACGGCACCGTGGACCTCGCGCCCGTTCCGAGCCTGCTCATGCTCGCGGCCGTGCACCACCACCTCATCCGGACCGAGCAGCGGATGAAGGTCGGTCTGATCGTCGAGGCCGGCGATGTCCGCGAAGTCCACCACGTCGCGACCCTCATCGGGTACGGCGCGTCCGCGATCAACCCGTACCTCGCGATGGAGACCTGCGAGAACCTCGTCCGGTCGGGGATGCTCCCCGGCATGACGCCAGAACAGGCCGTCAAGAACGTCATCAAGGCGCTCGGCAAGGGCGTGCTCAAGATCATGTCGAAGATGGGCATCTCGACGGTGTCGAGCTACGCTGCGGCGCAGGCGTTCGAGGCCGTCGGACTGAGCCAGGAGTTCGTCGACGAGTACTTCACCGGCACGTCGTCGATCCTGGGCGGGGTCGGCATCGAGGTCATCGCCCGTGAGAACGCCGAACGGCACGCGAGCGCCTACCCGCAGGACGGTGCGGTCAGCGCACACGAGCGCCTGGCCACGGGTGGTGAGTACCAGTGGCGCCGCGAGGGACCGCCGCACCTGTTCAACCCCGAGACGGTGTTCCGGCTGCAGCACGCCACCCGCGCCCGCCGGTACGACATCTTCCGCGAGTACTCGTCCGCGGTCGACGACCAGGCCGAGCAGCTCATGACCCTGCGCGGACTCTTCTCGTTCCACAAGGGACTCCGCCCGCCGGTGCCCCTCGACGAGGTCGAGCCCATCGAGTCGATCGTCAAGCGGTTCAACACGGGTGCGATGAGCTACGGCTCCATCTCCCGGGAGGCCCACGAGACACTCGCGATCGCCATGAACCGGCTCGGCGGACGCTCGAACACGGGTGAGGGCGGGGAGGACGTCGAACGACTGCTCGACCCCGAGCGCCGGAGCGCGATCAAGCAGGTCGCCTCGGGGCGCTTCGGCGTGACGAGCATGTACCTGACGCACGCGACGGACATCCAGCTCAAGATGGCGCAGGGTGCGAAGCCGGGCGAGGGCGGCCAGCTCCCGCCGGCCAAGGTCTACCCCTGGGTGGCGCGCACCCGCCACGCCACCGCCGGTATCGGCCTCATCTCCCCGCCGCCGCACCACGACATCTACTCGATCGAGGACCTCAAGCAGCTCATCTTCGACGTCAAGCGAGCGAACCCGTCCGCGCGCGTGCACGTCAAGCTCGTGAGCCAGTCGGGCATCGGTGCGGTCGCGGCGGGGGTCACGAAGGCACTCGCCGACGTCGTGCTCGTCTCGGGCCACGACGGCGGCACCGGCGCGAGCCCGCTCAACTCGCTCAAGCACGCGGGGACGCCCTGGGAGATCGGCCTGGCCGAGACCCAGCAGACGCTCATGCTCAACAAGATGCGCGACCGCGTCGTGGTCCAGGTCGACGGTCAGATGAAGACCGGGCGTGACGTGGTGGTGGCCGCACTGCTCGGGGGCGAGGAGTACGGGTTCGCGACGGCACCGCTCGTCGTCGAGGGCTGCATCCTCATGCGGGTGTGCCACCTCGACACGTGCCCGGTCGGCGTCGCGACGCAGAACCCGGAGCTCCGCAAGCGCTTCACGGGCAAGCCGGAGTTCGTCGTGAACTTCTTCGAGTTCCTGGCACAGGAGGTCCGCGAGTACCTCGCCGAGCTCGGGTTCCGCAGCCTCGAGGAGGCGATCGGGCACACCGAGGTCCTCGACGTCGACCGCGCCGTCGAGCACTGGAAGGCCTCCGGGCTCGACCTCGCCCCGGTCCTGCGCGGGCCGGAGTTCGCCGACGACGAGCCGCGCCGGAACCTGCGCGAGCAGGACCACGAGCTGGACGCCCACTTCGACAACGGGCTCATCCGCGCCGCGACCGACGTCCTCGAGCACGGCGGCCACGTCGCGCTCGACCTGCCGGTCCGGAACACCGAGCGCGCGGTCGGGACCATGCTCGGGCACGAGGTGACGGTGCGACACGGTGAGAACGGCCTCCCGGCCGGCGCGATCGAGGTGACGCTCCGCGGATCCGCCGGGCAGTCGCTCGGCGCGTTCCTGCCCTCGGGCGTCCGCATCCGGCTCTTCGGCGACAGCAACGACTACGTCGGCAAGGGGCTCTCCGGCGGCGAGATCGTCGTCCGCCCCACCGAGGGTGCCGGGTTCGCGGCCGAGGAGAACGTCATCGCCGGCAACGTCATCGGATACGGCGCCACGCAGGGGTCGATGTTCATCCGCGGGATCGTCGGCGAGCGGTTCCTCGTCCGGAACTCGGGCGCCACGGCCGTGGTCGAGGGCGTGGGCGACCACGCGCTCGAGTACATGACCGGCGGTCTCGCACTGATCCTCGGCGCGACCGGCCGCAACCTCGGCGCCGGCATGTCGGGCGGCACGGCGTACGTCCGCGGGCTCCGACCGGAGGACGTCAACCAGGACGCCCTCGCGTCCGGCGAGCTCGTCCTGTCGTCGCTCGACAGCGCGGACGCCGAGATCGTCACCGATCTGCTCGAGCGTCACGTGGCCGAGACCGATTCCGGGCTGGCCCGGTCGATCCTGGCCGAGGACCCGGACCTCACCGCGTTCGTCAAGGTGCTCCCGCGCGACTACGCTGCCGTCCTCAAGACCCGCCAGACCGCGGTCGACGAGGGGCTCGACCCCGACGGCGACGTCGTCTGGAACCGCATCCTGGAGGTCACCGGTGGTTGAGCGCACCCGGATCCGATCCGTCCCACCCACGGGGTCCGTCCGACCCCGATCGACCCGCACGTCACCGGAGGTGATGACCCGTGGCTGACCCGAAGGGCTTCCTCAAGGTCCAGGAACGCGAACTGCCGCCCCGTCGGCCCGTGCCGGTGCGGCTCATGGACTGGAAAGAGGTCTACGAGCAGCAGGAACCGGGCGCGCTCCGGCGCCAGGCCGGCCGCTGCATGGACTGCGGCGTGCCGTTCTGCCACCAGGGCTGCCCCCTCGGGAACCTCATCCCCGAGTGGAACGACCTCATGTGGCGCGGCGAGGGCCGACAGGCGATCGAGCGCCTGCACGCGACGAACAACTTCCCGGAGTTCACCGGGCGGCTGTGCCCGGCACCGTGCGAGGCCGCGTGCGTGCTCGGCATCAACCAGCCACCGGTGACGATCAAGCAGGTCGAGGTCTCGATCATCGACCAGGCGTTCCAGAACGGGTGGGTGACGCCGCACCCGCCCGAGCGACTCACGGGCAAGACGGTCGCGGTCGTCGGGTCGGGTCCCGCGGGACTCGCCGCCGCGCAGCAGCTCACCCGCGCCGGGCACACCGTCACGGTGTACGAGCGTGACGACCGGATCGGCGGCCTCCTGCGCTACGGCATCCCCGACTTCAAGATGGAGAAGCGGCAGATCGACCTCCGTCTGCAGCAGATGCAGGCAGAGGGCACCCGGTTCCGCGCGGGCGTGGAGATCGGCGTGGACATCAGCTGGTCCGACCTGAAGAGCCGGTACGACGCCGTCGTGGTCGCCACGGGCGCGACGGTCCCGCGCGACCTGCCGATCCCGGGCCGGGACCTGTCCGGCGTCCACTTCGCCATGGAGTACCTCGTGCAGCAGAACCGCACCGGTGCCGGCACGGTGGTCGACAACCAGATCACGGCGGAGGGCAAGCACGTCGTCGTGATCGGTGGCGGTGACACGGGCGCGGACTGCATCGGCACCGCCCACCGGCAGGGCGCCATCAGTGTGACGAACCTGGCGATCGGCAAGCAGCCGCCGCTCGAGCGTCCGTCGGACCAGCCCTGGCCGATGTTCCCGACGGTGTTCGAGGTCTCGAGCGCGCACGAAGAGGGCGGCGAGCGTCGGTACCTCGCCTCGACCGTCGAGTTCCTGGCGAACGAGGCCGGCGAGGTGCGGGCCCTCCGGGTCGCGGAGACCGAGTACCTCGACGGCCGCCGTGTGCCGAAGTCGGGGACCGAGCGTGAGATCCCCGCGGACCTCGTGCTCATCGCTATGGGCTTCACCGGACCGGAACGCGACACGCTCGAGCCGCAGCTGGGCCTCCCGTTCGCGCCGTCCGGCGCCCTCGAGCGGGGCGCCGACTACACGACCAACGAGCCCGGGGTGTTCGTCGCCGGTGACGCCGGTCGCGGGCAGTCCCTCATCGTCTGGGCGATCGCGGAGGGCCGCGCGGCGGCCGCCGAGGTGGACCGCTACCTCGAGGGATCCACTCGCCTCCCGGCCCCGGTCCGTGCGATCGACCGCGCGATCAGCGTCTGACGGAGCGGCACCGGCCGGTAGGCTGCCGGTGGCCGGTCGTCCGGCCGGGACCGCCCGTGCGGGCGCCACCGCAGCACGACATCCACCACACGAAGGACACCATTGAGACGCGCAAAGATCGTTTCGACGCTCGGACCGGCGACCTCGGACTACGAGACCGTCAAGGACATCATCCAGGCGGGCGTCGACGTGGCCCGGCTGAACCTCAGCCACGGTGACTACAGCGTGCACGAGGCGAACTACGAGAACGTCCGACGTGCGGCGGACGACCTCGGCAAGCCCGTCGCGGTCCTCGTCGACCTGCAGGGCCCGAAGATCCGCCTCGCGCGGTTCGCGGACGGCCCCCACGAGCTCGCGGCCGGCGACGTCTTCACGATCACCACCGAGGACGTCCCCGGCTCGAAGGACGTGTGCGGGACGACCTTCAAGGGGCTCCCACAGGACGTCAAGCCCGGCGACCCGCTCCTCATCGACGACGGCCGTGTCCGCCTCCGGGTGCTCGACTCGGACGGCGTCCGCGTGCGCACCGAGGTCGTCGTGCCCGGGACGGTGTCGAACAACAAGGGCATCAACCTCCCCGGCGTCGCCGTGAACGTCCCCGCGTTGAGCGAGAAGGACGAGGCCGACCTCCGCTGGGCGATCCGGCAGGGCGCCGACCTCATCGCGCTCTCGTTCGTCCGCAACGCCGCCGACGTCGAGCGCGCCCACGAGATCATGGACGAGGAGGGCAAGCGGCTCCCGGTCATCGCGAAGGTCGAGAAGCCGCAGGCCGTGGACGCGCTCGAGGAGATCATCGACGCCTTCGACGCGATCATGGTCGCGCGCGGGGACCTCGGTGTCGAGCTGCCGCTCGAGGCCGTGCCGATCGTGCAGAAGCGCGCCGTCGAGCTGTCCCGCCGCATGGCGAAGCCCGTCATCGTCGCCACGCAGATGCTCGAGTCGATGATCTCGAGCCCCATCCCGACGCGCGCCGAGACCTCGGACGTCGCGAACGCGGTCCTCGACGGCGCGGACGCGGTCATGCTCTCGGGCGAGACGAGCGTCGGCGAGTACCCGGTGGAGACGGTCCGCACCATGGCCCGCATCGTCGAGTCGACCGAGGACCACGGCCTCGAGCGGATCGCGCCGCTCGGCACGAAGCCCCGCACCCTCGGCGGTGCGATCACCCTCGCCGCCGTCGAGATCGCGGAGTTCACCGAGGCGTCGTACCTCTGCGTCTTCACGGAGTCCGGCGACTCGGCTCGCCGCATGTCCCGGCTCCGCCACGGTCTGCCGATCATCGCCTTCACCCCGAACGAGGCGACGCGACGCCGCATGGCGCTGACGTGGGGCGTCCGCTCGTTCCTGGTCGAGCGCATGACGCACACCGACGAGCTCTTCCCGCAGGTCGACGACCTCCTCATCGGGCACGGCCTCGCCAAGCCCGGCGACCGCGTCGTCGTCACGGCCGGTTCGCCTCCCGGGCTGCCGGGGTCGACGAACGACCTCCGCGTGCACCGCGTCGGCGACGCCCACGCGGAGGCTGCTCCGGCCTACGTCCGCAACTGACCGCCGGATCCGAACAGGAGGCACGGGGCGTGGTCTCGACGTCGACCGACGGTCGCGCGCGACGTCCGCCGACCGAGCTCCGGCGCTGGCGCCGGTACCTCGCCGACGAACGCGCCGAGGCGTCGGTCTACCGGAACCTGGCCGCGCGGCGGTCCGGTGAGGAGCGGGACATCCTGCTCGCCCTCGCCGAGGCCGAGGGGCGCCACGAGCAGCACTGGCTCGAGCTGCTCGGCGACGACGTGGGGCGTCCCCTCCGTGGCGATCTGCGGACCCGGATCCTCGCGGGCCTCGCGAAGCGCTTCGGTTCGGTGTTCGTGCTCGCGCTGATGCAGCGCACCGAGGACCGGTCCCCGTACGGGGCGGACGTCGACGCCTCGGCGGCGATGGCGGCGGACGAGCGCATCCACGGCGAGGTCGTGCGCGGTCTGGCGAACCGGGGGCGACTCCGTCTGTCCGGCACCTTCCGGGCCGCGGTGTTCGGCGCGAACGACGGCCTGGTGTCGAACCTGGCGCTCATCATCGGCATCGGCGCGTCCGGCGCCGACCAGCACGTCGTGTTGTTGAGCGGCGTGGCGGGGCTGCTCGCCGGTGCACTCTCCATGGGGGCGGGGGAGTACGTGTCCGTGCGGTCGCAGCGCGAGCTGCTCGACGCCTCCGCTCCGCATCCCGAGGCCGGCCAGGCCGTGGTCGACCTCGATGTCGACCAGAACGAACTCGCGCTCGTCTACCGAGCGCGCGGGATGGACGAGGCCGCGGCGGCGCAGCACGCCCACGAGGTGCTCACCGGACTCCGGCAGACGTCGGAGACGGGGGCCGTCGGCACGGTGGAGCACGAGGCGGTCGGGAGCGGGCTGAGCGCCGCGATCTCGAGTTTCCTGTTCTTCGCGTCGGGGGCCGTGGTCCCCGTCCTCCCGTACCTGTTCGGACTCGGGGAGTGGTCCGCCGTCGCGGTCGCCGCGGTGCTGGTCGGCATCGCGCTGCTCGTGTCCGGGGCGGTCGTCGGTGTGCTCTCCGGTGCGTCCCCCGCACGGCGCGCCCTGCGGCAGCTCGCGATCGGGTACGGTGCGGCGGCGGTGACCTACCTGCTCGGGTTGCTGTTCGGGACCGCCGGCATCTGACCGTCCGGGTGGTCCGGTCCCCGGCCGTCCTCCCGCCGGCACGTTCCGGCGCGGGACGCACGGTGCCGTGGCGTCATCCGCGGATGGCGGCGCGTGGCGGGACGAGCAGCAGCGCCGCGATGCCGACGACGACGAGGACGATGCCGGCGAGGACGACGAACGCCGCCAACGCGAGTCCGGGTGCGACCAGGACCGCCACACCGGCGAGGATCGACAGCGCACCGCTCACCGCACTCGGTCCGCGCGACGAGCCCGGGTGACCGACGACCGCGCCGACGAGTGCCGCGACACCCTCGACGACGAACCCGATCCCGCCGAGCGTCGCCAGGACGACGAGCGGGGCCGCCGGGTCGAGCAGGCAGACGAGCCCCGCGGCTGCCACGAACACGCCACCGACGATCGACACCCAGCGCCAGACCCGGTGCGTGCCCCGGCCGATCGCCGCCGAGGCCACCCGCAGGACCCCGGCGACGACGAGATCGACGCCGAACAGGAGTGCGAGCACGACGAGCGTCGGGCGTGGCCACAGGATGCCGACACCGCCGAGCACGATCGCGACGACCGCGGTGGTCACCACGAACACGCGGAAGGTCCGGACCGCACGTGTGTCCACGTTGGCTGTCCCTCTCCGTCGGGTCCCGGGCTCGGGGTCGGATCCGGGTTCCGGGCAGACGGTACCGATCGGGCGGGCGCCGCGCTCAGCGGGTGTTCAGCGAGCCGACGGAGGACCTCGCGATCATCCGCCGACGTGCGGGCCGAGGAGCAGTCCGGCGGCGTAGGTCGCTGCGAGCGCGAGGGCCCCGCCGACCACCACCCGCACCGTCGCGCGGCCGCGGGCCGCGCCGCCGAGGGTCGCCCCGGTCGCGCCGGTCACGGCGAGGGCGAGGAGCACGGCGACGATCGTCGCGGGCACCCGAGCACCGGCTGGCGGGATCAGGATGGCGAACAGGGGCAACAGGGCGCCGACCGTGAACGTCGCCGCCGAGACCCACGCGGCGCGCCACGGGCTGACCATGTCGGCTTCCTCGTCCGCGAGGGCGATGGCGGCGCGTCGACGTCGCACCTCGGGACGCACGAGCTCGGCCGCGATCGACGCTGCGGTGTCGGGGTCGACGCCGAGGGCGGCGTAGTGACCGGCGATCGCGCCGGCGTCCTCGGCCTCTGCCGCGCGCTCCGCTTGGCGTGCGGCCAGTCCGGTGCGCTGTGCGTCCCGCTGGCCGCTGACCGAGACGTACTCGCCGAGGGCCATCGAGATGGCGCCTCCGACGAGTCCGGCCGTGCCGGCGGCGGCGATCGCTCCGGTCGACGCGCCGGCACCCGCCACGCCGACGACGATCGCCGCGACGGACACGATCCCGTCGTTCGCACCGAGGAGGCCCGCCCGGAGCCAGTTGAGTCGACCGGCGCTCGTCGCGTCGTCGACGGCGCTCGTCTCCGGGAGGGCGAGATCCGTTGCGTGCGACATGCAGGAATGGAACCACCACCGGACCTGCGCCGCCAGCATGGACAGGCTTGCCTCACCTGGTGCGGTCCGGCCCTCCTGCTAGCCTGAGCAGGACGCGAGTGTGGTGGAATCGGCAGACACGGGGCACTCAAAATGCTCTGCCTCACGGCGTGCGGGTTCGAGTCCCGCCACTCGTACCGACGGCGCCCGGCAGGATCACCGGTCGCCGGAACGACGTCGCCTGCTGACCGTCCCGGGACTCCGGGAGGGCCGGGATGGGCATAGTAGGATTGCCGCGTGAGTGACACAGAAGCAACCCCCACCGCACCCCGTCGCGTCGTCGTCGCGGAGGACGAGTCGCTCATCCGCCTCGACATCGTCGAGATCCTCCGGGACAACGGCTTCGACGTGGTCGGCGAGGCCGGCGACGGCGAGACCGCTGTCGCGCTCGCCACGGACCTGCGGCCCGACCTCGTGATCATGGACGTCAAGATGCCGCAGCTCGACGGGATCTCCGCGGCCGAGCGGCTGTCGAAGAACCACATCGCGCCGGTCGTGCTGCTGACGGCCTTCAGTCAGAAGGAGCTCGTCGAGCGTGCGACCGAGGCCGGTGCCCTCGCATACGTCGTGAAGCCGTTCACGCCGAACGACCTGCTGCCCGCGATCGAGATCGCGCTCTCTCGGCACCAGCAGATCATCACACTCGAGGCCGAGGTCGCCGACCTCGTCGAGCGGTTCGAGACCCGCAAGCTCGTCGACCGCGCGAAGGGGCTCCTCAACGAGAAGATGGGCCTGACGGAGCCCGAGGCCTTCAGGTGGATCCAGAAGGCCTCGATGGACCGGCGGCTCACCATGCACGACGTCGCCAAGGCGATCATCGAGCAGCTCAGCGTCAAGAAGTAGCGCGACCGGCCAGCGGCGCGGCGTCGTTCAGGCGTCGCGGAGCAGGTTGGTGATGCGGACCGTCGAGCAGCGTCGCCCCTCGTCGTCGGTGAGCACGATCTCGTGCGTGCACAGGGTGCGGCCGAGGTGGATCGCGGTGCACGTACCCGTGACGACGCCCGTCGTGGCGCTCCGGCTGTGTGACGCGTTCAGCTCGATGCCGACCGCGATGCGCCCGGGGCCGGCGTGGACGGTCGCCGCCATCGAGCCCAGGCTCTCGGCGAGGACCACGAACGCCCCGCCGTGCAGCAGCCCGACCGGCTGACGGTTGCCCTCGACCGGGATCGTGCCGACGGCGCGCTCGGCGCTCAGCTCGAGGATCTGCATGCCCATCTTCTCGGCGAGTTCACCGATCCCGCGCTGGTCGTACCGCTCGACGCCCTCGGGGGAGCCGGTGATGGTCGGGCTGTCGGTCACTCGTGGCCTCCGGGGTTGTCACCGGCCGTGGATAGGCTGTCCGGGTGTCGGACGCGGAAAAGCCTACCCTCCTGGTCATCGACGGACACTCGCTGGCGTTCCGGGCGTTCTACGCGTTGCCGGTCGACAGCTTCGTGAACCGCGAAGGCCAGCACACGAACGCGATCCACGGCTTCATCTCGATGCTGCTCATGCTCTTGCAGCGCGAACGACCGACCCACATCGCCGTGGCGTTCGACATCTCGCGGTTCTCGTTCCGCACCCGTGAGTACGAGGACTACAAGGGCACCCGCTCCGAGACCCCCGAGGAGTTCAAGGGGCAGATCCCGCTCCTGCAAGAGGCCCTGCACGCCATGGGCATCACCACGGTCACGAAAGAGGACTACGAGGCCGACGACATCCTCGCCACGCTGTCGCTGCAGGGCGCGCAGCAGGGGTACCGCGTGTACGTCGTCTCGGGTGACCGCGACGCCATCCAGCTCGTCGACGACGACGTGACGCTGCTCTACCCGTCGGTGCGGGGCGTGTCCGAACTGACCCGCTACGACCGCGACAAGGTGTACGAGCGGTACGGCATCGAACCGCACCAGTACCCGGACGTCGCGGCGCTCGTGGGTGAGACCAGCGACAACCTCGTCGGGATCGACAAGGTGGGCGAGAAGACCGCCGTCAAGTGGATCACCCAGTACGGCTCGCTCGACGGTGTCCTCGAGCACGCCGACGAGATCAAGGGCGTCGTGGGCGCCAACCTCCGCGAACAGAAGGACCGCGCGGTGCGGAACCGCCGCCTGAACCGTCTCGTGCGCGACGTCGAGCTGCCGGTGGGGCCGGCCGACGTCGTCATCCGTCCGGTCGACGAGGCCGCGGTGCGTGAGCTGTTCGACCGCCTGCAGTTCCGCACGCTCCTCGACCGCGTGTTCAAGGTCGCCGAGACCGGTGACGGCGGCGACGCCGCGACCGAGGGCGGGGTGGACGACGGTGCTCCGACGCCGCCGGCCGCGCGGACCCTGATCGACGAGGAGCTGGGACACTGGCTCCGCACCAAGACCGAGCACGACGCGGACAACGGCTTCGGGGTGTCGGTCGAGACCGTCGACGGGCGTCTCAGCGCGATCGGCATCGCGACGCATGACGACGCCGTGCTCGTGCCCGGGGGCAGTGGAGCGCGTGACTACGAGCAGTTGCAGACCTGGCTCGCCGGCGACGCGCCCAAGCACCTGCACGACGCGAAGGCAGCGGTCCAGGCGCTCGCGACGGCGGGGTTCACGCTCGGCGGCCTCGCGGGCGACCCCCGCGTGACGGGGTGGCTCGCGAACCCGGCCCGGCAGGGGCAGTCGCTCGAGGACCTCGTCTACGGCGAGCTCCGCGAGACCATGCCCACGGCCGACCCGAACCAGCTCGTCCCCGAGTCGGAGCCGGCGAGCGCGGCGACACGAGCCTGGTACACCCTCCGGGTCGAGACCGCGCTCCGCGCCCGGATCGACCCCGGGTCGTTGCGCGTGCTCGACGACATCGAGCTCCCGCTCGTGTCCGTCCTCGCCGACATGGAGTCCCGGGGCGTCGCGATGGACCACGCGGTCCTCACCGACCTGTCGGGCGAACTCGGGGAGCGCGCCTCGGAGCTCGCACAGCAGGCGTTCGCGGAGATCGGGCACGAGGTCAACCTCGGGTCGCCGAAGCAGCTCCAAGAGGTCCTGTTCACCGAGCTCGCGATGCCGAAGACCCGCAAGACCAAGACGGGCTTCTCGACCGACGCCGCGTCGCTCGCGGACCTCCAGGAGCAGCACCCGCACCCGTTCCTCGGCCTGCTGCTGCAGCACCGCGACGCGACCAAGCTCCGGCAGATCGTCGACACCCTCGACGCCGCCGTGGTCGACGGTCGCGTGCACACGACCTACGAACAGACCGGGACGAGCACCGGACGCATCTCGTCGACCGACCCGAACCTCCAGAACATCCCCGTCAAGACCGCGGTCGGCCGTCGGATCCGGTCCGCGTTCACGGTGGCCGCTCCGTACACGACCCTGCTCACCGCCGACTACTCCCAGATCGAGATGCGCATCATGGCGCACCTGTCGGGGGACCCGGGCCTCATCCAGGCGTTCAAGGAGGGCGAGGACCTGCACCGATTCGTCGGTGCCCGCGTGTTCGGGGTCGAGCCCGCCGACGTCTCCCCGGAGATGCGCACGAAGGTCAAGGCGATGTCGTACGGACTCGCCTACGGACTGAGCGCGTTCGGCCTGTCGAAGCAGCTCCGGATCGACCAGAAAGAGGCACGCGGCCTCATGGCCGAGTACTTCGCGCGCTTCGGAGCGGTGCGCGACTACCTCCGCAACGTCGTGGAACAGGCGCGCGAGGACGGCTACACCGAGACCATCTTCGGTCGCCGGCGTCCGTTCGGCGACCTCAAGAGCCCGAACCGTGTGCTCCGGGAGAACGCCGAGCGGGCCGCGCTCAATGCGCCGATCCAGGGTTCGGCCGCGGACATCATGAAGATCGCGATGCTCGGCGTCGCGGCGGACCTCGACGCGGGTGGCCACGACTCGCACCTGTTGCTGCAGGTGCACGACGAACTCATCCTCGAGGTCGCTCCGGGCGAACAGGACGCGGTCGAGGAGATCGTGCGTCGGCGCATGGGCCGTGCCGCGGACCTGAGCGTGCCCCTCGACGTCCAGGTCGGTACGGGGCCGAACTGGGAGGCAGCGGCGCACTGAGCGACCAGGCGCGATCGCCCGGTCGGACGGTCCGCCGGGGTCGCTCCGGGCCTCCCGGATCGCGGAGTCGTTATGGTCGCACCATGAGCTCCGAGCGTCCTGTCCGCAACCCGTCCGCCGTCGACCGCGTCGCGGAGGACTGGGTGACGACACTCGTCGACCTCGACCCGACGATCGGGACCTACATCGGCGTGGGCGGTCGGCAGGGTGCGTACGGTGACACGTCGCCCTCGGGAGCGGACGCCCTCGCGGACGCCGCACGCGCGGCCCGCCGGAGCCTCGACGCCGCGGAGCCCGTCGACGCGATCGACCGCGTGACGAAGACGGACCTCGGCGCGGAACTCGACCTGGTCGTCGAGTCGTACGACCGGCGACTCCACCTCCGGGACCTCAACGTCATCGCGAGCCCGGCGCAGCACCTGCGGGACGTCCTCGACCTCATGCCGACGGCGACGGCGAACGACTGGTCGGACATCGCGAACCGGCTGTCCGCGCTCCCCGACGCGCTCGAGGGGTACCGCGAGACCCTGCTGCAGGGGGCGCGCGAGGGCGTGACCCCCGCGAAGCGACAGGTCGCCGCCGTGGCGCAGCAGGCCCTCCGGAACGCCCGCGACGGCGGGTTCTTCGACGAGCTGGCCGCCGGCGCCGCCCTCGACGACGGTGGTGCGCTGCCGGAGTCGGTCCGTGCCGATCTCAGCCGTGGCGCCGCCGTCGCGGCTGCCGCGTACCGATCGCTCGGTCGGTTCCTCGAGCACGAGCTGATGCCGCTCGCCACCCCGGTGGACGCGGTCGGACGCGAGGACTACGAGCTGCACTCCCGTCGGTTCCTCGGCGCGGTCGTCGACCTGGACGAGACCTACGCGTGGGGGCTCGAGGAGCTCGCGCGGATGCGGTCCGAGCAGGAGCGCATCGCCGACCGCATCGAGTCCGGGGCCAGCGTCGCCCGGGCGATCGCGGTGCTCGACGAGGACCCGGCCCGGAAGCTCCACGGCACCGACGCACTCCGCGCCTGGATGCAGGAGACCTCGGACGCCTCGGTCGAGGCCCTGGCGGGGACGTACTTCGACATCCCGGACCCCATCCGTCGCCTCGAGTGCCGGATCGCCCCCACCCACGACGGCGGGATCTACTACTCGGGCCCGAGCGACGACTTCAGCCGGCCGGGCCGCATGTGGTGGTCCGTGCCCGACGGCGTGACCGAGTTCGCGACCTGGCGCGAGAAGACGACGGTGTTCCACGAAGGCGTCCCGGGCCACCACCTGCAGATCAGCCAGGCGGTCTACAACCGCGGCGAGCTCAACACGTGGCGGCGTCAGCTCGCCGGCCCCTCGGGACACGTCGAGGGTTGGGCGCTCTACGCGGAACGGCTCATGGAGCAGCTCGGCCACCTCGACGACGACGGCGACCGCCTCGGCATGCTCGACGGCCAGCGGATGCGGGCGGCCCGCGTCGTCCTCGACATCGGGGTGCACCTGCAGAAGACGAACCCCGACGGCGGTGGTTGGACGCACGAGTACGCGCTCGACTTCATGCGACAGAACGTGAACATGGACGACGCGTTCGTCCGGTTCGAGGTCGACCGCTACTTCGGCTGGCCGGGACAGGCCCCGTCGTACAAGGTGGGTCAGCGTGTGTGGGAGTCCATCCGCGACGAGGCCGCGGCGCGTGCCGGTGCCGACTTCGACCTGCGGGCCTTCCACCGCGACGCCCTGGCCCTCGGCGGGGTCGGACTCGACACGCTCCGGTCGGCGCTGCTCCCCGAGCGGGAATGACGTCCGCCCCGGGGCGGTTACGCCCCCTGTCGGGGGTCCCGGGACGGAGCCGTCGCGGGTCCCGCTCGCGGTTGTGACCGTGGGGGAGGCCCGGCTAGACTGGTGCGGCGCAATCCGCGTCAAGCATCCACTTCGCCATGCCGAAGCGTGCACGGACCTCCCGTGCTCGCCAGGGGGACCCCGATCGTCATGGCCCGATCAATGCCCGTTCGGAGCAATCTCTACATGACAACCACCACGACCAAGGCTCCTAAGCAGGTCGCCATCAACGACATCGGTTCGGCTGATGACTTCCTGGCCGAGGTCGAGAAGACCCTGAAGTTCTTCAACGACGGCGACCTGATCTCCGGGACCGTCGTGAAGATCGACCGCGACGAGGTCCTCCTCGACGTCGGTTACAAGACGGAGGGTGTGATCCCCTCCCGCGAGCTCTCGATCAAGCACGACGTCGACCCCAACGAGGTCGTCGAGGTCGGCGACGACGTCGAGGCCCTCGTCCTCCAGAAGGAGGACAAGGAAGGCCGTCTCATCCTGTCGAAGAAGCGCGCGCAGTACGAGCGTGCGTGGGGCGACGTCGAGAAGATCAAGGAGTCCGACGGCGTGGTGACCGGCACGGTCATCGAGGTCGTCAAGGGCGGTCTCATCGTCGACATCGGCCTCCGTGGCTTCCTCCCGGCCTCGCTCATCGAGCTCCGTCGCGTCCGTGACCTCACGCCGTACCTCGGCCAGGAGATCGAAGCGAAGATCCTCGAACTCGACAAGAACCGCAACAACGTGGTCCTGTCGCGCCGCGCCCTGCTCGAGCAGACGCAGTCCGAGTCGCGCACGACGTTCCTCAACAACCTCCACAAGGGCCAGGTCCGCAAGGGCATCGTCTCGTCGATCGTCAACTTCGGTGCGTTCGTCGACCTCGGCGGCGTCGACGGTCTCGTCCACGTGTCCGAGCTCTCCTGGAAGCACATCGAGCACGCCAGCGAGGTCGTCGAGGTGGGCCAGGAGGTCACCGTCGAGATCCTCGAGGTCGACCTCGACCGCGAGCGCGTGTCGCTCTCGCTCAAGGCGACGCAGGAGGACCCGTGGCAGGTCTTCGCCCGCACCCACGCGATCGGTCAGGTCGCGCCGGGCAAGGTCACGAAGCTCGTGCCGTTCGGTGCGTTCGTCCGTGTGGCCGACGGCATCGAGGGCCTCGTGCACATCTCGGAGCTGTCGAACAAGCACGTCGAGCTCGCGGAGCAGGTCGTGTCCGTCGGTGACGAGGTCTTCGTCAAGATCATCGACATCGACCTCGACCGTCGCCGTATCTCGCTCAGCCTCAAGCAGGCGAACGAGGGCGTCGACCCCGAGGGCGACGAGTTCGACCCGGCGCTCTACGGCATGCCGACCGAGTACGACGAGCAGGGCAACTACAAGTACCCCGAGGGCTTCGACCCGGAGACCAACGAGTGGCGCGAGGGCTTCGAGACCCAGCGCGACGCGTGGGAGAAGGAGTACGCGGCTGCCCAGGCTCGCTGGGAAGCGCACAAGAAGCAGGTCGCCGCGTCGATCGCCGAGGAGTCCACGCCCTTCGACGCGCCCGCCGCGTCCGCTGGGTCGTCGTTCTCGAGCGAGACGGCTGGTCAGGGCACCCTGGCCGACGACGCCTCGCTCGCGGCGCTGCGCGAGCGGCTCAGCTCGAACAGCTGACCGCCCGACGCGTCCCGAGAGCCCGGTACCCACGAGGGTGCCGGGCTCTCGCCCGTTAAGGTGGTGGACGTGCGGATCATCGGACTGACGGGTGGCATCGCGGCGGGCAAGTCGACGGTGTCCGCGCGCTGGGCGGAGCGCGGTGCGGTGGTCGTCGACGCCGACCTCCTGGCGCGCGAGGCGGTCGCGCCCGGGAGCCCGGGGCTCGCGGCGATCCGTGAGCGGTTCGGCCCGTCGGTGATCGCGCCGGACGGGTCCCTCGATCGCCCGGCCCTCGGCGCGGTCGTCTTCCGCGACGCGGAGGCGCGCGCCGCCCTCAACGCGATCACCCACCCCGAGGTGTGGCGCATCGCGAAGGAGCGCTTCGCCGAGGCCGAGCGGGCAGATCCCGACGCCGTGGTGGTCTACGACGTGCCGTTGCTGGCCGAGGCCCAGGAGGGACGGCCGCTCCGCTTCGACACCGTGGTCGTCGTACACGCGCCCGCTCCCGAGCGGATCGAGCGCCTGGTGCGCCACCGTGGCATGGAGCGTGGGGACGCGGAACGTCGGGTCGCGGCACAGGCGAGCGACGAGGAGCGGCTCGCGCTCGCGGACCTGGTCGTCGACGCGACCGGTTCGCCAGCCGACACGATCCGCGCTGCGGACGAGGTGTGGGACCGCATCGTCGCGTCTCAACCTGAGTAGTTCTTCTGACCCGTCAGGGAGCAAGCAGCCTGCGCGCGGCGGCGTCCGGTAACGTCCCCGCACGTGTCCTCGGCCGCGCGTCACGCCCTCCATGCCCTGCTCGTGGTCGTACTCGCCGTCACCGTCGCGGTCGCGGTCGTGGTCGTGGTCGACACGGCGTCCGAGCACCAGCAGGCCACCGCCGAGGCTCCCCGGGGCCCGTCGGGGTCGCTCGGCCACGTCGGCCCGCCCGCGGAGACGCAAGACTTCCGTCGGTTCCGGATCGGTGCCGTCGACGGGCAGCGCCTCACGCCGAACGCGACGGACTTCGCGTCCCGATCGGTCGGCGACGGCCCCCTGCTGCTGTTCCTGCCCGCCACGCGGGCGCGCCCCGCGGACTACCGGACGTTCCTGTCGGTCGCGTCCCAGGCCGGGTACAACGTGCTCGGCCTCGACTACTGGAACCTCGGGACGACGCTGTCCGGGACGTGCGAGAACGACCCCCGCTGCTACACGCAGGTCCAGCGGAACCGGTTCGACGGCACCGATGCCTCCCAGTTCAGCGACGTCGGACCTGCCGGGTCGATCACCGCTCGCCTCCGGGACGCCGTGGCGCACCTGTCGAGCGCGGACCCCGCGGGCGGATGGAACCGCTTCGTGGACGGTTCGGGTCACATCGCCTGGGACCACATCGTGGTGGCCGGCCACTCCCAGGGCGGCGGCGAGGCGGCCTTCATCGCGCACATCCGACCGGTGCTCGGTGCGCTCATGTTCTCGTCGCCCGTCGAGTCCGACGGGGCGGCGCACGCGGCGTGGATGGACCGCCCGGGTGTCACGCCGATCACCCGCGAGTACGCGATCGACGACGTGCGTGACGTGTTCGGGCCGCGCATCCGCGGCTCGTGGCGCGTGCTCGGTCTCGACGGTCCGCACGGCCCGTCGGTCACGACGACGCGGCCTCCATCCGGCGACCCGCACGCGATCCTCACCCGGTTGGACGTCGGTGACCCCGACCAGGCGCACTCGCTCATCATCGACGACGCCACCCCGCTCCAGGCGAACGGCACCCCGCGCATGCTGCCGCTGTGGCACTGGATGCTGACGCGGTTCCCGCTCCCGCAGACCCACGAGCCGAACCCCACGCGCTCCGCGGCACCGACGCCGTCCCAGGGGTGAGGATCCCGCGCCTCTGCACGTTCATAGGGAGCCGCAATAGCATGGGCGAGTGCAACGTGGAGTGGACGACGTCAGCGGAGACCGGCATCCGGAAGGCTCCGGGGGCAGGTCAGTGGACACCCTCGCCGCCCTGATCCGACGTCGGGGAACCGACGACCCGGACCACCACTACCTGGAGGACGCCCGGTCCGACCGGGTGCTGACGTACCGGGCCTTCGCCGAAGCGGTCCAGGCCTGGACGTCGGTGTTCGACGACCTCGGGATCGCCCCCTCCGGCGCGGTCCTCGTGGATCTCGGGGACCCGCTGTCGTTCGCGGTCATGCACCTCGCAGCGCTGTCCTCCGGCCGTCGTGCGGTCCCGGTGGACACCGGGCAGCCGACCTCCGAGCCCCTGCGCCTCGCGGACCTGCTCCATGGCGCCTCCCTCGTCGTCTCCGACCGTGCAGACGACGCCACGATCGCCGGGACCGCGGCGGCGCACATCGACCCCGCCACCGGTCACCCGATCGACGTCGTGGCCGGCACCGTCCCGTCGAGCGCTCCCGACGCGCTCGACACCGGGTCCGTCGTGCTGTTCACGTCCGGTTCGACGGGCACGCCGAAGGGCGTCGAACTGCCCGAACCCCAGCTCGTGTTCGTGGCACGAGCGGTCGCCGACCACAACGAGCTCACCCGGGAGGACCGGGGCTTCAACTCGCTCCCGCTGTTCCACGTCAACGCCGAGGTCGTCGGGCTGCTCGCCACCATGGTGGCCGGTTCGACGCTCGTGCTCGACAAGCGGTTCCGACGCACCGGCTTCTGGGAGCTCCTGGCCGAGCGTCGCATCACCTGGCTCAACGCCGTGCCGGCGGTCCTCGCCGTCCTCGCGAAGACGGGGCCGCTCGACCTCCCCGCGGGTCTCCGGTTCGTCCGGAGCGCCTCCGCCCCACTTCCCGACCCGGTCCGAGCGGCCCTCGGTGCGACGCCGCTCGTCGTGAGCTGGGGGATGACCGAGGGTGCCAGCCAGATCACCGCGACCCCCCTCGGTTCAGCGCCCCGACCCGGTTCCGTCGGCGTCCCCGTCGGCTCCGAGGTCCAGGTCCGTGGAGAGGACGGCGCGCTCCTCCCGGCCGGCGAGGTCGGTGCGCTGTGGATCCGCGGACCCGGGGTCGTGAGCCGGTACCTGTTCGGCCGGGCCTCCGAGCGGTTCGACGCCGAGGGCTGGTTGTCCACCGGCGACCTCGGCTCGATCTCCGCAGACGGGTGGGTGTCGCTCGCCGGCCGATCGGACGACGTCATCAACCGCGGAGGCGAGAAGGTCTACCCGTCCGAGGTCGAGGACGTCCTGCTCGGCGACGCGCGCGTGCTCGAGGCCGTGGTCGTGGGGCGCCCCGACCCGATCCTCGGGCACGTCCCGGTCGCCTACGTCATCCCGCAACCGAGCGAGGACACGGCGGCCGCGTCGCTCGTCGCCGACCTGACCGCCCGCTGCGCGGCGCAGCTGACCCGGTTCCGCCGACCGGTCGAGATCATCGTCGTCCCGGACCTGCCCCGGGCGCCGACCGGCAAGGTGCAGCGCGCGCGCGTGCGGGCGATGGCCTCGGTGGAGTAGTCACCGCCTGCGGGACCTTCATCGGATCACGCCGTAGCCTTGAGCGGTGCAATCCGCCCCCGCCGCCACCGACACGAACGTCACCACACCGACACGGCAGAACGGCCGCCCGCGTCACCTGTACGAGGTCGACGTCCTGCGGATCCTGACCTTCGCGTGTGTGATCGGCGTCCACACGACGAGCCACACGACCGCGTCGGACAACCACTTCTACTACGCCCTGCTCGCGCTGTTGCACTTCACCCGCCTCGTGTTCTTCTCGCTGACGGCGTTCGTCCTCGTCTACAGCTACACACTGCGACCGAAGCCGATGTCGCAGTTCTGGCCGAAGCGGTTCCTGCTCGTCGGTGTGCCGTACCTGGCGTGGTCCCTCGTGTACGTCGGGTCGGCGTGGCTCCTCAGCGCGACCGAGCGCGGGGACGTCCCGCTCCTGGTGACGGACCTCGCGCACGGGATCGTGACCGGCACGGCGATGTACCACCTGTACTTCCTGCTCGTGACCATGCAGGTGTACCTGCTGCTCCCGGCGATCATGTGGCTGGTCCGACGCACGCGCCGTCATCACGTGCTGCTGACGGTCGTCGCGCTCGTGGTCAACCTGGTCGTCTACGGCGCGTACAAGTACTGGCCGCACTCGTTCGACTGGATGCACGGGTACAGCAAGCAGTTCTTCTTCATGTACGTCTTCTTCATCGTCTCGGGTGCCGTCGCCGCGGACCACGCGGAGGCGTTCCTCACCTGGATCCGGGTGCGTCGGCGACTCATCGGCTGGGGGGTCACCGGGGTCGGCGTGCTCACCCTCGCCGTGTGGGCGGGGCAGGTGCTCCTCGGCCAGTCCCTGTACGCGGCCGGCACCCCGCTGCAGCCGATCGAGGTCGTCTGGAGCGCCGCGATCGGGATGGGCTTCCTCGCGCTCGGCGCGGCGTGGGCCGACCGACGCGACCCCTCGACCCTCCTGGCGCGCGTCATCGACTACGGGTCCGACCGGTCGTTCGGCATCTTCCTGAGCCACCCGTTCGTGATCTTCCTGCTGCTCTACGGCGACAGCTGGCTGGAGCGGCATGTCGCGCAGCCGTGGCTCACGCCGGTCACGTACGTGCTCGTCATCGTGCTCGCCGTCGCGATCACCGAACTGTTCCGCTGGACGCCGCTCAGCATCCCGCTCACCGGGCGTCCGTCGCTCGGGTCCCGGAGCGCTCGGGAGGCCCGGCGCCGCGGACGGGAGCGGCTCGCGTCCGCGGGCGGTACGACCACGACGACGGCTCGTGCCGTCCGCGACGCGGGACGCGAGCCCTCGAGCGAGGCCGTCGAACCGGATGACGCGCTCGTCGGCGAGACGGACGACGTCGGCGGGTCGCACGTCGAGCGGTGATCCGCGAACGGGCCGTCCCACCCAGCTGGGACGGCCCGTCCGTCGTGGTCTCAGGCGATGCGTTCCGCCGCCGGGACGCCGATCTCGAGCACGCCGTCGGTGACCGTCAGGCGCCTCGGGTTCATGAACCAGGCGACGATCGCGGCGCCGAGGAGGAGTGCGACGGACAGGGCGAACGGCCACTGCCACCCGGACACCCCGACGAGCCACCCGAACACGATGGGGGAGAACACGCCGGCGAAGCCGTAGCCGGTGTTCATCATGCCGCTCGCGGTGCCCGACCACTGGGGGGCGACGTCCATCGGGATGGCCCACAGGTTGGCGTTCGTCAGCTCGAGGAAGAAGAACGAGAGCATGAGCGAGGCGGACGCGAGCCAGAGGTGGTGCGAGAACAGCAGCGGGAGCAGGCACACCGCGGAACCCACGAGCCCGATCAGGAGGACCGTGCGACGGGCCTTGCGCGCGTCACCGGCACGACGGATGAGTCGGTCCGAGACGATGCCACCGACGGTGTCGCCGATCACGCCGGCGAGGAGGATCACCGACGTGTAGCCGGCGTACGTCGTGAGCGGGAGGTGGTAGGAGTCGGCGAGGAATGACGGGATCCAGGTGAGGAACACCCAGAGCGTCCAGCCGTAGCCGAAGTCGACGAACGAGACCGGCAGGATCTGCTTGATGAGCTGGCGCCACGGGACCGGCGGACGCGTGGCGCGCACCTGGGCGGGCGGGAGTTCGTCCAGCTCACGCTGCGAGATGCCGGGTGCGGTCTCCGGACGATCGCGGAAGAGGAACCACCAGAATCCCGCCCAGATGGCGCTGAGCAGGCCGACGTAGATGAAGGACTCGCGCCAGCCGGCGGCGGCGATGATCGCCGCGACGAGGAGCGGGGCGAGGGCGTTGCCGAGCCGCGAGGCGGAGTGCACGATCCCCTGGGCGAACCCGTTGCGGTCCCGGGGGATCCACCGGCTCATCGCCTGCGTCGCGGTGGGGAACGCGGATCCCTCGGTGAGGCCGAGGAGTGCGCGAGCGAGGAAGAGACTGAGGACGCCGCCCGCGAGGCCCGTCCAGATCGTCGCGACGCCCCAGAGGACACCGATGGCGAGGAGCGACCGACGCGGGCCGATCTTCTCGCCCAGCCAGCCGCCGCCCATCTGGACGAAGGCGTAGGGGAGCGCGAACGCGGACACGATCGCACCCTGCGCCGTCGTCGACAGGTCCAGGTCCTTCGCCATCTCGGGGAGGGCGGTCGAGATGTTCGTCCGGTCGATGTACGAGATCGCGTACATGACGCAGAGCAGGAGCAGGACCCGTCCGCGGAGGCGTCCGCGGAAGGGGCTCGCCTTGACGGGTACGGGGGCCGCGGCCGGTTTCGCTGCGGTGGTCATCGCGGGTCCTGTTCTTCGGAGTGAGCGGGGGAGCGGTGGAGCCGGCGACCTGAGCGCCTCCCCACGGTCGATCACGGTATCGCCGCTCCCTATCAGCCATCTTGGAGCGTGATCACACCAGGATACGCGCGAGCGATCAGCCCGCCGCGAACCAGTCGGGCCGCTGTCGGTCGTCGCGCTTAGCATCGACGGCATGACCACGATGATCGAACCCACCCGAGCCCTCCGTCGGTTCGAGGTCATCTCCGAGTACGAGCCCAGCGGTGACCAGCCGGCCGCCATCGCGGAACTCGCGGGGCGGATCAACGCGGGCGAGACGGACGTGGTCCTGCTCGGCGCCACGGGGACGGGCAAGTCGGCGACCACCGCGTGGCTCATCGAGCAGGTGCAACGGCCGACCCTGGTGCTCGCCCACAACAAGACGCTCGCCGCGCAGCTCGCCAACGAGTTCCGCGGTCTGCTCCCGAACAACGCGGTCGAGTACTTCGTCTCGTACTACGACTACTACCAGCCCGAGGCGTACGTCCCGCAGACCGACACCTTCATCGAGAAGGACTCGTCGATCAACGCCGAGGTCGAGCGGCTCCGGCACTCGACGACGAACTCCCTGCTGAGCCGCAGGGACACCGTGGTCGTCTCGACGGTGTCCTGCATCTACGGCCTCGGTACGCCGGAGCAGTACATGAACGCGTCCCTCGCGCTGCAGGTGGGACAGCAGATCTCGCGGGACACGCTCGTGCGCCGCTTCGTGGCGATGCAGTACCAGCGCAACGACGTCGACTTCGCCCGGGGCACGTTCCGCGTGCGTGGCGACACGATCGAGATCATCCCCGTGTACGAGGAACTCGCGATCCGCATCGAGATGTTCGGCGACGAGATCGAGGCCCTGACGGCGCTGCACCCGCTCACGGGCAACGTCGTGAAGGAGCTGCCAGCGGTGACCGTGTTCCCCGGCTCGCACTACGTCGCCGCCACCGACGTGATGCACCGCGCGATCGGCACCATCAAGGAGGAACTGGCAGAGCGCCTGGCCGAACTCGAGCAGCAGGGCAAGCTGCTCGAGGCCCAGCGGCTGCGCATGCGCACGACATTCGACATCGAGATGATGGAGCAGATCGGGTTCTGCAGCGGCATCGAGAACTACTCGCGCCACATCGACGGCCGCGCCCCCGGCGAGGCGCCCCACTGCCTGATCGACTACTTCCCGGACGACTTCCTCGTCGTCATCGACGAGTCGCACGTCACCGTGCCGCAGATCGGCGCCATGTACGAAGGCGACGCGTCACGCAAGCGCACGCTCGTGGAGCACGGGTTCCGGCTGCCGAGCGCGATGGACAACCGCCCGCTGACGTGGGAGGAGTTCCTCGACCGCGTCGGTCAGAAGGTCTACCTGTCGGCGACGCCCGGCCGCTACGAGCTGGGTGTGACCGACAGCGTGGTGGAGCAGATCATCCGGCCGACGGGGCTCGTCGACCCGCAGATCGTGATCAAGCCGAGTGAGGGGCAGATCGACGACCTGCTCGAGGAGATCCGCATCCGTGTGGACCGGGACGAGCGCGTCCTCGTGACCACCCTGACCAAGCGCATGGCCGAGGAGCTCACGGACTTCCTCGGGAACGCGGGCGTGCGTGTCCGCTACCTGCACTCGGACGTCGACACGCTGAAGCGCGTCGAGCTGCTGACCGAACTGCGGCAGGGCGTGTACGACGTGCTCGTCGGCATCAACCTGCTGCGCGAGGGGCTCGACCTGCCCGAGGTGTCGCTCGTCGCGATCCTCGACGCCGACAAAGAGGGATTCCTCCGGTCGTCCACCTCGCTCATCCAGACGATCGGTCGTGCCGCCCGCAACGTCAGCGGTGAGGTCCACATGTACGCCGACAAGATCACGGACTCGATGCGGCAGGCGCTCGACGAGACCGAGCGGCGTCGCGAGAAGCAGATCGCCTACAACACCGAGCGTGGGATCGACCCGCAGCCGCTCCGCAAGAAGATCGCGGACATCACCGAGGTCCTCGCGCGCGAGGGCGCCGACACCCGCGAGCTCCTGGAGCGCCGCGGGGCCGGCGACGCCCGTCGCTCGCCCACGCCGAACCTCCGCCGCGAAGGCCTCGCGGCCGAGGGTGCGAGCCAACTCGAGTCGACGATCGCGGACCTCAACGAGCAGATGCTGCAGGCGGCCGGCGAGCTGAAGTTCGAGCTGGCCGCGCGGCTCCGTGACGAGGTCCAGGACCTGAAGAAGGCCCTGCGACAGATGGAGGCCGCCGGACATGTCCGGTGATCCGGCGGTCCGGCGCACCGTCGTCGTGACGGGGGCGAGTGCTGGCCTCGGGTACTTCACGGCCGAGCAGCTCGCCGTGGCGGGGCACCGCGTCGTGCTCGCGTGCCGCGACCGGGAGCGCGCTGCGCGAGCCGAGCAGGCGATCCGTCGTGCGGCACCGGACGCATCGATCGCGCAGGTCCTCGTCGACCTGGCCGACCTCAGGAGCGTCACGGAGGCGGCCGACGCCATCGCCGGTCTCGGACCGGTCGACGCCCTCGTGAACAACGCGGGGGTCGTGGGGTCGCGCCGGGAACGTCGCACCGCCCAGGGGATCGAGCTGCAGATCGGGACGAACCACCTCGGGCACTTCGCCTTGACGGCGCAGGTGCTGCCGCTGCTCGAGCGGACGGCGGGTCGCGTGGTGCACGTCGGGAGCATCAGCCACCGGTGGGTCCGGCTCGACGGGCGGGACCCCTTCCGGGCGGATCCCTACGTGAACTACCTCCAGTACGCGCGGAGCAAGCTCGCCGTGATGCTGTTCGGGTTCGAGCTCGCCCAGCGTCTCGCGGACAGCGGCTCCTCCGTGCGGAGCGTCGTGGCGCACCCTGGTCTCGCGCTCGACTCGCTGTCGCCGTCGCGTCCGGGGGTCGTGCCGTCCGGACCCGGAGCACCGTGGCTCCGCGTCGGGGGCCGTCTGGTCGCGCAGGGCAAGGACGCCGGGGCCGTCCCGCTCGTGCACGCCGCGGTGGGCGATGACGTCCGATCCGGCGCGTACTGGGGCCCGGACGGATGGTTCCAGTTGCGCGGAGGGGCGACCGTCGTCCCCGCGGAACCCCATGCCCACGATCGCACCGCGGCGGCGCGCCTCTGGGAGGCCTCGGCGGCGGTCGTGGGCCGCGAGCCCGCCGTCACGTCGGTCTGACCCCGGACGTGTGCCGGGCCGGCCGCCGCTGTCCGCGAGGGGCGAACCCCGTGGGACGCGCGGGGCGGGCCGGATGTCAGACGGGCTTCGTAGAATCGAGGTGATGACCATCACCTCCGACCGCGGTACTCCTTCCTCCGATCTGGCGGCCTTCGGGCAACCCGGCGAGCCGCACGTCCCCGGCGCCAGCATCTCCGGGACCTCGACCTCGACGCTCAGCGTCCGGGGTGCGCGCGTGCACAACCTGCGGGACGTCGACCTCGAGATCCCGCGGGACTCCCTCGTCGTGTTCACGGGTCTGTCCGGCTCGGGCAAGTCCTCGCTCGCGTTCGACACGATCTTCGCCGAGGGGCAGCGTCGGTACGTCGAGTCGCTGTCGGCGTACGCGCGCCAGTTCCTCGGGCAGGTGGATCGTCCCGACGTGGATTTCATCGAGGGACTCAGCCCCGCCGTGTCGATCGACCAGAAGTCGACGAACCGCAACCCGCGCTCGACGGTCGGGACGATCACCGAGGTCTACGACTACATGCGGCTGCTGTGGGCGCGCATCGGTGTTCCGCACTGCCCGGTGTGTGGCGAGGTGATCAGCAAGCAGTCGGTGCAGCAGATCGCCGACCAGTTGATGACGCTCGAGACCGGTACGCGGTTCCAGGTGCTGGCACCCATCGTGTCGAAGAAGAAGGGCGAGTTCGTCGACCTCTTCCAGGAACTCGCGGCCTCCGGGTACGCGCGGGCCATCGTCGACGGCGAGCGCGTGCAACTGAGCACACCGCCCACGTTGAAGAAGCAGGTCAAGCACGACATCGCGGTCATCGTCGACCGCCTCGTCGCGTCGGACGACGTCCTCGGGCGCCTGACCGACTCGCTCGAGACCGCACTCCGGCTCACCGGCGGCACCGTCTCGATCGACCTCGTCGACCACGAGGGCCCCGGTGCGGTTCGGACCTACTCCGAGAACCTCTCGTGCCCGAACAACCACCCGCTCGCGCTCACCGAGATCGAGCCCCGGACGTTCTCGTTCAACGCGCCGTTCGGAGCATGCCCCGAGTGCTCCGGCCTCGGTACACGGATGTCGGTCGATCCGGACCTCGTGCTCGGCGACCCCGAGGCGAGCCTCGCCGACGGCGTCGTCCTGCCGTGGACGGGGACGGGCGGCCTCTACAGCTACTTCGAGAAGCTCCTGCAGGGACTCGGCAAGGAGCTCGGGTTCCGGCTCGACACCCCGTGGAACCAGCTCGACCCGGCCGTCCAGGCAGCCATCCTGACGGGCAAGGACTTCGAGGTGTCGGTGTCCTGGCGCAACCGGTTCGGCCGTGAGATGCGCTACACCAGTGGTTTCGAGGGCGTGATGCCCTACATCGAGCGCAAGTACGGCGAGGCCGAGACCGACGCGCAGCGCCAGCGGTTCCAGGGGTACCTCCGCGAGGTCCCGTGTCCGGTCTGCGACGGCACGCGCCTCAAGCCCGAGGTGCTCGCCGTGACGGTCGCGGACCGGAGCATCGCCGACGTCTGCGACCTCAGCCTGGAGGACTCCCACGCCTTCATGGAGTCGCTCGCCCTCACCCCTCGGGAGGCCCACATCGCGGCCGCCGTGCTGCGCGAGATCCGCGCGCGCCTCGAGTTCCTGCTCGAGGTGGGGCTGTCGTACCTGACCCTGTCTCGTGGTGCAGGGTCGCTCTCCGGCGGGGAGGCCCAGCGGATCCGCTTGGCGACGCAGATCGGCTCGGGCCTGACCGGCGTGCTGTACGTGCTCGACGAGCCGAGCATCGGCCTGCACCAGCGGGACAACCGGCGTCTCATCGACACCCTGGTCAAGCTGCGCGACCTCGGGAACACGCTGATCGTCGTGGAGCACGACGAGGACACGATCCGGACGGCCGACTGGATCGTCGACGTCGGCCCGGGTGCGGGCGTGAACGGCGGTCGGATCGTGCACTCGGGGCCGTACCAGGAGCTGCTCGACAACCGCGGTTCGACGACCGGGGACTACCTCGCGGGGCGTCGTGCCATCGAGCTCCCTGCAGAGCGTCGTCGCGTCGACCGGAAGCGCGTCATCACCGTCCAGGGGGCACGGGCGAACAACCTGAAGGACGTCGAGGTGCAGTTCCCCCTCGGGGTGTTCACGGCCGTCACCGGGGTCAGTGGTTCCGGCAAGTCGACGCTCGTCAACGACATCCTCTACAAGGTGCTCGCCAACCAGCTCAACGGTGCTCGACACATCCCGGGCAAGCACACCCGCGTGAAGGGCCTCGACCAGCTCGACAAGGTCGTGCACGTCGACCAGGCGCCCATCGGCCGGACCCCGCGGTCGAACCCCGCGACGTACACCGGTGTGTTCGATCGGATCCGGAACCTGTTCGCCGAGACGCAAGAGGCCAAGACCCGCGGCTACGGGCCCGGTCGCTTCAGCTTCAACGTCAAGGGCGGGCGCTGCGAGAACTGCGCGGGCGACGGCACGATCAAGATCGAGATGAACTTCCTGCCGGACGTCTACGTGACGTGCGAGGTCTGTGGTGGTGCGCGCTACAACCGCGAGACCCTGCAGGTCCACTACAAGGGCAAGAACATCTCCGAGGTGCTCGAGATGCCGATCAGCGAGGCGGCCGAGTTCTTCGAGCCGATCTCGGCGATCCACCGCTACATGAAGACCCTCGTCGACGTCGGACTCGGGTACGTGCGTCTCGGTCAGAGTGCCACGACGCTCTCCGGTGGTGAGGCCCAGCGCGTCAAGCTCGCGACCGAACTGCAGCGTCGGTCGAACGGGCGGACCGTGTACGTGCTCGACGAGCCGACGACCGGACTCCACTTCGAGGACGTCCGCAAGCTCCTGCTCGTGCTGCAGGGGCTCGTCGACAAGGGCAACACGGTCATCACGATCGAGCACAACCTCGACGTCATCAAGTCGGCGGACTGGATCGTCGACATGGGCCCCGAGGGCGGGTCGGGTGGTGGCACGGTGCTCGCCACGGGGACGCCGGAACACGTCGCGGACGTGCCGGAGAGTCACACGGGCGTGTTCCTCCGCGAGATCTTCGATGCCCAGGACGCCCGAGTGGGTGCGCAGCGTGCGGTCGATCGTCGGTCGGCGGACCACGTGGCCGGACGCAGTCGGGTCGCGGCGGAGGTCCGGTAGGTGGCGGACACCGTCCCGTGGCGACCGAGAGCGAGCGAGATCCCGACCGACCCGGGCGTGTACCGGTGGCGTGACGCCGACGGACGCGTGTTGTACGTCGGCAAGGCGAAGAACCTCCGTGCTCGCCTCAGCAACTACTTCGCACCGCTGCCGACCCTGCACGAGCGGACCCGGCGGATGGTCCTCACGGCGGCGAGCGTCGAGTGGACCGTGGTGGGGAGCGAGATCGAGGCACTCCAGCTCGAGTACACGTGGATCAAGGAGTTCGATCCGCCCTTCAACGTCAAGTTCCGGGACGACAAGTCGTACCCGTACATGGCGATCACCCTCGGGGACGAAGCCCCTCGGGTCATGGTCACGCGGAACCGGAAGATCCGGGGCGCCAAGTACTTCGGGCCGTACCCGAAGATCTGGGCGGTGCACGACACGATCGACCTGATGATCAAGGTGTTCCCGATCCGCACCTGTTCGGACTCGAGCTACAAGCGCGCGATGCAGACCGGGCGGCCCTGTTTCCCGGGGCAGATCGGCAAGTGCGGCGGTCCGTGCTCCGGTCGGGTGTCGATCGAGGAGCACCGGGCGATCGTCGAGGAGTTCGTCCGCTTCATGGGCAGCTACGACCGGCGGGTCATCAGCGAACGTCGTGCACGGATGGCAGCCGCCGCCGACGCCATGCACTACGAGGAAGCGGCCCGCTACCGCGACCAGGTCGAGGCGCTCGAGGCGGTGCTCGAGAAGAGCGCCGTCGTGCTCCGCGACTCGGTCGACCTCGACCTGTTCGGTGTCGCCGAGGACGAACTCGCGGCCGCGGTCCAGCAGTTCACGGTGCGGGGTGGCCGGATCCGAGGCGTGCGGGGCTGGGTGGTCGACAAGGAGCTCGACATCAGCACCGGCGAGCTCGTCGAGCAGATCGTGCAGAGCGTGTACGCGGGAGCCGAGGAGCCGCCGCGCGAGGTCGTCGTCCCGGCGCTGCCCGAGGACGCCGACGCCCTCGAGACCTGGCTGTCCGAACAGCGTGGTGGCCGCGCGGTACGACTCAGCACAGCCCAGCGTGGGGACCGTGCCGGCCTGGCGAAGACCGCGACGGTCAATGCTGCCCAGGCCCTGATGCTGTACAAGACCAAGCGGTCGGCCGACTACACGACCCGCTCCGCCGCGCTCGCCGACATCCAGGACGCCCTCGGGATGACCGAGGCGCCGCTGCGGATGGAGTGCTACGACATCTCCCACCTGCAGGGCACGAACATCGTCGCGTCGATGGTCGTCTTCGAGGACGGCCTGCCACGGAAGGACCAGTACCGGCGCTACACGATCGCCGAGTCCCGTGACGACACGGACAGCATGTACCAGGTGCTGTCACGACGCCTCGCGCGGCTCGACGAGGACGCCGACCTCCCGACCGTGGCGGACCCGACCAGCGACGAGGTCGTCGAGCAGGGCACACGCACCAAGCGGTTCGCGTACCGACCGCAGCTGCTCATCGTCGACGGCGGTCAGCCGCAGGTCGAGGCCGCTGCCCGGGCGATGGCCGACGCCGGCGTCACGGACATCGCGCTGTGCGGGATCGCCAAGCGCCTGGAGGAGATCTGGTTACCGGGCGATGACTTCCCGGTGATCCTGCCGCGGAACTCCGAGGCGTTGTTCCTGATCCAGCGGATCCGTGACGAGGCGCACCGGTTCGCGATCACCCACCAGCGGACACGGCGCAAGCGCGATGTCCGGAGCCGGCTCGCCGAGATCCCCGGCCTCGGTCCGACGCGCGTCAACGGTCTCCTCAAGCATTTCGGGTCCGTGGCTCGGCTGCGCGATGCGACACCGGAGGAGATCGCCGAGGTCCCCGGCATCGGTCCGGCGACGGCCGCTGCCGTCCGGAGACAGCTCGACGCGTCGGCACCGACGTCAGCGCCCGAACCCGGGTCAGCGCCCGAAGCGCCCGAACCCGGATCAGCGCCCGAAGCGCCCGAACCCGGGTCAGCGCCCGAAGCGCCGGATCTGCCCGCGCTCCATTCGGTGAGCCGCTAGCCTGGGCGGACCAGTCCGATGACGACCACACCGCACGGTGACCACGGAGCGCGCTCACGAATGACCGACCTCAGTAGTCCCTCGCACGACGTGCTCATCGTGACCGGCATGTCCGGCGCGGGGCGGTCCACCGTCGGGAAGGCGCTGGAGGACCTCGGCTGGTACGTCGTCGACAACCTGCCGACGCAGATGCTCGGTCCGTTGACCGACCTGGCCGAGCGGGCGGGGGAGTCGCTGCCGAAGATCGCGACCGTCGTGGACGTCCGCGGTGGGAGGTTCTTCACCGACCCCGAGGGGGCCGTCCGACGACTCCGGGACAGCACCACCGCACGGGTCCGGGTGCTCTTCCTCGAGGCGACCGACGCCGTCCTCGTCCGGCGGTTCGAGCAGGTGCGGCGGCCCCACCCCTTGCAGGGCGAGGACACGCTCCTCGACGGCATCGGTCGAGAGCGGTCGCGTCTGCTCGGACTCCGTGAAGCCTCGGACGTCGTCATCGACACGTCGGACCTCAACATCCACCAGCTCGCCGCCCGGGTCGCGGAGCAGTTCGCCGAGGACCGGTTCGTGGGCGTGCAGGTGACCCTGATGAGTTTCGGGTTCAAGTACGGACTGCCCGCAGATGCGGACATGGTGGCGGACGTCCGCTTCCTCCCGAACCCCTACTGGGTGCCGGAACTCCGCGAGCACACGGGCCTCGACGCCGACGTCGCGGACTACGTCCTGGGCCAGGACGGAGCACGTCCGTTCATCGACCGCTACGCGGCGGCGGTCGAGCCGGTGCTGGCCGGGTACCAGCGAGAGAACAAGAGACACGCTACGATCGCCATTGGCTGCACGGGCGGCAAGCACCGGTCCGTCGCCATCGTCGCCGAGCTGGCGAGTCTCATCCGCGGGATGCCGAACGTGGCCGTGCGCGTCAAGAACCGCGACCTCGGTAGGGAGTGACCGACCCTCCCTTCCCGCGTGCCCCCGAACGTAAGGAATGATGCATTGCCGTTGACTGCCGAGGTCAAGGACGAACTGGCCCGCGTGGCCGTGAACCGCAACACGGTCCGCGCCGCGGAACTCGCGACGGTGCTGCGGTTCGCGGGGGGCCTGCACGTCATCTCGGGCAGGATCGCGGTCGAGGTCGAACTCGACACCCGGATCATCGTGCACCGCGTGCGGAAGGACCTCGCTGAGCTGTACGGCGTGCGCAGCGAGGCGAGCGTCGGCTCGTCCGCATCCGCGCGGCGCGGGACCCGCTACCTGGTCCGCGTGCTCGAGGCGGGCGAGACCCTGGCGCGCCAGACCGGTCTCATGGACGCCCGTCGTCGCCCGGTTCGGGGCCTCCCGAACCGACTGACGACCGGCAACCGTGACGACCTCGCCGCCATCTGGCGTGGCGCCTTCCTCGCCACCGGCACGCTGACCGACCCGGGGCGCGCTGCCGCACTCGAGGTCACCTGCCCCGGGAACGAGGCTGCGATGGCGCTCGTCGGAGCGGCGTCCCGCCTCGGTGTCGCGGCGAAGGGCCGGGAGGTCCGGGGCGTCCACCGCGTCGTGATCCGGGACGGTGAGGCGATCGGCCAGATGCTCACCGTCATGGGCGCAGCGCGGTGCAGCGCGGAGTGGGAGGAGCTCCGTCAGCGTCGCGAGGTCCGCGCGACCGCGAACCGGCTCGTGAACTTCGACGACGCGAACCTCCGTCGCTCGGCGCAGGCGGCGGTCGCCGCGTGCGCCCGGGTGGAGCGAGCGCTCGAGATCCTGGGCGACGACGTCCCGGACCACCTGAAGTACGCAGGGGCACTGCGGCTCACCCACCGCGATGCGAGCCTCGACGAGCTCGGGCAGCACGCTGACCCTCCCATGACGAAGGACGCCATCGCCGGACGCATCCGGCGCCTGCTCGCGATGGCCGACAAGAAGGCGCTCGACCTGGGTGTCCCGGGCACCGAGGCGAACCTGCCGGACGACCTCGACGAGGCCTGAGCGCTCGGCCACGGACCCGCGGAAGCGTCTCCCGCGCCCGTCCGTGACGTCGCTCGACCTCGTGCGTCGACCGGTCTGTGCCGACTGCTACTGTCGTCCCGACGACGTCTCGGGCGTATCGTCAGCCTCAGGCGCAGGCCCCGACCTGCACTCCGAACACCAGCGTCGAAAGCACGCTCGACAGACACAGGAGTTCCATTGACCGTCAAGATCGGCATCAACGGCTTCGGCCGGATCGGCCGCAACTTCTTCCGGGCCGCCCTGGCCAAGGGCAGCGAGCTCGAGGTCGTCGCGGTGAACGACCTCACCGACAACAAGGCGCTCGCTCAGCTCCTGAAGTACGACTCGATCACGGGCAAGCTCCCGGCTGAGGTCGGGCTCGAGGGCGACAGCATCGTCGTCGACGGCAAGCCGATCAAGGTCCTGGCCGAGCGCGACCCCGCCAAGCTGCCGTGGGGCGAGCTCGGTGTCGACATCGTCATCGAGTCGACCGGGTTCTTCACGAAGGCCGAGGACGCGCGGAAGCACATCGAGGCGGGCGCCAAGAAGGTCATCATCTCGGCGCCGGCCACGGGCGACGACGTCACGATCGTGCTCGGTGTGAACGAGGGCACCTACGACCCGGCGTCGCACCACATCATCTCGAACGCGTCCTGCACGACGAACAGCCTCGCGCCGCTCGCCAAGGTGTTCAACGACGCGTTCGGCATCGAGCGCGGTCTCATGACGACGGTGCACGCCTACACGGCGGACCAGAACCTCCAGGACGGCCCGCACAAGGACCTCCGCCGTGCCCGCGCCGCCGCGCTCAACATCGTGCCGACCTCGACCGGCGCCGCCAAGGCCATCGGTCTCGTGCTCCCGGAGCTCGCGGGCAAGCTGGACGGATTCGCGCTCCGCGTGCCGGTGCCGACCGGGTCGATCACCGACCTCACGCTCGAGACCTCCTCCGACGTGACGATCGACGACATCAACGCGGCGTACAAGGCCGCCGCGGAGGGGCCGCTCAAGGGCATCCTCGAGTACAGCGACGAGCCGCTCGTGTCGAGCGACATCACGACGAACCCGCACTCGTCGATCTACGACTCGGGCCTGACGAAGGTCATGGGCAACCTGGTCAAGATCACCTCGTGGTACGACAACGAGTGGGGCTACTCCAACCGCCTCGTCGACCTGACGGAGTACGTCGGGGAGCGCCTGTAACCCATGGCACTCCGTACCCTCGAGGACCTCGGCGACCTGGCGGGCAAGCGCGTCGTCGTCCGGTGTGACCTGAACGTCCCGCTGGCCGACGGCACCATCACGGACGACGGCCGCGTGCGCGCGTCGCTCGGCACCCTGAATCGACTCATCGGAGTCGGCGCACGGGTCATCGTGATCTCGCACCTCGGGCGGCCCGACGGCGAACGCAAGGCAGAGTTCAGCCTCGCACCCGTCGCGCAGCGGCTCTCCGAACTGCTCGGCAAGCCGGTCGCCTTCTGCGACGAGACCGTCGGTGACGCCGCCACCGCAGCCGCCGAGGCCCTCGAGGACGGCGACGTCCTGGTACTGGAGAACCTCCGGTTCAACAGCGAGGAGACCGCGAAGGACGTCGGCGTGCGCGGCGACTTCGCGGACCGCATCGCCGCCATGGGCGAGGCGTTCGTCTCCGACGGATTCGGCGTCGTGCACCGCAAGCAGGCGAGCGTCTACGAGTTGGCGGGAGCGTTGCCGAGCGCGGCCGGACTCCTGATCGAACAGGAGCTCGGTGTCCTCGAGCGCCTGACCACCGAACCCGAGCGCCCATACACCGTGGTGCTCGGCGGCTCGAAGGTCAGCGACAAGCTCGGCGTGATCGCGCACCTGCTCCCGCGGGTGGACACCCTGTGCATCGGAGGCGGCATGCTGTTCACGTTCCTCGCGGCGCAGGGCCACGGTGTCGGGTCGTCGCTCCTCGAACGCGACCAGCTCGACACCGTGCGGGGCTACCTCGACGAGGCAGCGCAGCGCGGCGTCACCATCGACCTGCCCACCGACGTCGTGGTGGCGTCCGGATTCGCGGCCGACGCCGAGCACGAGGTCGTCGCGGCGGACGCGATCGAGTCCGCCCGCTTCGGCGCGGACGGCATCGGTCTCGACATCGGGCCGGAGACCGCGGCGCGGTTCGCCGACGCGGTCCGCGGCTCGCGGACGGTGTTCTGGAACGGCCCGATGGGCGTGTTCGAGTTCCCGGCGTTCGCCGCTGGGACCAAGACGGTCGCCCAGGCGCTCACCGAGGTCGAGGGCCTCGGGGTCGTCGGTGGCGGTGACTCCGCGGCCGCGGTCCGCTCACTCGGCTTCGACGACGACCAGTTCGGTCACATCTCGACCGGTGGCGGGGCGAGCCTCGAGTTCCTCGAGGGGAAGAGCCTGCCCGGCCTCGAAGCCCTCGGGTGGAGCGCATGACCCGCTCGCCGCTCATCGCGGGCAACTGGAAGATGAACCTGGACCACCTCCAGGCCATCGCCACGGTGCAGAAGCTCGCCTGGACGCTCAAGGACGCCCGACACGACCACGACGACGTCGAGGTCGCGGTGTTCCCGCCGTTCACGGACCTGCGGAGCGTGCAGACGCTCGTCTCCGCGGACAAGTTGCGCATCCGCTTCGGCGGACAGGACCTCTCACGGCACTCGTCCGGCGCGCACACGGGCGAGGTCAGCGGGGCGTTCCTCGCCGCCCTCGACGCGACGTACGTGATCGTCGGGCATTCGGAGCGGCGGACCGAACACGGGGAGACCGACGAGATCGTCGCGGAGAAGACGGCCGCGGCGCTCCGGCACGGCCTGGTTCCGGTCGTGTGCGTGGGTGAGACCGCCGAGGACCGGGAGTCCCACGGTGCCGGCAAGGTACCGGTCGAGCAGCTCGAGGTGGTGCTCCGCGCCGTGCCCGCCGCCGAGATCGTCGTGGCGTACGAGCCCGTGTGGGCCATCGGGTCCGGTCAGGCCGCGACGCCCGAGCAGGCGCAGGACGACTGCGCCGCGCTCCGTCGTGCGATCGCGACCGCATGGGGCGACGACATCGCGGCGAGCACTCGGGTGCTCTACGGCGGTTCCGTGAAGTCCGGCAACATCGCGGGGTTCATGCGGGAGCCCGACATCGACGGCGCCCTCGTCGGTGGCGCGAGCCTCGACGTCGCCGAGTTCGCGGCCATCTGCCGCTTCCGGCAGCACGTCGGCCTCTGACCACCGTCGGTGCGGGCCGCACGTCTCGGGCCGCACGTCTCGCCTCGGGCCGCACGTCTCGCCTCGGGCCGCACGTCTCGCCTCGGGCCGCACCTGGGTGCCTGACGCGCTCCTCCGCATGCCGTGACAGCCGGCCCGGCACCGCCCGGGAGGCTCGACTCCGGCCGGTACCGTGCCTCACGTTCCCGGTCCGGCGCGCTGTTCGGCGTGGCCGTGCCGTTATACTCGTACAGCTGACTGACACGAAAGGGTCCGCGTGGTCATCCTCCAGGTCGTCCTCCAGGTGCTGCTCGCCATCACGAGCCTCCTGCTGACGCTGCTCATCCTCCTGCACCGCGGTCGCGGCGGCGGTCTCTCCGACATGTTCGGCGGTGGCGTGACGAGCAATCTCGGAGCGTCCGGCGTCGCAGAGCGGAACCTCAACAGGATCACGGTGATCCTCGGGCTGGTGTGGATCGTCTGCATCATCGTGCTCGGTCTCATCAGCAAGTTCACGGCGGGGAGCTGAATACATGGCATCCGGAGGCAGTGCAATCCGAGGGTCACGCGTCGGCGCGGGCCCGATGGGGGAGCAGGACCGCGGCATCCAGGCGGACCGAGTGGCGATCTCGTACTGGGACGCGCTCGGCAACGAGACCGTGCGGTACTTCGCCGCGGGTCTGCCGGACGAGGAGATCCCCGAGGTCATCGACTCACCGTCGTCGGGTCTCCCGGCCGGGCGTGACAAGGACAACCCGCCCCTCGTGACCAAGACCGAGCCGTACAAGACGCACCTCGCGTACGTCAAGGAGCGTCGTACCGAAGAGGAAGCCGCGCAGCTCCTGGAGGAAGCGCTCCAGCAGCTCCGAGCTCGTCGCGGGACGCTCAAGTCGGAGTAGCCCGCGCCGTCGCCTGTCGACGAAGCCCCGGCTTCCATCGCGGGAGGCCGGGGCTTCGTCGTCCCGGCCGTCGCCGCGTCCGTCTCGCTCATGGGCGACCGTCCGGCGGCCTCGGGCGGAGCGCTTGGTGCTCGGGGAACGAGGACGGCCCCGGTGCTCCTCGAGGGAGCACCGGGGCCGTCGGACGACGCTGTGCGGACGTCAGTACGTCGACGCGATGAGGTTCTCCGGCACGTCGCGCGCGGCGTCCTGATCGATGAAGAACACGGTCCGCTTCCGACCCTGCACACCGCCGACCGGGACGTCCTCGACCGACGCGCCGGCCAGGGCGAGCCCCAGAACCGAAGCCTTCTCGGCGCCGGACAGGACCACCCAGACGCGCTGCGAAGCGTTGATCACCGGGTAGGTGAGGGTGAGCCGCTGCGGCGGCGGCTTGGGGGAGTCGTCCACGGGAACGACGCTGCGGTCGGTGATGGCCAGCTGCGGGAACTCCGGGAACAGCGACGCCGTGTGGCCGTCGGGCCCGACACCGAGGAGGGTGATGTCGAAGCTCGGCGCCATCGCGTCGGACGATGCCGAACCGGCCAGCTCCTCGGCGTACTTGGCCGCGGCCTCGTCGATCGTCAGGCCCTCATCGCTCGACGGCATAAGGTGGATGTTGTCGTCCGGGATGGACACGTGGGCGAAGAAGTCCGACTCCGTGCCGGTGTCGTTCCGGTCGGCGTCGCCCTTCGGGACCCACCGCTCGTCGACCCACCAGACGTGGACCTTCGACCAGTCGACGCTCTCGCGGGCGGGAGACTGCCCGATCGCTGCGAGGACCAGCGTCGACACCGAACCACCCGAGACGGCGATGGACGCCTGCCCCTGGTCGTCGATGACGTCGATGATCTTCGTGATGAAGCGAGCGGCGACCGACGCGCCGAGGGCCTGCTTGTCCGGGTGTACCAGCACCCGTCGTTCGTTGGTCACGTGACTCCGTTTCGATTGCGACTGACGCGGTCGATCAGCCGGCGACGGTGTCGCCGAGCTGGCGGACTCCGTGCTTGACGACGTCTCCGAAGAGCACGTCGGGGTCGAGTCTACGGAGTTCCTCCGCGAGACAGTCCCGGAGACTCCGGCGCGGCAGCGACAGGTCGTGGACCGGCTGTCCCGGCTGCGACAGCGTCGCGACGTCGACGAGTGACCGCTCGAGGACGATGTCCCCCGACTCGCGCGTCAACGTCACGCCGTGGATCCCGCTCGAACCCGTCGCCCGCGGCGAGGTCACCTGGGTGACGGGGACCTGGAGCTGCAGCTGCAGCCATCCGGCGAGCAGGTGGGTGGAGGGTGAATCGCTGGCGCCCGAGACCTCCACGGCGGTCACCGGCTCGTAGGGTGGCTGGTCGAGCACGGCAGCCAGCTGGTTCCGCCAGAGGGTCAACCGTGTCCACGCGAAGTCGGTGTCACCGGGCGTGTACGAGGCTCCGAGCGCCTCGATCGCGACCCGCGGGTCCGGCTGGTTGGCGGCGTCGGTGATCCGGCGCTGGGCGATCCGGCCGAGTGCGGAGTCCGCCGGGGTCTCCGGAGCGCGCTCCGGCCACCAGGCGACGACCGGCGCGTCGGGCAGCAGGAGCCCCGTGACGAGGCCTTCCTCGTCCGACGCGGTCTCGCCGTAGGCCCGGAGGACGATGACCTCGCTCGCACCGGCGTCGCTCCCGACTCGGATCTGCGCGTCGAGGCGCCCCGGGGACTTCCGGTCGCCCTCGTTCCGGGACACGATCACCACTCGCATCGGGTGCTCGCGAGAGGCCTCGTTGGCCGCCTCGATCGCTTCTTCCTCGTGACCGAGCGAGGTCGCGACGATGAGCGTGAGCACCCGTCCGAGTGCGACCGCGCCGCCCTCCTCACGGATGCGGATGAGGGACTTCTGGATCTTCGAGACCGTGGTGTTCGGCAGATCGATCTTCATGGACGCCTCCAACTCCGGCCGTCGCGGGCGAGCAGGGCATCGGCGGACGCCGGACCCCACGTGCCGGGACGGTACTGCTCGGGCTGACCCTGGGTCGCCCAGAACTCCTCGATCGGGTCGAGGATCTTCCAGGAGAGCTCGACCTCCTGGTGACGGGGGAACAGCGGCGGGTCGCCGAGGAGCACGTCGAGGATGAGCCGCTCGTACGCCTCGGGGCTCGCCTCGGTGAACGCGTGCCCGTAGCCGAAGTCCATGGTCACGTCGCGCACGTGCGTGCCGACGCCCGGGACCTTCGAACCGAACCGCAGCGTCACACCCTCGTCGGGCTGCACACGGATGACCAGTGCGTTCTGGCCGAGGGGCGAGCGCTCACCGATGCCGAAGATCTCCTCCGGTACCCGCTTGAACACGATCGCGATCTCGGTCACGCGTCGGCCGAGGCGCTTGCCGGCCCGCAGGTAGAACGGGACTCCGGCCCACCGGCGCGTCGCGATGCCGAGCTTGATCGCCGCGAAGGTCTCAGTGGTGGAATCCGGGTTCATCCCGGCCTCCTCGAGGAACCCGAGCACCTTCTCGCCACCCTGCCACCCGCCGGCGTACTGGCCGCGCGAGGTCGCCGTCGCGAGGTCGGCCGGCAGCCGCACCGCGGACAGGACCTTCTCCTTCTCGGCGCGGAGATCCCCCGCCTTGAACGAGACCGGCTCCTCCATCGCCGTGAGCGCGAGGAGCTGCAGCAGGTGGTTCTGGATGACGTCGCGCGCCGCACCGATGCCGTCGTAGTACGCAGCCCGACCCGCCACCCCGATGTCCTCGGCCATGGTGATCTGGACGTGGTCCACGTAGTTCGCGTTCCACAGCGGCTCGTACATCTGGTTGGCGAAGCGGAGCGTCAGGATGTTCTGGACGGTCTCCTTGCCGAGGTAGTGGTCGATCCGGAAGACGTCGTCCGGCGCGAACACGGTCTCGACGATCGCGTTGAGTTCCCGCGCCGTCGTGAGGTCCGAGCCGAACGGCTTCTCGATGACCACCCGGCTCCAGGCCTCGTCGGGCTTCTCGGTGAGGCCGGAGCGCTTGAGCTGCTCGGTGACCACCGGGAACGCCTTGGGCGGGATCGACAGGTAGAACGCGTGGTTGCCCATGGTCCCGCGCTCGGCGTCGAGTTCGTCGACGGTCTCCTTGAGCTGTCGGAACGCCTCCGGGTCGTCGAACGACCCCTGGACGAACCGGATGCCCTGCGCGAGCTGGTGCCAGACGGCCTCGTCGAACGGCGTCCGCGAGTAGTCCCGCACGGCGTCGTGGACGACCTGCGAGAAGTCCTGGTCCTCCCAGTCGCGCCGGGCGAACCCGACCAACGCGAAGCCGGGCGGGAGCAGCCCGCGGTTCGCGAGGTCGTAGACCGCGGGCATCAGCTTCTTGCGGGAGAGGTCCCCCGTGACTCCGAAGATGATGAGGGCGCTGGGGCCCGCGATCCGGTTCAGGCGTCGGTCGGACGGCAGTCGGAGCGGATTGTGCTCCGGAGTGATGGCCACCGGTGACATGTGTCGGTGAGCTCCTTCGATGTTCTGGGGACGCAGGGCCGCGGCGATGATGGGTGCCGCGACGTCGACGTCGGAGACGGTCAGCGTCAGGACCGGGCGACCCCGTGCCGCGAGCACGCTCGCGTCACGGGCTGCCTGGACCTGGACGAGCTGACCGAAGGTGGACGGACGGTCCGGGATCGCGACGCCCGGTTCCACGAAGTCCGGGGCTTCCGGCTCCGGGTGCCGTCCGGGACGATCTCGGTCGCGTCCCGGAGGGGATCGGTGCCCGCGAGCACGGCACTCGAGTACTGCCCGCCCACCTCATACTGCCCGCCCACCTCGGGGTCGGCGGTGGAGACGCGGTCGACAGCCCCTCGTGGGGTCCGCTCGGGCCGCGATCCGTGCTCGAGCGCCGCGCCGACAGCCGATCGCCCCGGTGCGGGATCGGCGGCCTCGAGGACGACGAGCTCGATGTCGTTCGTCCGTTCGATGATCTCGGGCGCGAGCGACGAACCGCTCATGCCCTCGAGGACGACGTGGTCGACGCCCTCGTCCTGCAGTTCCGACCTCAGTGCCGCGACCTGCTCCACGAGCGGGCGCGACGCCGAGACCGCCTCGACCCAGCCGCGGCGCCGTGACGCCTCGGACTCGGCCTCCGGGCCCCACAGCGGTCCGACCTCGACCGTGATGCCCGAGGCCACCTGATCGGTGACGACTCGGGACACCACGGTCTCGATCGCAGTCGCTGCGTCGCCCGAAGCGGCGATGGAAACCGTCACTTCGCCCCTTCGAGGGCGGTCTTCACGGTGTCGACGAGCTCCCCCCAGGAGACGTCGAACTTGTCCACGCCCTCCTTCTCGAGGAGCGCCACGACGTCGTCGTAGTCGATGCCGACCGCCGCGAGCTGGTCCATCACCTGGTTGGCCGCGTCGTAGGAGCCCGTGATGGTGTCACCGCGGACCTCGGCGTGGTCGAACGTGGCCTCGAGGGTCTTGCCCGGCATCGTGTTGACGGTCTGGGGTGCGACGAGCTCGACGACGTAGAGCGTGTCGGGGAGCGACGGGTCCTTGACACCGGTCGAGGCCCAGAGCGGACGCTGCGGGTTCGCGCCGGCCTCGAGCAGGCCCTTGGCGCGCTCGGAAGCGAACGCCTGCTCGAACACCTGGTACGCGAGCTGCGCGTTGGCGATGCCGGCCTTGCTCTTGAGCGCCTTCGCCTCGTCCGAGCCGATCGCGTCGAGGCGCTTGTCGATCTCGGTGTCGACGCGCGACACGAAGAAGGACGCCACCGAGTGGATCTTCGAGAGGTCGTGGCCGGCGGCCTTCGCCTTCTCGAGCCCACCGAGGTAGGCGTCGATGACGGCGCGGTAGCGCTCGAGGCTGAAGATGAGGGTCACGTTGACGCTGATACCGGCACCGATGACCTCGGTGATGGCCTCGAGGCCCTCGATCGTCGCCGGGATCTTGATGAGGACGTTCTCCTTGCCGACCTTCTCGTGCAGGAACTTCGCCTCCTTGATGGTCTCGGCCGCGTCGTGCGCGTAACCGGGCTCGACCTCGATGGACACGCGGCCGTCGAAGCCGTTCGACGACTCGTAGAGCGACCGGAACTTGTCGCTGGCGTCGGCGACGTCGCGCGTCGTGATCTCGAAGATCGCGTCGACGACCGAGGTGCCCGCCGCGGCGAGCTCCTTGACCTGGTCGTCGTACCGCTCGCCCTTGGCGAGGGCCGACGCGAAGATCGTCGGGTTCGTCGTCACACCGACGACGTTCCGGTCGGCGATGAGCTTGTCGAGTCGTCCGGTCTGGAGCAGCTCGCGCGACAGGTCGTCGAGCCAGATGCTCACGCCCGCAGCGGAGAGCGCGGCGGTGGGGGTGGTGTCAGTCATTTCTCGCTTCATCTCTTTCGTCATCGACCCGTTCCCCGGCGAGCTGCCCGGGCGGGTCCGGTCTGGTGGTGTCGTCGTCCGACGAGGAAGGGGCCGGGTCCGGTGAACCGGACCCGGCCCTCCTGGCTCAGGACGCCGCGATGGTCTCCTTCGCGGCGGCGACCACGGCCTCTGCCGTGAGACCGAACTCCTTGTAGAGCGTCTGGTAGTCCGCCGAGGCGCCGAAGTGCTCGATCGACACGCTGCGGCCCTTGTCGCCGACGATGTCGCGCCAGCTCATCGCGATGCCCGCCTCGACCGAGACGCGCGCGGTGATCGCCGAGGGGAGCACGCTCTCGCGGTACTCCTCCGGCTGGGCCATGAACCACTCGAGGCTCGGGGCGGACACGACGCGCGCGTTCACGCCCTCGGTCTTGAGCTGCTCGCGAGCCGCGACCGCGATCTGGACCTCGGAACCGGTCGCGATGAGGATCACGTCCGGCGTCCCGTTCGGCGCCTCGGCGAGCACGTACGCGCCCTTGGCGACGTTCTTCGCCGAGGCGAAGGTGTCGCCGGTGGCGTCGCCGTCACCGCGCTCGAAGACCGGGAGGTTCTGTCGGCTCAGCGCGATGCCGGCCGGGCCCTCGCGACGCGACAGCATCGCGAGCCAGGCGTACGCGACCTCGTTGGCGTCGGCCGGTCGCACGACGTCGAGCCCCGGGATCGCGCGGAGCGCGGTGAGCTGCTCGATCGGCTGGTGGGTCGGGCCGTCCTCACCGAGGGCCACGGAGTCGTGCGTCCACACGTAGATGGCCGGCGCCTTCATGAGGGCTGCGAGGCGGACCGCCGGGCGCATGTAGTCGCTGAAGATGAGGAAGGTGCCGCCGAAGGGGCGGGTGTTCCCGTGCAGCACGATGCCGGAGAGGATCGAGCCCATGGCGTGCTCGCGAATGCCGAAGTGCAGGACACGACCGTACGGGTCGCCCTTCCACATCTTGGTCGAGAACTTCGTCGGGACGAACGACTTGGCTTCCTCGATCGTGGTGTTGTTCGACTCGGCGAGGTCGGCCGAGCCACCCCAGAACTCGGGCATGAGCGGGGCGATCGCGTTGATCACCTTGCCGGAGGCCGCACGCGTCGAGACGTCCTTGCCCGGCTCGAACACCGGGAGCGCCTGCTCGAGGCCCTCGGGCAGCTCCTGCGCCTGGACCCGGTCGAACAGCGCCTTCTTCTCGGCGTTCGCCGCGGCCCAGGCGTCGAACGCCTGCTGCCACTCGGCGTGCTCGGCCTGGCCACGCTCGACCGCGCCGCGGGTGTGCTCGAGCACCTCGGGAGCGACGTCGAACGTCTTCTCCGGATCGAATCCGAGGACCTCCTTGAGGCCCGCGAGCTCGTCCGCGCCGAGGGCCGAACCGTGGATCTTGCCCGTGTTCTGCTTCTTCGGCGAGGGCCATCCGATGATCGTCTTGAGGACGATGAGCGACGGCTTGACGGTCTCGGCCTTGGCGGCCTCGACTGCGGCGTACAGCGCCTCGACGTCCTCGGAGTACTCGCCGGTCTTCTTCCAGTCGACGTGCTGGACGTGCCAACCGAGCGCCTCGTACCGCGCCGCGACGTCCTCGGTGAAGGCGATGTCGGTGTCGTCCTCGATCGAGATCTGGTTGGAGTCGTAGAAGACGATGAGGTTGCCGAGCTCCTGGTGGCCGGCGAGCGAGGCGGCCTCGTTCGTCACGCCCTCCTGGTTGTCGCCGTCACCGCTGATGACGTAGGTGAAGTGGTCGAACGGGCTCTGACCGGGTGCGGTGTCGGGGTCGAACAGGCCCCGCTCGAAGCGCTGCGCGTAGGCGAAGCCGACCGCCGAGGCGAGACCCTGGCCGAGGGGACCGGTGGTGATCTCGACGCCGTCGGTGTGGCCGTACTCCGGGTGACCCGGGGTCTTCGAGCCCCACTTGCGGAGGTGCTCGAGGTCCTCGAGCTCGAGGCCGTACCCACCGAGGTAGAACTGCACGTACTGGAGGATCGAGGCGTGTCCGGCCGACAGGATGAAGCGGTCGCGGCCGATCCAGGTGCTGTCACTCGGGTCGCGCCGCATCACCTTCTGGAAGAGCAGGTAGGCGAGCGGGGCGAGGCTCATCGCGGTGCCGGGGTGGCCGTTGCCCGCCTTCTCGACGGCGTCGGCGGCGAGCACGCGGGCCGTGTCGACGGCCTTCTTGTCGATGGAATCCCATGTGAATTCAGCCACTGGTGGATTGACCCTTCTTGATGCGACATGTGCGAGGGCTCGTGCTCCCGCACGGACATGACGCCCACCCGGGTCCCGTGGTCGTCGGGTGGTCCGGCGGCCCTGAGTGCGCTGGTGCGCACGACGTCGGGCACACTGCGGGCAGGCGTCTCCCAGCATAGTGAAGACGCACTCAGTCGGCGTTCAGCCGTCGGCGGAGCCGGTGCAACGCGAGCGTGCCCGCGGGGACCATCGCGAGCGTGCCCGCGGGGACCATCACGTAAAGTGGGAGGCGGCCCGGTCTCCGACGCGGGTGCCCACTCCCCGAGACAGAGGTTCCATGCCGACAGCCGTCGTGACCCGGCCCGAGATCGTCCAACCGACACTCGTCCGCAAACTGCGCGCCTACGTCGCCCTGACCAAGCCGCGCGTGATGGAGCTGTTGCTCGTCACCACCGCGCCGACGATGTTCCTGGCGGCTCGCGGTGTGCCGGACCTCTGGCTGGTCCTGTGGACGCTCATCGGGGGCGCGATGTCCGCCGGCGGCGCCTCGGCGTTCAACTGCTACATCGACCGCGACATCGACAGGGTCATGAAGCGCACGAGCGACCGTCCGCTCGTCACCGGTGCGGTCTCGGACCGCGAGGCCCTCGTCTTCTCGTGGGCGCTCTCGATCGCGTCGACGCTCGAGCTCGGGCTCCTGGTGAACTGGCTCGCGGCGGCGCTCAGCGTCGGGGCGATCCTGCTGTACGTCGTGTTCTACACGCTCTGGCTCAAGCGTCGGACGCCGCAGAACATCGTCTGGGGCGGCGTCGCGGGCTGCATGCCGGTGCTCATCGGCTGGGCAGCGGTGACGGACTCGCTCAGCTGGGCACCGGTCATCCTGTTCGGCGTCATCTTCCTCTGGACGCCGCCGCACTACTGGCCGCTCTCGATGAAGTACCGCGACGACTACGCCGCGGCGCGCGTGCCGATGCTCGCGGTCGTCCGCGGGCGCACGGTCGTTGGGCTGCAGGTCGTGCTCTACGCCTGGGCGACCGTCGTCTGTTCGGTGATGCTCGTGCCCGTGGCGCACATGGGCGTCCTGTACACGGTCGTCGCCCTCGCGGCCGGCGCGTGGTTCGTCGTCGAGTCCCACCAGCTGTACGGCCGGGCGATCCAGCACGTCGAGCAGGTGCACCCGATGCGCGTGTTCCGGAGTTCGATCATCTACCTGACGCTCCTGTTCCTGGCGGTGGGCATCGATCCGCTCCTGCAGAACGCCCTGACGCGGTAGCGGTCCGGGCGACGCGGGGCGCGGTCGCGCCCGACGCCGCCGGTGCATCCGGGAGGACCGCCACCGGCTGGCAGCCCCCGTCCCGCCGCGCGTGGCGCAGCCGACGGGAGGCGCGGGACCGGCTGGCAGTGCGCCTCCAGTCCGGCGTGGCGGCCGGGAGGCGGGTCGTCCGCTGGCACCGCTCAGCTGCCAGCGGGCCTCCGGGCCGGGGCGCAGCGCAGCCGGTGCCCGCGCTCAGGACCGGACGGCGTCCCGGCCAGCGCTCGGGTGCGAGGACAGCGACACCGCGGTGGTGGCACCGACGAGCAACCCGGCCAGGACCATGTGGGTCCCGACGAGACCGACGGGGAGCGCGCTGCGGGCCTGCGTGATGCCGACGGCGATCTGCACGAACTCGACGACGAGCAGGAGCAGCACCCAGCGGCTCGAGATGCGGAGTCGCACCGCGGCGACGAGCAGGACCAGCGTCAACGCGAAGACCGCGAAGGCGGGGACCGCGTGGAGGTCCTCGATGACCGCCGGGTCGAAGCCCGTCCGGACGAGCTTGCCGCCCTGCACCGACTCGCCCGCGCCGGCGTGCGGCCCCGATCCCGTCGTGAGGATCCCGAGCAGGACCGTCACCGCGACGGCGCCCATGAGGGCCTCCACGACCGTCCGGTACCAGCCGGGGACGAGTGTGCCGGGGCGCCGCGGACCGTTGAGGGAGCGGTAGACGAGGCGGGCCGTGATGGACACGAGCGCGGTCGAGATGACGAAGTGCAGACCGACGACGTACGGGTTGAGGTTCGTCAGCACGCTGATGCCGCCGACCACGGCCTGGAGGGGGATGCTCGCGCCCTGGGCGAACGCGAGCCAGAAGAGCTCGGGCCGCGTGCGTCGGAGTCGCACGACGGCGAGGAACATGGCGATCGCGATCACGACGAGCACGAACGTCAGGAGCCGGTTGCCGAACTCGATGACCCCGTGGAGGCCCATCTCGGGTGTCGTGACGAAGGAGCCGCTCGTGCACTCGGGCCACGTCGGGCAGCCGAGTCCGGACGCGGTGAGGCGGACGAGCCCGCCCGTGCCGATGAGCACGACCTCGATCACGAACGACGCCCAGGCCAGGACGACGACCCGTGCGTCGACCGTGCGGGGGAGCCCCCACCACCGGGTCGGCGTGGATCGGTCGATCGGGGTCCCGACGCGTGTCACGGAGTGGGTGCCTTCCTGTTGTTCCGGGGGTCGAACCTGTACACTCAGCGGGTTCGGCACGACGGCCCCGCGGGTCGGCCCGCAGGGGCCGGCGGACGGGGACGGAGCAGTCAAGTGTATTCAGCGGAGCGCTGGAAGTTGACTCCGGGCTTCGAAACCGCCGCACATCGTCGCTGATGGCCGGAGCCGGTGCGACCATCGTCAGACGGCCGGTACCGCGGACGGCGTCCGAGGAATGGTGCCGGAGACCCCGGCGTTGTCGTCCAACGGACCGAACGGCCCGAAGAGAGATAGAGGGAGACCATGTCCGACGTGCTCATCGACCGTCCCGAGCTCGAAGGGCTCGGCCAGTACGAGTTCGGCTGGGCCGACCCCGACGCCGCTGGCGCCTCCGCCCGCCGTGGTCTCTCCGAAGAGGTGGTCACCGACATCTCCCGGCTCAAGTCCGAGCCCGAGTGGATGCTCAAGAACCGGCTCAAGGGCCTGCAGCTCTTCGGCCGCAAGCCGATGCCGACGTGGGGCGCGGACCTCACCGGGATCGACTTCGACAACATCAAGTACTTCGTGCGCTCGACCGAGAAGCAGGCGCAGTCGTGGGAGGACCTCCCCGAGGACATCCGCAACACGTACGAGCGCCTGGGCATCCCCGAGGCCGAGCGGCAGCGTCTCGTGGCGGGCGTCGCGGCCCAGTACGAGTCCGAGGTCGTCTACCACCAGATCCGCGAGGACCTCGAGGCCCAGGGCGTGATCTTCATGGACACGGACACGGCGCTCCGCGAACACCCCGAGTTCTTCGAGGAGTACTTCGGCACCGTGATCCCGGCCGGGGACAACAAGTTCGCGGCGCTGAACACCGCTGTCTGGTCGGGCGGTTCGTTCGTCTACGTCCCGAAGGGCGTCCACGTCGAGATCCCGCTGCAGGCGTACTTCCGGATCAACACCGAGAACATGGGCCAGTTCGAGCGGACCCTGATCATCGCGGACGAGGACTCGTACGTGCACTACATCGAGGGCTGCACGGCCCCGATCTACAAGTCGGACTCGCTGCACTCGGCGGTCGTCGAGATCATCGTCAAGAAGAACGCGCGCGTGCGCTACACGACGATCCAGAACTGGTCGAGCAACGTCTACAACCTCGTCACGAAGCGTGCGATCGCCCACGAGGGCGCGACGATGGAGTGGATCGACGGGAACATCGGCTCGAAGGTCACGATGAAGTACCCGTCGATCTACCTGGCCGGTGAACACGCCAAGGGCGAGACGCTCTCGGTCGCGTTCGCGGGTCCGGGTCAGCACCAGGACGCCGGCGCGAAGATGATCCACATGGCGCCGTACACCACGTCGTCGATCGTCTCGAAGTCGATCGCCCGCGGTGGGGGCCGCGCGGGCTACCGCGGTGAGGTCCGGGTCGATCCGGACGCCCATCACGCCGCCAACACGGTCCGCTGCGACGCGCTGCTCGTGGACACGGTGTCGCGGTCGGACACGTACCCGGCGATCGACATCCGGGTGGACGACGTCCAGCTCGGTCACGAGGCCACGGTGTCGCGCGTCAGCGAGGAGCAGCTGTTCTACCTCATGTCGCGGGGCCTGCCCGAGGACGAGGCGATGGCGATGATCGTCCGTGGCTTCATCGAACCGATCGCCCGGGAACTCCCGATGGAGTACGCGCTCGAACTCAACAAGCTCATCGAGATGAGCATGGAAGGATCCGTCGGCTAGATGTCCGCCACCAGCCCCCAGCCCCAGACCGACGTGCAGCCGCGCATCGACCAGCCGGTCGAGCCTGCGGGCGGGACCGAACAACACGGAGCGCGAGCCCACTCCGACGGCGGGTGGGACACGCGCGTCCCGGTGCAGACGCGGTCCGAGCGGTTCGCGTCGGCAGACGTCGACGCGTTCCCGGCGGTCACCGGTCGCGAGGTCAACTGGAAGTTCGCACCCCTCGCGAAGATCCGGCCCCTCCTCGACGGTGATCTCGACGGTGCGGCGTACCCCTTCCTCGCCCGCGAGTCGGGCGGGACACACATCGACTGGGTCCGGAGCGACGACGAGCGGGTCGGCAGCGCGGGTCTCCCGGAGGACCGGGCGTCCGCGGCGGCGTGGAGTGCACGCGACGCGGTGCTCGCGATCACGGTGCGCGGCGACGAGCCGGGCCACGTCACGATCACGCGGTCGGCGATGGGCCCGGAGCCCCGCGCGGCCCACACGGTGATCACCGCCGAGGCCAACAGCACGGGCATCGTCATCGTGAACAGCACGGGATCGGCGCTCCTCAGCGAGAACGTCGAGATCGTGGTCGAGGACGGCGCGCGGCTCACCGTCGTCGCCGTGCAGGACTGGGACGACGACGCCGTCCACGTCGGGACCCACTTCGCCCAGGTCGGGCGCGACGCCTTCCTCAAGCACGTGGTCGTCTCGCTCGGCGGGGACGTGGTCCGGATCAACCCGTCGACGCGCCTCGGTGCGCAGGGCGGCGACACCGAGATGTACGGCGTCTACTTCGCCGACGCCGGGCAGTACATCGAGCAGCAGGTGTACGTGAACCACGACGCCCCGAACACCCGGAGCCGCGTCAACTACAAGGGCGCGTTGCAGGGCGAGGGCGCGCACACCGTCTGGATCGGCGACGTGCTCATCGGGCGTCCCGCCGCGGGCACCGACAGCTACGAGCAGAACCGCAACCTCGTGCTCTCCGAGGGCACGCGGGCCGACAGCATCCCGAACCTCGAGATCGAGACCGGCGACATCCAGGGCGCCGGGCACGCGAGCGCCACGGGACGCTTCGACGACGAGCACCTGTTCTACCTGCAGTCCCGCGGGATCACCGAGGACGAGGCCCGCCGCCTCGTCGTGCTCGGGTTCCTCGTCGACGTCGTGCAGAAGATCGGGGACCCCGACCTGGAGGAACGCCTCGTCCGCGCCATCGAGCAGGAGCTCGCCGGCGGCCGCACGGAGCACGGGGACCTCGCCTGATGGCCACGAAGGTCTGCTCCGAGTCGGAGATCGCGGTCGACAGCCCGATGCGGGTCGTCGTCGACGGCGCTCCCGTCGCCGTGGTCAAGGACTCGGCGGGCACCGTGCACGCCATCGGTGACACCTGCACGCACGGCGACATCTCGCTGTCCGAGGGCTTCGTCGAGGACGGCGCGCTCGAGTGCTGGGCCCATGGCTCGAAGTTCGAGCTCACCAGCGGCAAGCCCCTCAACTTCCCGGCGTACGAACCGGTGCCCGTCTACCGGGTCTCGATCATCGACGGCGACGTGTACGTCGACACGTCCGACGTCCGCGCCGACAACTGACCACCGAAGGAACACGCATGTCCACTCTCGAAATCCGCGGTCTCCAGGTCTCGATCGACACCGATCAGGGCAAGAAGGAGATCCTCAAGGGCGTCGACCTCACCATCAACGAGGGCGAGATCCACGCGATCATGGGTCCGAACGGATCCGGCAAGTCGACGCTCGCCTACACGATCGCCGGCCACCCCCGCTACAACGTCGACGGAGGCTCGATCCTCCTCGACGGGCAGGAGGTCCTCGAGATGAGCGTGGACGAGCGCGCCCGCGCCGGGCTGTTCCTCGCCATGCAGTACCCCGTCGAGATCCCCGGTGTCACGGTGTCGAACTTCCTGCGCACCGCGAAGACGGCGATCGACGGTGAGGCTCCGGCGCTCCGCGGCTGGGTGTCCGACCTCCGTCGCTCCATGGCGGACCTCAAGATGGACAGCGCCTTCGCCGAGCGCAACGTGAACGAGGGCTTCTCGGGCGGGGAGAAGAAGCGCCACGAGATCATGCAGCTCGAGCTCCTCAAGCCGAAGTTCGCCGTGCTCGACGAGACCGACTCCGGCCTCGACGTCGACGCGCTGAAGATCGTCTCGGAGGGCGTCAACCGCGCGAAGGCCGCGACTGACATGGGCGTCCTGCTCATCACGCACTACACGCGCATCCTCCGCTACATCAAGCCCGACTTCGTGCACGTGTTCGTCGCGGGCAGGGTGGCTGAGCAGGGCGGGCCGGAGCTCGCTGAGCGCCTCGAGAACGAGGGCTACGACCGCTACGTCGCCGCCGCCGCGAGGGCCTGATGATCACCACACTGTCACCACAGAAGTTCGACGAGGTCGCCGAGGCGCTCAAGGAGGTCTCGGACCCGGAGCTCGGCGTCAACGTCGTCGACCTCGGTCTCGTCTACGACCTCGCGTGGGACGACGACGCGAACGCCCTCATCATCAGCATGACGCTCACGAGCGCCGGGTGCCCGCTCACCGACGTCATCGAGAACGACACCGCGAACGCGCTCGACGGCATCGTCGACGCCTTCCGCATCAACTGGGTCTGGATGCCGCCGTGGGGGCCGGAGCGCATCACCGACGACGGTCGCGAGATGATGCGGGCGCTCGGCTTCGCCATCTGACGCCAGCCGACATACGAACGGACGGGAGGCCCGGTACCAGCTGGTACCGGGCCTCCCGTCCGTCCGTGTCGGGCCGATCAGTGGGAGCGGCCGATGGCGCGCCACGCCAGGGGGAGGACGCCGGCGGCGATGACAGCCTTGGCGATGCCACCGACGACGAACGGGGCGAGTCCGAGGCGGAACACGGTAGCGAGGTCGTGCGGCGCACCCAGCTGGCCGAGGACCATCGCCAGGTACGGCAGACCGGTCACGAAGGGGATGGCGCTCGCGAGCGTGAAGGCGATCACGCCGCGGACGAAGCGACGGTCCCAGTTCCGGCGCGCGAGCCACCCGATCGCGGCAGCGCTGGGGACGAAGCCGATGACGTACCCGAAGCTCGGCACCGCGAGCGCGTGCAGGCCACCGGTCATGTCGGCGAAGAACGGCGCTCCGGCGAGCCCGGCCACCATGTAGAGCAGCATCGAGATCGCACCGCGGCGGGCGCCGAGGGTCGCACCGACGAGCACCACGGCGAGCGTCTGCCCGGTGATGGGCACCGGCCACATCGGGACCTCGACCTGCGCCATGGCCGCGGTGAACAGCGCGCCGCCCGCGACGAGTGCCGCGTCGGTCGCGAGGCCGCGGGAGCGGATACGGTCCGCGAGCACGGGTCGGCTCGCGCCCGCGTGGACGCGACCGGGAACGGCGTTCGTCATGGAGTCTCCTAGAATGGGTCGGTGGTCGCGGGCGCCGCTCGGAATCCGCCATGGCCTGCGGGCGTTCTCGTCCTTGGTCCGCTCCTGTGTCGGGAGCGCGGCGCCGGAGCCGGGTTCCCCTCGATCCTACGGGCCACCCCCGCCTGCACACCGTTGTGACCACCCCACCAACTGATTGGACGTCCGCTGTGCTTGCCGTGCACGATCTCGAGATCCGCGTCGGAGCGCGCCTCCTGATGGAGGGCGTGACCTTCCGCGTCGACAAGGGCGACAAGATCGGGTTGGTCGGGCGGAACGGTGCCGGCAAGACCACGATGACGAAGGCGCTGGCGGGTGAGACCATGCCGACCGGCGGCGAGATCACCCGCTCCGGCGAGATCGGGTACCTGCCGCAGGACCCGCGGTCCGGCAACCCCGAGGACACGGCGCGCAAGCGGATCCTCGACGCCCGTGGACTCGGCGAGATCGTCGAGGGACTGCGCGCCGCCTCGCTCGACATGGGGAGCAGCGACCCGGCCGTCGCCGAGAAGGCGATGGCCAAGTACGCACGACTCGACGACCGCTTCACCGCGCTCGGTGGGTACGCGGCCGAAGCGGAGGCGGCGTCGATCGCGTCGAACCTGGCGCTGCCGGACCGGATCCTCGACCAGCAGCTGAAGACGCTGTCCGGCGGGCAGCGGCGGCGCATCGAACTGGCGCGGATCCTGTTCTCCGAGGCCGACACGATGATCCTCGACGAGCCGACGAACCACCTCGACGCGGACTCGGTCGTCTGGCTGCGGGAGTACCTCAAGACGTACGCGGGCGGTGTGATCGTCATCTCGCACGACGTCGAACTGGTGGACGAGGTCGTGAACCGCGTCTTCTACCTCGACGCGAACCGCCAGGTCATCGACATCTACAACATGGGCTGGAAGCACTACCAGCGCCAGCGCGTCGCGGACGAGGAACGGCGCCGCAAGGAACGCGCCAACGCCGAGAAGAAAGCGGGGGAGCTGCAGAAGCAGGCCGCCCGGTTCGGCGCCAAGGCGACGAAGGCGGCGGCCGCCCATCAGATGGTGGCGCGCGCCGAGAAGCTCCTGGCCGGGCTCGAGGACGTCCGCGAGCAGGACCGCGTGGCGAAGCTGCGGTTCCCCACGCCGGTCGCCTGCGGGCGCACGCCGCTGATGGCCGAAGGCCTCTCGAAGTCGTACGGGTCGCTCGAGATCTTCGCCGGGGTCGACCTCGCGATCGACCGGGGATCGCGGGTCGTCATCCTCGGCCTCAACGGTGCCGGCAAGACCACCCTGCTCCGCATCCTCGCGGGCGCCGACCGCCCGGACACGGGCGAGGTCCAGCCAGGCCACGGCCTCCGCATCGGCTACTACGCGCAGGAGCACGAGAACATCGACGTCAACCGGACCGTGATCGAGAACATGGTCTCGGCGTCCCCGGCGCTCACCGAGACCGAGGCCCGACGCGTGCTCGGTTCGTTCCTGTTCACCGGGGACGACGGCTACAAGCCGGCGGGCGTGCTCTCGGGCGGCGAGAAGACCCGTCTGTCGCTGGCGATGATCGTCGTGTCCGGGGCGAACGTGCTCCTGCTCGACGAGCCGACGAACAACCTGGACCCGGCATCGCGCGAGGAGATCCTCGGCGCACTGGCGGGGTACGAGGGCGCCGTCGTGCTCGTGAGCCACGACGCGGGTGCGGTCGAGGCCCTCAGTCCGGAGCGGGTGCTGTTGCTGCCCGACGGCGTCGAGGACCACTGGAACAAGGACTACGCGGAGCTCATCGAACTCGCCTGACCGGGGCCGCCGACGCTCGTCGTCCGGGGGCTGTCCGGCTCAGCCGACCCGGACGTCGTCGAGGAGGCCGTCCTCGATCTCCGCGTCCGTCTTCGGACGGGCTTCACGCCGCCGCTTGCGTTCGAGCGCGCGCTCGCGTTCCTCCGGGTCGTCCTGGTTGAGGTTCCGGTACTCCTGGACCATCAGGTAGGCGAGGAACCCGAAGCCGCCGGCGGCGAACATGAACCACTGGATGAAGTACGACAGGTGGAGGCCGGTGTCGGCCGACGGGCGATCCCAACCAAGGGGCCGGGCCTGTGCGGGCGCCGGATCCTCGCTCTTGAGCTGACCGTACGCGCCGGTCCAGATCGGCTGGGCGACGCGGCCCGCGACGTCCGACAGGGTGACCGACTGGATCTCGTCGGTGTGGGCCGGGTCGGTCCGACCGGGGATGTGCGGCTCGGTCTGCTGGAGGCGCACCACGACGTCGACGGTGCCCCTCGGCGGTGCGGGCACGGAGTCGGGGTAGTCGTGGTCGTTGCCCGTCGGGACCCATCCGCGGTCGACGATGAACGCGCGCCCCGACGACGTCACCAGCGGCGTCAGGACCTCGAACCCGGGCTGACCGTTGTGGACGCGGTTGCGCACGAGGAGCTGCTCCGCCACGTCGTAGTGCCCGGTCACGCGGACCTGGAGCCACGTCTGGTCGTCGTCGAACGCGGACCGTGTCGGGAGTGCGCGGTCGACGGGCACGGGGGTGTGGTCGTAGTTCTCGGCGATCTGGTCGTTCTCGCGGACCGCCTCGTTGCGGCGGTCCCACTGCCACATGCCGAAGAACGCGCAGAGGATCGCGAAGCCGACCGCGATCGCGAAGTACCCGACCCAACGGCGGCCGATCACGAAGCCCCAACCGACGAAGGGTTCGTCCGGGTCCCGGTCGGTCTCGTGCTCGTCGGCGGTGCCGAGCCGGGCCGCGTGGGCCTCGCGTTCGGCGCGGCGGAGGCGCTCCGCGCCCCGGCGCCCGTAGCGGGCCGTCGGGTCGAAGTCCCGGAGGCCGGCCGTCGGCTCGTCGTCGGTGCGGTCGTGGTCCGTCCGGGGGTCGTGCAGCGTCATCCGAGGGAGCCGCCCTCGGCACCTCCGGAGGTCAGGGAGTCCGCGACGTCCTCGAGCCGCTCGACGTCCTCGTCGATGCCGGTCACGGTCACCGGGAAGGCCCGGGACCGCAGGTAGTCCGCGAGGAAGGCACAGTGGTCGTCACACGCCGCCCAGATCTTGACGCGGTCGACCGCATGGATCCTCGGGTTGCGCCAGTTGACCCGCCAGGACGCCCTGTTCGAGCATCCGGCCCGCGAGCACACCGGCGCTCCTGGATCGGTGTGGAGGTCGAAGGTCGCCATCAGCGCCGGCTCCGTCCGCCGCTCGCCGCGGCGCGTTCGCGCTCCGCACGCTCCTGCTCGGCGTGTGCCCACGCGGCTCGGGCGCGCTGGTCTTCGCGGTAGCGTTCCTCGCGCTCCTGCTCGATGCGTTCGCGGTCGTCGTCGGGCAGCACGCGCACGAGTTCGCCGCCCGGTCGGACGAGGTCGTCGGCGCGGCGGTTCCCCGCGTTGGCGACGACCACGGCCACCCACGGGATGACGCCGGCGAGCACGAGCGGGAGGATGCTCCAGACGTCGTGGAGGCAGACCGCCACGACGAAGCACACCACGCGCACGGACATCGTGAACACGTACCGCCTGAGGCGGCCGCGCCGGTCATCGGCGGGCGATGCCGGCAGCGAGGTGATGCTGTTCGTCTTCATGCGATGGTCTCTCCGCTTCCCCGGCTCAAGCCTAAGCCTCACCACCGACGGTAGGCTCGCATGGTCCGTTCGGCGCACCGCGGTGATCCGACGGGCGCCCCTACCGCCCCCGTTCAGCACCAGGAGCACTCATGACCACGCCCCGTACCGTCCTCGTCACCGGAGGGAACCGCGGGATCGGCCACGCCATCGCCCAGGAGTTCGTCGCCGCCGGGCACCGGGTCGCGGTGACGTCGCGCAGCGGTGACGGCGGCCCCGAAGGCGCACTCACCGTCGCCGCGGACGTCACGGACGCCGCGAGCGTCGACGCCGCGTTCACCGCCGTCGAGGCAGCGCTCGGACCGGTCGAGGTGCTCGTGTCGAACGCCGGCATCACGCACGACACCCTGCTGCTCCGGATGAGCGAAGAGGACTTCACCTCGGTCGTGGACACGAACCTGACCGGAGCGTTCCGCGTCGTGAAGCGCGCCTCCAAGAACATGCTGCGTGCCCGGTTCGGCCGGGTGATCCTGATCTCCAGCGTCGTCGGGACGCTCGGTTCCGCCGGACAGGTCAACTACGCGTCGTCGAAGTCCGGGCTCATCGGGTTCGCGCGGTCGCTCACGCGTGAGCTCGGGGGCCGCGGCCTCACGGCGAACGTCATCGCGCCCGGGTTCATCGAGACCGAGATGACCGCGGCGCTGCCCGAGGACGTCCAGGCGCAGTACAAGAAGCAGATCCCCGCCGGTCGGTACGGGAGCGTGCACGACATCGCCGCGACCACCCTGTTCCTCGCCGGCGACGACGCGGGGTACATCTCCGGGGCGGTCATCCCGGTGGACGGCGGCGTCGGGATGGGCGACTGAGCCCATCCCGGACGCGGCTCCTGCCGGTACCGGTCGGTCAGGAGGCCCGGACGGGCACCCCGAGGCACGCCAGGACGGGTGTGAGGTCCCGCCGGTCGACGACGACGTCCGCGGCGTCGCGGACGCCCGGCCGCGCGACGAAGGCGACGGCGAGCGCGGCCTCGCGCATCATGGACAGGTCGTTGGCGCCGTCGCCGACCGCCACCGTGTGCCGCCGTGCGTCCACGCCGTCCGCGGCCGCCCAGGCCCGGAGCGCGTCGGCCTTCGCGGCCGCGTCGACCACGTCCCCGAGCACCCGGCCGGTGAGCACGCCGCCGGACGCCTCGAGTCGGTTGGCGCGACAGTGGTCGAGCCCGAGTGCCGCCGCGATCGGGCCCAGCACCTCGTGGAAGCCGCCGGACACGACGCCGACGCTGCCGCCGGCGGCGTGGACGCCCTCGACCAGTTCGACGGCGCCGGTCGTGACCCGGACGGCGCGACGGACGTCCTCCAGAACGCTCACGGGCAACCCCGCGAGTGTCGCGACGCGGTCGCGGAGGCTGTCGGCGAAGTCGATCTCACCGCGCATCGCCCGCTCGGTGACGGCGGCGACGCGATCACGCGCTCCTGCGGCGTCGGCGAGCAGCTCGATCACCTCGTCCTCGAGCAGTGTGGAATCGGCATCGAGGACGACGAGGAAACGCGGCACGCGCCAAGGCTAGTGGCGGTCGCGGGCGCGAGACGGCGGATGACGCGGACCGTGCCTCGCGGCCTCAGGCCTCGACCCGCACCCCCTTGCCGACCACGGTGATTCCGGAGTCCGTGACCGTGAACCCGCGGGCGAGATCCGCGCCGCGATCCACCCCGACCTGAGCGCCGGCCTCGATCACGACGTCCTTGTCGAGGATCGCGCGGCGCACGACCGCGTCAGGGCCGACCATCGCCCGGTCGAACACCACGGAGTCGACGACCTGGGCGCCGGACTCGATGGTGCACCACGGCCCGATCACGCTGCGCTCCACCTGTGCCCCGGACAGCAGGCACCCGAGCGAGACGATCGAGTCGACCGCGGTTCCGCTGACGCCCTTGGCGTCACGGACGAACTTGGCGGGCGGCGAGTTGATCTGCTGGTTGAAGATCGGCCAGTCGACGTTGTAGAGGTTGAAGACCGGGAGTGCTGCGATGAGGTCCTGGTGCGCCTCGAAGAACGAGTCGATCGTTCCCACGTCGCGCCAGTAGTACTTGTCGCGCTCGGTGGCACCCGGGACGTCGTTGCGGTTGAGGTCGTAGACGCCGGCGTCGCCCCGGGTCACGAAGTCCGGCACGATGTCACCGCCCATGTCGTGGTTCGAGGACTCGATCTGACCGTCGCGCAGGACCGCGTCGATGAGCGCGTCCGCGTCGAAGACGTAGTTGCCCATCGACGCGAGGACCTCACCGGGGGAGTCGGGGAGTCCCACCGCGTCCTTCGGCTTCTCCAGGAACGCGCCGATCTTCGTCGGGTCCTCGTCGTCGACCTGGATGACGCCGAACTGGTCGGCGAGCGCGATGGGCTGTCGGATCGCGGCGACGGTCGCGCTGCGGCCCGACGCGATGTGCGCCTCGACCATCTGGGAGAAGTCCATGCGGTACACGTGGTCCGCACCGACCACGACGACGATGTCGGGCCGTTCGTCCCGGAGGAGGTTGAGGCTCTGGAGGATCGCGTCGGCGGACCCGGCGAACCACCGTTTGCCGAGTCGCTGCTGCGCCGGGACCGACGCCACGTACGAGCCCAGCAGCCCCTCCATGCGCCAGGTCTGGGACACGTGGCGGTCGAGGCTGTGGGACTTGTACTGGGTCAGGACCACGATGCGCTGCAGTCCGGAGTTCACCAGGTTGCTCAACGCGAAGTCGATCAGACGGAAGTTGCCGCCGAACGGGACGGCGGGCTTGGCTCGGTCGGCGGTCAACGGCATGAGCCGCTTCCCTTCGCCCCCTGCGAGGACGATGCCGAAGATCTTCTTCGATGGCATGCCCCAAGAGTAGGCGTGCGACCGGGCCATTCGTTACGTTGGGGGACGTGCGAGTCGATCTGCTGACGAAGGAATTCCCCCCGGAGATCTACGGGGGTGCGGGCGTCCACGTCGCGGAACTGACGGCGGCGCTCCGATCCGGGACGGACACCGACGTGCGCGTCCGCGCGTTCGGAGCCGATCGGGACGCCGACGGCGTGACCTCCTACCGGGCCCCCGCGGGGTTCGAGCATGCGAACGGCGCCGTGACCACGCTCGCCACCGACCTGCAGATGGTCCCCGACATCGAGGGCTCGGACCTCGTGCACTCCCACACCTGGTACGCGAACGCCGCAGGACGTGTCGCGCAGCTCACCTACGACCTGCCGCACGTCGTGACGGCACACAGCCTCGAGCCGCTCCGCCCCTGGAAGGCCGAGCAGCTGGGCGGCGGGTACCGGCTGTCGAGCTGGATCGAGCGCGAGGCGTACACGAACGCCGACGCGGTCATCGCGGTGTCGAAGGGCATGCGCGCCGACATCGCCCGCTCCTACCCGTCGATCCCCGAGGACCGGTTGCACGTCGTGTACAACGGCATCGACATCGACGCCTGGCAGCGCGTGGTGGACCCGGAAGCGGTCCGCGCGCTCGGGATCGACCCCGATCGGCCGACCGTCGTCTTCGTGGGTCGCATCACCCGCCAGAAGGGTCTGCCGTACCTCCTCCGTGCGCTCGACGGGCTGCCGGCGGACGTCCAGGTGGTCCTCTGCGCCGGAGCGCCGGACACCCCGGAGATCCTCGCCGAGGTGACGGGCCTGGTCGAGGACCTCCGGACCCGCCGCTCGGGCGTGGTGTGGATCGACCGGATGCTCTCCCACGACGAGATCGTCCGGGTGCTGTCGGCGGCGAGTGTGTTCGTGTGTCCGTCGGTGTACGAGCCGCTCGGGATCGTCAACCTCGAGGCCATGGCGTGCGGGCTGCCGGTCGTCGGCACGGCCACGGGCGGCATCCCCGAGGTCGTCGCCGACGGACTGACCGGGCGCATCGTGCCGATCGAGCAGGTGCAGGACGGGTCCGGGACGCCGGTCGACCCGGACCGCTTCGTGGCGGACCTCGGCGCGACGCTGCGCGAGGTGCTCGCCGACCCCGGGCTCGCCGCCCTCATGGGTCGGGCCGGGCGTCTGCGTGTCGAGGGCGAGTTCACCTGGTCCGCCATCGCGACCCAGACCCGTCGGGTCTACGACGCCGTCCTCGCCGGTCGCTGAGGACGCCGGCGGCGGCCGTCCACAGGACGTGTGCCGCGCCTCCTCCCCGACGGCCGACCGCGTAGGCTGACGGCATGCCCTCGGTTGTGCGCTTGCAAGACGTGTCCGTCGTCCGGAACGGGGTCAGCATCCTCGACCAGGTGTCGTGGCAGGTCGACGAGGCGGACCGTTGGGTCGTCCTCGGCGCGAACGGCGCAGGGAAGACGACCCTGCTGCAGGTCGCCGGGGCGCAGTCGTTCCCGACCTCGGGCACGGTCGAGGTCCTCGGCACGGAGGTCGGTGGCGCCGACCTGTTCGAACTCCGTCCGCGCATCGGGTTCGCGTCCACCGCGCTCGCCCGGCGCATCCCGGTCACCGAGCAGGTGCTCGACGTCGTGCTCACGGCCGCCTACTCGGTCACCGGTCGGTGGAACGAGCAGTACGACGACATCGACGTCCGACGTGCCCATCGGGTCCTCGACGAGTGGGGCCTCGGCGGCTTCGCCGACCGGACCTTCGGTGAACTGAGCGACGGCGAGCAGAAGCGCGTCCAGATCGCCCGGTCCGTCATGACCGATCCCGAGGTCCTGTTCCTCGACGAGCCGGCGGCGTCGCTCGACCTCGGGGCACGCGAGAGTCTGGTCCGGACGCTCGGGGGGTATGCCGAGAGCGCCGAGGCTCCTGCCATCGTGGTCGTCACCCACCATGTGGAGGAGATCCCGAAGGGCTTCACGCACGCGCTCGTGCTCGCCGAGGGGCGCGTGCACACCGCCGGACCGATCGCTGACGTCGTGACGAGCGAGGTGCTCTCGGACGCGTTCGGGATCGGCCTCGTCGTGACGGCGGACGCGGGTCGCTACACCGCCCGCGCCAGCTGAGGTGACGACCGAGCCGCCGATGCCGGAGACGAGCGGTGCCTCCCGTCCGCGCTGACGGTCTGCTAAACTCGGTCGCTGGCGTACGCCACAGTTTTCCGCGCGCTCGCGCACTCCGAACCACCACATCCACGACGAGGAACACCATGAAGACCGACACGCACCCCGAGTACAACGCCATCGTCTTCCGCGACCTGGCCTCCGGTGAGACGTTCCTGACGCGCTCCACCGCGACCAGCGACAAGACCATCGAGCTCGACGGTGTCACCTACCCGGTGATCGACGTCGAGATCTCGAGCGCCTCGCACCCGTTCTACACGGGCAAGCAGCGCATCCTCGACTCGGCCGGTCGCGTCGAGAAGTTCAACCAGCGCTTCAAGGGCTTCGGCAAGTAAGTCCGAGCCCTCGGTCGCGGCGGCAACGCTGACGCGACCTCGTCGGGAACGGCGAGCGAGCAACGGGCGGTCCACCTCCGGGTGGCCGCCCGTTGCTGCGTCTCCGGGGCAGCCATTGCCGAGGACCGCCCGGTTCAGGTGTGTGCCTGTGCCTGTGCCTGTGCCTGTGCCTGTGCCTGTGCCCTGCCCCGTGCGCGCGTGCCGACACCGGGGCCGGGGACGATCAGGCGGGGTTGCGGTGCGGCCAGCGGCCGTCCGCGACGAACTGCGGATTGCGCTCACGCCGCATGTAGTCCTGGAACGACGCCGCCTGGTCGGAGCACCAGGCCACCTGCAGTCGGTGGAGCTCCTCGGCGCTGATGCCGAGCTGGTCCGGGTAGCGGCTCGCGATCGCCTGCGCGACGCGTCCGGCGGCGATCGCGTCGGCACCGGCGTCGTGCGCGTCCGCGAGGGTCACGCCGTACAGCGCGGAGCAGACCTCGAGCGTGCGCTTGCCCTTGCGGTAGGTGTCGACGGCCTTGTCGATGACGAGCGGATCGACGACGTTCCCGATCACGGGTGCCGCCAGGCCGTGGCGCTTGGCCTCGCGGTCGAGGACGGTGAGGTCGTACGGCGCGTTGTAGACCACGAGCGGGATCCCGCGGGCGAACACGGCCTCGACCGCGGCGATGATCTCGGCGACGACGACGCCGGCGGCACGCCCCTCGGCACGGGCGCGCTCGGTCGTGATGCCGTGCACCGCAGCTGCCTGCTCCGGGATGGGGACGCCCGGGTCGGCCAGCCACGAGCCGGCGGCGATGCTCGCACCGGTCATGTCGATGAGCCCGACATGGGCGCTGACGATCCGCGCTGTCTCGACGTCGATCCCCGTGGTCTCGAGGTCGAACACGCCGAGCGCGTGCCACCAGGGGCGTTCCGCAGGGGAGCGGGGTGCCGCCGAGGGGGCTCCGAGGGTGGCGTCGATCGGCGCTGCGAGCGGAGAGCTGGTCACGCGGTCAGGCTAGCGGCGGCCGCCGACACCGCGGACGCGACACGGCCGTCCGGGCGACCCGACGCGGCCGGGGGACCCGACGCGGCCGGGCCGGGCCGGGACGCGGTGCCGACCCCGAGACCCCTACGGACCGTCAGTCCCGCGGCCGTCCCACGTGCAGCCAGTAGAACGCCTGCGTCCCGAGGGTGATCGTCACCTTGCCGTCCTCGTCGAACGACGGGAACGACCCGCCGCCGAAGAGGTCGTACAGGGGCAGACCGGCGTGCTCGGGCGCCGTGATCGTGACCGCGGTGGGGTTGTGCGCGAACGAGAAGACGCAGAGGACGTCCTCGGCGGAGTCACCGAACTGGGTGCCCGTGCCCTCGTACGACCGCATGAACGTGAGCACCGAGTCGTTGTCGCTCTCGAGCACGGTGAGCGTGCCGAGCCCGAACACCGGGTGCGCCTTCCGCACGTGGATGACGTTGCGGATCCAGTGCAGCAGGGAGCGGGACTGCGCCAGCTGCGACTCGACGTTGACGAGGTTGTAGTTGTAGACGAGGGACTGCACGACCGGCAGGTACAGCTTGCCGGGGTCGGCCGTCGAGAACCCGGCGTTGCGGTCCGGCGTCCACTGCATGGGGGTGCGGGACGAGTCGCGGTCGGGCAACCAGATGTTGTCGCCCATGCCGATCTCGTCGCCGTAGTACAGGAACGGCGAGCCGGGGAGCGAGAACAGCAGCGCGTGCACGAGCTCGAGCTCCGCCCGGGAGTTGTCGAGGAGCGGCGCGAGGCGTCGACGGATGCCGATGTTCGACCGCATCCGCGGGTCGTACGCGTACCAGCCGTACATCGCCTGGCGGTACTCCTCGCTCACCATCTCGAGCGTCAACTCGTCGTGGTTCCGCAGGAACACACCCCACGCCGCGCTCTCCGGGACCTCGGTGGTCTCCGAGAGGATCCGCTGGAGCTCCGTCGCGTGCTGCGCGCGGAGCGAGTAGTAGATGCGGGGCATCACCGGGAAGTCGAAGGCCATGTGGCACTCGGGCTCGTCGTCGGTGCCGAAGAACGCCGCCGTCTCGCGCGGCCACTGGTTCGCCTCGGCGATGAGCACGCGCCCGGGGTACTCCTCGTCGACCATCGCGCGGAGGCCCTTGACGAACTCGTGCGTCGCGGGCTCGCCCTCGCCGTTGCCCTCCTCGGACTCGAAGAGGTACGGGATCGCGTCGAGCCGCAGCCCGTCCACGCCCATGTCGAGCCAGTGCCGGACGACGTCGTAGACGGCCTCGACCACGGCGGGGTTCTCGAAGTTGAGGTCCGGCTGGTGCGAGAAGAACCGGTGGAAGAAGAACTGCCGTCGGATCGGGTCGAACGTCCAGTTCGACTCCTCGGTGTCGACGAAGATGATGCGGATGTTCTCGTACTTGTCCGGGCTGTCGCTCCAGACGTAGAAGTCGCCGTAGGGCCCGTCCGGGTCCTCGCGGGACTGCTGGAACCACTCGTGCGCGTCGGAGGTGTGGTTGATCACCATGTCGATGACGATGCGCATGTTCCGTTCGTGCGCCTTCGTCACGAGGTCGCGGAACTCGTCCAGGGTGCCGAACTCCGGCAGGATCGCCTTGTAGTCGGAGATGTCGTAGCCGCCGTCGCGCATCGGCGACTGGAAGAACGGCGGCAGCCACAGCGCGTCGACGCCGAGCCACTGCAGGTAGTCCAGGCGGCTGATGAGTCCGGACAGATCGCCGGTGCCGTCCCCGTTCGAGTCGACGAACGAGCGGATCATGCACTCGTAGAACACCGACCGCTTGTACCAGAGCGGGTCCAGGGTCAGTCCGGGCAGCTGGATGGGGGCAGTGAACGTCACCGTGCTCCTCGTGGATCCGTCGGGCGTCGGGGCCGACATGGCGCCCGTCGGCCCACTCTATGTCGCCCCGGGTATCCGTGTCCGGAGGGAACGGACGACCGCACGGCCCGCCGACCGGGAGGCGCGGCACCCGTCCGGCGCGACGGGTCCGGCCCGTAGACTCGGCGGGATGCGTGCCCCGATCGTCTCCCCGTACCAGCGGCTCATGGCCGGGCTGCCCGTGGTGCACCGGTCGGTCCTCGTCGACGGCCGCGCAACCCACTACTGGGTGTACGGCCCCGAGGACGCGGACACCACCATGCTCGCCGTGCACGGCTTCCGTGGCGACCACCACGGGCTCGAGTCGCTCGCCGCGCACCTGCCCGAGGTCCGCACGATCGTGCCGGACCTCCCGGGCTTCGGGGTGTCCGACGCGCTCCCGCGGTCCGACATGGACGGCTTCGTGCGGTGGCTCCGAGCGTTCCACCGCGCCCTCGGGCTCGACCGACGGGCCGTCGTGCTCGGGCATTCCTTCGGGAGCATCGTCACCGCAGCCGCGGTCGCCGACGGGCTCGACACCCGGCGCCTGGTCCTGGTCAACCCGATCGCCGCTCCCGCACTGCAGGGCCCGCGCGCCGTGGGTACCGCGATCGCGATCGCCTACTACCGGCTGGGTGCGGTCCTGCCCCGGGCGCTCGGGCTCGCCCTCCTCCGGAACCGGGGGATCGTCCGGGCGATGAGCGTCGCGATGCTCAAGTCCCGCGAACCGCGGTTGCGCCGATGGGTGCACGACCAGCACGACCGGTACTTCTCGGCGTTCGCCGACCGCCACGTCGTCCTCGACGCGTTCCGGACGTCGGTGACGCACGACGTCGCCGCGTACGCGGACCGCATCGACGTACCGGTGCTCCTCATCGCCGCCGAACGTGACGACATCACCGCGGTGCCGGAACAGGAAGCGCTGGCGGACCGGCTGCCCGACGCGACCCTCGTCGTGATCCCCGGCGTCGGCCACCTCGTGCACTACGAGACGCCGGCCGCCGCGGCGGACGCGATCCGTGCCTCCCTGGCGACGCCCGAACCGGACCGCGGCGGGATGCGCCGATGAGCCGTCTCCGCATCGGCATCGACTGCCGCTACGTCCGGGTGGGGCACCATGACGGCATCAGCCGGTTCACGGCCGGTGTCGCGGCACATCTGCCGGACCGGCACGACTACGTGCTCCTGGTGAGCGAGGACGGACAGCGGGACTCGCTGCCGGACGGGATGCCCTGGGAGCGCATCAGTCCACCGACGAGCGCCGGGGAGCCCCTGGTCGCGCGGCAGGTGAACCGGCTGGGGCTCGACGCCGTGTTCTCGCCGATGCAGACCATGGGATCCCGCGGACGCCACTACGCGCTCGTGCTGACGCTGCACGACCTCATCTACTACCGCAACCGCACACCGCCCCGTGAGTTCTCGTGGCCGCTGCGGCTGGGGTGGCGTGCGTTCCACCTCGCGTGGTGGCCGCAGCGGATGCTGCTCGATGGTGCCGACGGCGTCGTCACGGTGAGCGAGACGACCGCCGGACTCATCCGGGACCACCGGCTGACGCGTCGGCCCGTGACGGTCGCGTACAACGCCGCGGACCCGGTGGCGCCGCGCGCGGCGGACGGCCTGCGGACGCGGGACCTCGTCTACATGGGCACGTTCATGCCCTACAAGAACGTCGAGACCCTCGCCTCCGCGATCCCGCTGCTCCGCGGGCCCGGGGAGGCCGACTGGCGGCTGCACTGCATGTCGCGCGTGCGAGCTGCGGACCGGGAGCGGCTCGAGCGGCTCGCCCCCGCGGGTTCGCTCGTGTTCCACGACGGAGCGTCGGACGAGGAGTACCGCGCGGTGCTCCGGACCGCGACGGCACTCGTCAGCGCCTCGCACGACGAGGGCTTCGGGATCCCGCTCGTCGAGTCGATGGGCGTGGGCACGCCCGTCGCCGTGAGCGACATCCCGATCTTCCGCGAGATCGGCGGCGCGGCCGCCGAGTACTTCGACCCGGCCTCGCCCGCCGCGGTCGCGGCCGCGGTGCGACGGGTCGAGGCGCGCTGGGACGACCTGCACCGGGCCTCCCTCGAGCGGGTCCGCCGCTTCGACTGGACCACGTCCGCCGAGCGCGTCGTCGCGTCCGTCGAGCGCGCCGTCGCCGACCGCCGCGCCTGACCGACGCCCGTCGCCCCGTTCGGCGGACATGGAGGACCGCCGGACCGAGGTGGGAGCGCCAGCCCGGCGGCCGTCAGTCGCCCTCGGCCTCGAGCGGGTTCTGGTACGCGAACTCGTACCGCCCGGGGGCCTCGGACTGGTCCTCGATCGGGTCGTCGAACCGGACGAGTTCCCCGCGGAAGCGCTCGGGGTCCCAACGGAACGAGTGGATCGACCCGTTTCGGATCGGCGTCGTGAAGGAGTCGGCGGTACCCGGGGCGAGCTCGTTCACCACGGCACGGATCACCGCTCCGTGCGTCGCGACGACGACCGCGCCGGCGTCGAACCGGATCGCGATCTCGCCGAGCGACTCGAGCACGCGGGCGAGCAACGCCGAGCGCGACTCGCGGCCGGGCACCGAGCCGTCCGGGAACCGTTCGCGGATCTCGACGTCCGTCAGGCCCTCGGCCTCGCCGTACGACCGCTCGACGAGACCGTCGTCCGTCGACGGAGTGGGCAGCCCGAGCCGGGAGGCGATGATCGCGCCCGTCTCGAACGCCCGGGACAGCGGGGACGCGAGCACGGCGTCGAACCGGCGACGCACGAGCAACGCACCGGCGGCAGCTGCCTGTCGGCGTCCGGTCTCGTTCAGTGGGATGTCGGTCGACCCCTGGATGCGGCGCTGCTTGTTCCAGTCGGTCTCGCCGTGCCGCACGAGGTACAGGAGGGTCGTCACCGTTCGTCCCTTCCGCGGCGATGCGCCGTCCGTGGTGGCGTCGGCGACGCGGTCAGTGCAGGAGTCGGTGGCGCAGCGCCGTCAATGTCTCGGTGGTGCCTGCGTCGAGCCTAGCCACCGCCCGACGGTCACTGCGCGTGGCACCCCGGTTCACGATGACGACGGGCTTGCGGCGACGAACGGCGTGGTCGACCAGCCGGACGCCCGAGTTGACGACGAGGGACGACCCGACCACGAGGAGCGCGTCCGCGCCGGCGACGATCGAGACGGCCTCGTGGAACTTCTCGACCGGCACGAACTCGCCGAAGAACACGACGTCGGGCTTGAGCACGCCGCCGCACACCGAGCACGCGGGGACACGGAACCGGTCGGCGCCCGTGATGTCGACGTCGCCGTCCGGCGCGAGCGTCACCGTGCCGGGTTCGTCGATCCAGGCGTTCTCCCGGTCGAGCACCGCTGCGAGATCCGAGCGTGCGAACGCCTGCCCGCAGCGCAGGCACACCACGCGGTCCATGGACCCGTGGAGCTCGACCACGCGGCGCGACCCGGCCCGGAGATGGAGACCGTCGACGTTCTGCGTGACGATCCCGCTCACGACACCGGCCGCCTCGAGGTCGGCGAGCGCCCGGTGCCCGTCGTTCGGCCGGGCGGACGAGAACGTGCGCCAACCGAGGTGGCTCCCGGCCCAGTACCGCCGGCGCCTCGCCGGGTCGGCGGAGAACTCCTGGAACGTCATCGGCGTGCGCGCCACGCGGCCCGCACCCCGGTAGTCGGGGATCCCGGAGTCCGTGCTGATCCCGGCCCCCGAGAGCACGGCGATGCGCTTGCCCCGCAGCGTCTCGACGACGCGGTCGAGGTCGTCACCCTGCTCGGGTGCGCCTCGCTCGAGGTCGCCCGCCTCCACCCGCTCCATCGGCTCCACGGTACCCTCAACAGCCCACGACCCCGATCGCTTCCCGGAGGACCATCCCGTGCAGACGGTGCGCATCGACGCCCTCGACGACCCGCGACTCGACGACTACGCCCGCCTGACCGACGTCGCGCTCCGACGCGTGCGGGAGCCGGAGGGTGGGCTGTACATCGCCGAGTCGAACACCGTGATCGAGCGTGCCCTCGCCGCTGGGCACGTGCCTCGGAGCGTGCTCGTGCAGGAGAAGTGGCTGCCCGAGGTCCTGCCGATGCTGGCCGAGCACGACGGTCCGGTGTTCGTCGGTCCCGACGCCCTGCTCGAGGAGCTCACCGGGTTCCGCATGCACCGCGGTGCGCTCGCGGCGATGCAGCGACCCGCCGAGCCCGCACTGGCGGACGTCGTCCGGGACGCGCGTCTCGTCGTCGTGCTCGAGGACATCGTCGACCACACGAACGTCGGTGCGGTCTTCCGGTCGGTGGCCGGACTCGGGGCGGACGCCGTCCTCGTCTCGCCGCGCTGTGCCGACCCCCTCTACCGCCGCAGCGTGCGCGTGAGCATGGGGACGGTCCTCCAGGTCCCGTGGACACGGATCGGCGAGTGGGCGGACGCCGGGCCCGCGCTCCGGGCCGCGGGGTTCCACCTGGCCGCGATGGCCCTGACGGACGACTCCGTCCCACTCGACGCGTTCGTCCAGGACGTGCCCGAGCGCGTCGCACTCGTCATGGGCACCGAGGGTGACGGCCTGAGCGCGCGTGCCGTGGCCACCGCCGACACCGTGGTGCGGATCCCGATGGCGCACGGGGTCGACTCGCTCAACGTGGCGGCGGCGAGCGCCGTGGGCCTGTGGGCGGTCGCACACGCCCAGCGCGCGGCGCGCAGCTGATCCATCGCCGCCCACCCCTAGGCTGCTGTGCCGTGTCACGTGTCGTCCACCGGCCCCGCTCCGCGGTCCGGCGTCCCGTCCTGATCACCGTGGTCGCCGTGGTGCTCGTCGCGGTCGCGTACCTGGTCGCGGCGGCCGTCGTGCCCTTCGCGCCGGCGACCGTCTCGCGCGCGACCTACGCCGCACCCACGGCGACGCTGCCGGCGCTGTCGTTCCCGGGCTACGGCGCGACCGCGGTCGAGGCCCCGGGCTTCGCCGGGAGCCTGCAGACGAGTGGCGACACCGGTCAACGCTCGATCGCGAGCATCAGCAAGGTGGTGACGGCCCTCGTGGTGCTGCAAGCGCACCCACTGACGACCTCGGACGACGGGCCGACGATCACGTTCACGGCCGCGCAGCACGCCCTGTACGACCAGTACCTCGCCCTGGACGGCGAGGTCGCGGCCATGCCGGTCGGTCTCCGGTTGAGCGAGCGGCAGGCGTTCGAGGTCATGCTCATGAAGTCCGCGAACAACTACGCCGGGGCGCTGGCCCTGTGGTCGTTCGGGTCGATGGACGCGTACCGCACGGCGGTCCACGCCTGGTTGTCGGCGCACGACCTGGACCACACGACCATCGAGGAGCCGACGGGACTCGACCCGCACAACACCGCGACCGCGTCGGACCTCGTGCACCTCGGCGAGCTGGCGATCGCGAACCCCGTGGTGAAGCAGATCGTCGGCACGCAGCGCACGACCATCCCCACGGTCGGTCCGATCGAGAACTCGAACAAGCTGCTCGGGATGGACGGTGTCGAGGGCATCAAGACCGGGACGCTCGACCAGGCCGGTGCGTGCTTGCTGTTCGCCGCGACGTACCAGCGCGGCGGACGCGCCGTCACGGTGGTGGGAGCGATGCTCGGCGGGAGGGACCACGACTCGCTCGACGTCGACGTGCGGCGGCTGCTCGACTCGGTCGCGGACAACTTCCACGTCGTGACCCTGACGAACCGCGGGCAGACGTTCGGCCACTACGCCACCCCCTGGCGGCCGCGGACGGACGCGGTCGCCGCCTCGGCGCGGTCGGTGCTCGTCTGGGGGCGGACGACGGTGACGGCACGCACTCGCCTCGAGCAGGTGACCTTCGGCCGTCGGGGCGAGCGGGTGGGCGCCGTGCGGTTCACGATCGACCACCACGCCCCCGTCACGGTGCCGCTCGAGCTCGACGCGTCGATCACGGAGCCCGACCTGTGGTGGCGCTGGACGAACCCGTTCCAGGGGGCCTGAGGCCGTCAGCGCGTCAGGGCGTGTCGGAGCGGTGCTCGAGCACCGTCTGGAGTTCGGGCCGCTTCGGCTCGACTCCGTCGCCCGAGGACGTGTGCCGGATCCGCCGGACGACCCACGGCACGAGGTACTCCCGCGCCCAGCCGAGGTCCTCGACCCGCGCCTCGCGCCACGGCCGAGCCGCCAGGGGCTCCGGCTGCCACGGCGCCAGCTCGTGTTCGACCCCGAGGGTGTCGAGCACGGCCGCGGCGACGGTGGCGTGCCCGACGGGGGAGTGGTGGAGGCGATCGGGCGCCCACATGCGCGGGTCCCGGAGGACGCGGAGCGCCCACATGTCGGCCACGAGTGCGCCGTGCTTGAGCGCGATCGCGTGCAGGTGCTCGTTGTAGATCGCCGCCTTGCCGCGGACGAGTCCGAGCACCGGCGTGGTCCCGACGTCGGGTCCGGTGAACAGGACGACGGTCGCGCCGTCCCGCCGCAGGGTGGCGATGAGCCCGTCGAAGCGCTCGGCGACCTCGTCCGGGTCGCTGCCGGGACGGATGATGTCGTTGCCGCCCGCCGAGACCGTGATCAGGTCGGGCCGCAACGCCAACGCGTGTTCGGCCTGTTCGTCGATGATCTGCTGCAGGAGCCGCCCGCGGATCGCCGTGTTCGCGTACGCGAAGTCGACGGTCTGGTTCGCGAGCACCTCGGCGACGCGATCCGCCCACCCTCGATGGCCACCGGGGACGCTCGGGTCAGGATCCCCGATGCCCTCGGTGAACGAGTCACCGATGGCGACGTACCTGGACCACGGATGCCGATCTGTCACGACCACAAAATAGTCTCGTCCTCGTGACCGACACCACCGCGTCCAGTCCGGGCTGGGAGCTCGACGACGCCCTGCTCGCCCGCATCGCCGCCCGCGCTCCCGGGTACGACCGTGACGGCCGGTTCTGCACGGAGGACCTGGCCGAGCTCCGCGACGCGGGGTACCTGCGCGTGGGCGTGCCGGTCGGCTCGGGAGGCGCGGGGCTGGGTCTCCGGGACACCGCACGGATCCAACGACGGCTCGCCGCGGCGGCACCGGCCACCGCGCTCGGGCTCGGCATGCACCAGGTGTGGGTGCAGGCCGCCCGCGCCGTGGGCGCCAGGGGCGAGTCGTTCCTCCAGATCGTGACGGACGCGGCGGCCGCCGACCGGCTGCTCGCCTTCGGCGTCAGCGAGGCGGGGAACGACGCGGTCCTGTTCGACTCGACGACCCGTGCCGAGTCCGACGGTGCCGGGGGATGGCGGTTCACCGGTCGGAAGTCGACGGTGTCGCTCGCGCCGGCGTGGGACCTGCTCAGCGTGTTCGGCCGGGACGACAGCGACCCGGCCGCCCCGGTGCTCGTGCACGGGTTCGTCGAGCGGGAGCAGCCCGGGCACCGCGCGCTCGGGGACTGGGACACGCTCGGCATGCGGGCCACGCGGAGCGACGCCACCGAGCTCGACGGCGTCCACGTGCCCGCCGACCGGATCGTCCGCGTGCTGCCCGTCGGGCCCTCCGCCGACCCGTTTGTCTTCGGGATCTTCGCGGCGTTCGAACTGCTCGTCGCCGCGGTCTACGCCGGCATCGCCGAGCGGGCGCTGGCCCTCGCCGTCGAGGGCGTCGGGCGACGGACCGCGCTCGACGGCTCGCCCCGGTCGTCCGATCCGGACGTCCGTCGGGCGTTGGCCGATGCGCAGGGCGCCGTGGACGCGGTGGTCCTGCAGATCGATGCGTTGACGCGGGACGTCGACGACCTCGTCGACCACGGACCCCGGTGGTTCCCGCTGCTCGTCGGCACGAAGGCGCGCTCCGTCGACACCGCGGCTCACGTCGTCGACGAGGCCATGCGCGTCGTCGGCGGGGGCGCGTACCGGGCCGGGGCGGAACTCGCGCGGCTGGAGCGGGACGTCCGCGCGGGGCAGTACCACCCGTCCTCCCGGGACTCCGCCGCCCGGACGATCGCGGCGGCCCTGCTCGGGCCGGTCCCGGCGCCGCACTGAAGGTCGTTCCGGTCCGGTACCATTGCCAGGGGACCACGACAGGAGGCGGCACCGGGTGACGAGCGCGACCGACCGATCCCGGGCCTCCCGGCTCGCACCCGAGCGGATCGCGCGTCCCGGTCGCCGACGGCGGTTCGTCGACCGCGTCCTCATGCTCGACGTCGGCCTCGTCCGGACCCAGAGCGCGCTGCGGACCCTGCTGTGCGTGCCCGCCGGGATGGCGGTCGGTCTCGCCCTCGCCTCCGCGGTCGGCCTGCCCGGCGTCCTCGGCGTGCTCATCGGGGCGATGCCCGCCTTCATCAGCTGCCTCATCATCAACGACGTCAGTGCCGGGCGCATCGCCGCGCGGACGGGTGCGGTGGTCGTGCCGTTCGTCGTCGCCTTGTTCGCGAGCGTCGCGCTCGATCGGTTCCACGTGCTCGAGCTCGCGCTGATCGTGGTGCTGTTGTTCGTGCAGTTCGCCGCGATGGGCTGGGGACCGTGGGCGACCGACGCCGCCGCGGTGGTGTTCTCCGGGTACCTCTGCGGGCTCCTGACCCCGTTGCCAGCGGCGAGCGTGGCCGGTCTGGCACTCATCGGTGCCGGTTCCCTCGCGGTGACCGTCGTGATCCGCGGTGTGTTCCTGCGGCCCATGCCGTTCCGGTCCCTGCTGTGGACCCGGCGTGCCCTGCTCGCCTGGGCGACCGCCGTCCTCCGTGCCGCCGTCGACCTGCTCGCGGTCGGACCCGACGCGTCCCGGGAGCGGGTCCGGGCCGCCCGTCGCCTGCGCCGACGGCTCGACCGGTTCCAGGAGGTCGCGCTCACCGCCGACGGCATGCTCGCCGCTCCGGGTGCGGGACCGACGGGCGCGACCGCCGAGACGCTGCACCGGCTGCTGTTCGACACCCACCTCGCCGTCGACGGACTCGGCCGGACCGCCGAGACGCTCGCCGGGAGCGGGGCGCCCGACGACGTCCGAGCCGCGGTCGCGGAGGCGATCCGTACGGTCGTCCGCGGCGGCGGCGCGCAGGGGGCGACGGCGGCTGAAGGGATGCTCGCCCGGTTCGGGGTCACGCCGTCCGCCCGGGCGGACGGGTCGGCGCTGGCGCACGTCGTGCACCGCGCCGCCCTGCAGCTCGCCGACCTCGCCGCCGCCGCCCGCGCTTGGGGGACGCTCCGCGCCGCGCTGCCGCGTGAGGGTGACGCGGTCCCGTTCCGGACACCGGTCGTCCTGGTCGGCGGACGTCCGTCCGGCGCGGTCCCCGTCCTCGACGACGCACTCGCCGACGGCATGACCGGCCCCTGGCGACGGTGGCACGTCTCGGCGTCCCTCCGCACCGGCATCCAGGCGGCGGTCGCGGTCGCGGTCGTGGAGCCGCTCGCGCTCCTGCTCGACGGCAGCCGGTTCTACTGGGGTGTGATCGGCGTCATGATCGTCCTCGCCGGCACGAACTCGACGCACGAGCGGGTGCGGAAGGCACTCCACCGCGGGGTCGGGACGGTCTTCGGCGGCGCGCTCGGGATCGTCCTCGTGCACCTGCTCGGCACGCACCACCCGTGGTGGACCGCCGGCATCGCGGTGTTCGCCCTCGCGGTCGGCACCTACGGGTTCGGCGGCGTCTACGCGATCTGGGTCACAGCGCTCGTGGTCGTGCTCTGCCAGGTGTACGCGTACGGCGGCAGTTTCACGGACACGCTGATCCCGTTCCGGCTCGCCGAGAACCTGCTCGGCGCCGCGGTCGCCGTCCTCGTGAGCGTGGTCGTCCTCCCGGTGGCGTCGGGCAGGATGGTCCGGAGCGCCGTGCGACGCCAGCTCGCGGCCGTGCGCTCGTTCGTCCTGTCCGCGGGTCTCGTCGATGTCGGTGGGGACGGTCCGCGCGACGCCGACCCCTCGGATCCGGATGCCTTCGACCTGCGGCGCCGGTCACGCGCCGTCGACGCCGCGACCTACCAGCTCGACGCGGTCATGAAGCCCATGGTGCGGTTCCCGTCCGGCGGTGCGGCCCGCACCGACGCGCGCACACGGGCGGCGCTGCAGTCGGTCGCCGTGTTCGCGCGCGAACTCGCCGGGAGGCCCGCTCCGATCGCGCGACCACCCGTCCCGGTCGTCGAGGCCCTCGCGCACGCCGCGGGGGTGCTCGCCACCTCGATCGACGCGCTCTCCGGCGCCGTGGGCAGCGGTCGTCAGCGCGGGGAGATCCGACGCGGCGACGACGCGTGGGTGCGTGCGAGCGACGCGCTCGACGCCGCCGTCGCGGCGACGCCACCCGGACCCGCGCACGAGTGGGTGCACGACCGGGTCCTGGCGCTCGGTCGTGTCGACGACGCGCTCGCGGTACTGGCCGAGCGGAGCGGACTCCCGGTCGCCGGCGTCGCCTCCGGAGCCACGAGCACGAGCGCCCGAGCACGCCGGGCCGCGGCGCTCGTCGAACGACACCTGCTCGCCACCGACCGCTGAGCGCTGGGCGCTGAGCGCTGAGCGCTGAGCGCTGAGCGCTCCGGAGTTTGTCGGCGGCGCATGCCACCATGGTCGCGCGTTCGGCCGATGTCGATCGCGGAAGGACGTGGCGTGAGCAAGCAGGACGGCAGCACCCGCCTCGTCACGGAGGCCCCGACCGACGACACGACCGCGTCGGTCCTGCACGTCGACATGGACGCCTTCTTCGCCTCGGTCGAGTTGCTGGACCGTCCCGACCTCGTCGGCAAGCCGGTCATCGTCGGGCACGACGCCGAGCGCTCGGTCGTCACGGCCGCCACGTACGAAGCGCGTCGGTTCGGGGTGAACTCCGCGATGCCGATGGCGATCGCCCGCCGCCGCTGCCCCCAGGCGATCGTCGTCGAGCCGCACTTCGAGAAGTACCGGACGAACTCGCGACGCGTCATGGAGATCCTCGATCGCTACACGCCGCGGGTCGAACGCCTCGGGATCGACGAGGCATTCCTCGACGTCCGGGGGGCGCTCCGCCTGCACGGCACCCCGTGGCAGGTCGGCACCGCCATCCGCGCCGAGGTCCACCGCGAGACCGGCCTGCGCTGCTCCGTCGGCGCCGCCGCCACCAAGTTCGTGGCGAAGCTCGCGTCGAGCCGCGCGAAACCGGACGGGATCCTCGTGGTCCCGGAGGCCGACACCGTCGCGTTCCTGCACCCGCAGCCGGTGTCCGCGCTCTGGGGTGTGGGCGGCAAGACAGCCGAGGTGCTCGAGCGGCGTGGCATCCGCACCGTCGGGGACCTCGCGACGACCCCGGTCGCGTCGCTCGTGTCCGCCGTCGGGCCCGCGATGGGAAACCGCCTGCACGAGCTCGCGTGGGGGCGCGACCCGCGGGTGGTCGAGAGCGGCTCGGTCGAGAAGTCCGTGGGCCACGAGGTCACCTTCCCGACCGACGTCACCGACCGCGACGAGCTCGCCCGGGAGCTCCTGCGCCTCGCCGACCGGGTGGCCGCTCGCCTGCGGGCGGCGGGCCTGCGCGCGCGGACGATCGCGCTGAAATTGCGGTACACGGACTTCACGACGCTCTCACGGTCGCGCACGCTGCCCGAGCCCACGGACGTCGCGCGCCGCATCCACCGCGAGGCCGTCGACCTCTACGACGCCCTGCACCGGCCCGGACACCGGATCCGGCTGATCGGTGTGCGGGGCGAGAACCTCGCGCCCGCGGGCGAGAGCAACGCGCTGTGGGACGACGACGCGCCGTGGCGCGAGACCGAGACGACCGTCGACGCGGTGGCCGCGCGGTTCGGCGCGGGGATGGTCCGGCCCGCCTCCCTCGTGCGTCCGCAAGCGGCGCCCCACGCTCCGCACGCCCGACAGGACGGCGAGGCGTGACGGCACGGCCGGTAGACTCCCATGGAGTGAGTGCAGGGGAGTCGAGCCAGGAGGCCGCGGGCAACGCAGCGGCCGAGCACCTGTCGCCGGCGTTCCCGGACCGTGCCGCCTGGGGCACCGCGTCGAAGCTCCGCGCCTGGCAGGTCGAGGCGTTGACCAAGTACTTCGAGACCGAGCCGCGTGACTTCCTCGCCGCCGCGACACCGGGCGCAGGCAAGACGACCTTCGCCCTCCGACTCGCCACCGAGCTCCTGGCGCAGAACACCGTCGACCGGATCGTGGTCGTCGCCCCGACGGAGCACCTGAAACGGCAGTGGGCGGACGCGGCCGACCGCGTGGGCATCCGGCTCGACCCGATGTTCAAGAACGGCGACGGCATGTTCGGTCGGCACTACCAGGGCATCGCGATCACCTACGCCCAGGTCGGTATGAACCCCGAGGTCCACCGCCGGATCACCGAGGGTGGGCGCACGCTCGTCGTCCTCGACGAGGTCCACCACGGCGGTGACGCCCTCACCTGGGGCGACGGCATCCGCGAGGCCTTCGGAGCCGCGACCCGACGACTGTCGCTGAGTGGCACGCCGTTCCGCTCGGACACCAACCCGATCCCGTTCGTGAGCTACGCACCGGACGACGAGGGCATCCGGACCTCCATCGCCGACTACAGCTACGGCTACGGCCGAGCGCTGCAGGACGGCGTCGTCCGCCCCGTGTTGTTCATGGCCTACGCGGGCCAGATGCGCTGGAAGACCCGCATGGGGGACGAGATGTCGGCCTCGCTCGGCGAGCAGGTCACGAAGGACATCACCGCGCAGGCCTGGCGCACGGCACTCGCCCCCGACGGCGAGTGGATGACCGCCGTGCTGTCGGCCGCCGACAAGCGGCTCACCGAGGTCCGGCGTGGGGTCCCCGACGCCGGCGGTCTCGTCATCGCCACCGACACGACGACCGCCCGGGCCTACGCCCGGATCCTCCAGCGGATCACCGGCGAGCGACCCACCGTGGTGCTCTCCGACGAGGCCGCGGCCTCCAGCCGCATCGGCGCGTTCGCGGCCGACGAGACCCGGTGGATGGTCGCGGTCCGGATGGTCTCCGAGGGTGTCGACGTCCCGCGTCTGTGTGTCGGCGTGTACGCCACGAGCGCGAGCACCCCGCTGTTCTTCGCTCAGGTGATCGGTCGTTTCGTGCGGGCACGTCGTCGTGGTGAGACGGCCTCGGTGTTCCTGCCGAGCGTGCCCGGGCTCATGGCCCTCGCGGCGAGCCTCGAACTCGAGCGCGACCACGCCCTCGACCGCCCCAAGGGCACGGACGACGGCATGTACAACCCCGAGGACGCCATGGTGGCCGAGGCGAACCAGGACGCCAAGGCCTCGGACAGCCTCCTCGACCTGCAGCCGTTCCAGGCCCTCGACTCGCAGGCGTCGTTCGACCGCGTCCTCTACGACGGCGGCGAGTTCGGGTCGGGCGGCGAGATCGGCAGCCTCGAGGAACTCGACTTCATCGGGATCCCCGGGCTCCTCGAGCCGGACCAGGTCCGCGAACTGCTCCGCCAGCGTCAGGCGACGCAGGCCAAGCGCGCGCGACGGGGGAAGGACGGCCAGCCGCGACCCCCGGAGCCCGAGCACCGACCGATGTACATGACGATCAAGGAGCAGCGGTCGGAGCTCCACCGGCTCGTGTCGATCTGGGCCCGGCACAGCAACGAGCCGCACGGCGCCGTGCACGCCGAGCTCCGTCGGATCAGCGGGGGACCGGCAGTGGCCCAGGCGAGCACCGAGCAGATCCAGAAACGCATCGACATCCTCCGGTCCCGGATCGGCAACCGCCGGTGATCGAGCCCGTCGACGAGCGCACCTGGTTCGTCAAGCGCGAGCCGGACGCCTCGCCCGAGGCCATCATCGACCGGTTCGGCGGCGGGTACCGACTCCGTCGCTTCTCGCTGACCGAGGCACGACGGACCGCGCACGGCGTCTACACCGGCCTCGACATCGCCGAAGCGGCCTGGTGGCGACTCCGTCAGCGGCGCGGGTGACACAGGTCGACCACGGCTCGGCGGCGACGCGCGCCGACGACGCGATCCGAGCCTCCCGGGACGGACGCCGGGCCGTCGGAAATGGTGACCGTCCGAGCCGATCTGGCGTAGACCGTATGCATGGCTGACTCGATCCCACACGTCCTCGTCCTCGGCGGCGGTTCCGGCGGTTACTCCACCGTCCTGCACCTGCAGAAGCAGGCCACCACGGTCCCGATGCGGATCACCCTCGTCGACCAGAACACGTACTACACGTACCTGCCGTTCCTGCCCGAGGTCGCCGGCGGGCACATCGCACCCCGCGACGTCACCGTGGAGCTCCGCCGTGCGCTGCGGCGCACCCGGGTCATCCAGGGCAAGGTGACCGGGATCGACAGCACGGCGAAGACCGTCTCGGTCGCCACGGCGGGCGGGGACGACCGCACGCTCGGCTACGACCACGTCGTCGTCGCCCTCGGTTCGGTCACCCGCGTGTTCCCGACCCCCGGTCTCGAGGAGCACGCCGTGGGGTTCAAGAGCGTCGAGGAGGCCGCGTTCGTGCGTGCCAAGCTCCTCGACAACATCGCCAAGGCCGCGGCCACGCGTGACGAGGAGGAGCGCCGCAAGCTCCTCACCAGCATCTTCATCGGCGGTGGCTACACCGGTGTCGAGGCGATCGGGGAGCTGTTCGACGTCTCGCAGGCCGCCATCGCGACCTACCCGTCGCTCGCCGGCGAGCAGCCTCGATGGGTGCTCATCGACGCGCTCGACCGCGTGGCGCCCGAGGTCGGCCCCGACCTGTCGAAGTGGACGCTCGAGTCGCTCCGTGCCCGCGGGATCGACGTCCGCCTCAAGACCACGATGCCGAGCTGCGAGGGCGGGGTGGTCAAGCTCAGCGACGGCGACGAGTTCGCCGCAGGCCTCATCGTCTGGACGGCGGGCGTCAAGCCCAATCCGGTGCTCGACAACACCGATCTGCCGCGCGGGCCGAAGGGCCACCTGGCGTGCAACGCGAAGCTCCAGGTCGAGGACGAGCAGACCCACGAGGTGGTCGAGGGGGCCTGGGGCCTCGGCGACGCCGCACAGGTGCCCGACCTGACGGCGGAGAAGCAGCCGGCGTACTACCCGCCGAACGCGCAGAACGCGGTCCGGCAGGCGGTCGTCGTCGCGGACAACATCGTCGCGACGATCACCGGGCAGCCCATCCGCGAGTACCGCCACGTGTCGATCGGATCGGTCGCCTCGTACGGCATCGCGAAGGGCGCGGCCAACATCAAGGGCATCAAGATGACGAACCTCCCGGCCTGGGCTGCGCACCGCGCCTACCACGTGTACGCGATGCCGACCCTGAACCGGAAGGCGCGCATCGTCATCGGCTGGCTCACCGGCGCCGTGTCGGGTCGCGACTCGACGTCGCTCATCAAGGAGACCGACCCGCGGCGCGAGTTCGTGGACGCCGCGAACAGCTGAGTCACGCTCCGCTGACGCGGGAGACGGACGGGAGGGACGGTGCCGGTCGGCGCCGTCCCTCTCGTCCGTGGGCGGGGTACGTTCCTGGATCGCCGCCCAGCGGGCGTGGGGTGGACTCGGGACGTCGAGAGGAGACGCATGCGCGCCATGACCTACCGGGGGCCCTACCGGATCCGAGTCGAGGACAAGGACGTCCCTCGGATCGAGCACCCGAACGACGCGATCGTCCGCGTGACCCGAGCCGCCATCTGCGGCTCCGATCTGCACCTGTACCACGGCCTCATGCCGGACACGCGCATCGGGCACACCTTCGGTCACGAGTTCATCGGCGTCGTCGAGGAGGTCGGCTCCTCGGTCGAGCGGCTCCAACGTGGCGACCGGGTGATGGTCCCCTTCAACATCTTCTGTGGCACCTGCTGGTACTGCGCCCGCGGCCTGTACTCGAACTGCCACAACGTCAACCCCAACGCGACCGCGGTCGGCGGCATCTACGGGTACTCCCACACGACGGGCGGCTACGACGGCGGCCAGGCGGAGTACGTCCGGGTGCCCTTCGCGGACGTCGGTCCGCAGGTCATCCCCGACTGGCTCGACGACGAGGACGCGCTCATGATGACCGACGCGCTCGCCACCGGGTACTTCGGTGCACAACTCGGCGACATCGCGGAGGGCGACACGGTCGTCGTGTTCGGCGCGGGCCCGGTCGGTCTGTACGCCGCGAAGTCCGCGTGGCTCATGGGTGCCGGCCGGGTGATCGTCATCGACCAGCTCGAGTACCGGCTCGAGAAGGCCCGCACGTTCGCGCAGGCCGAGACCATCAACTTCGCCGAGGTCGCCGACGTCGTGCTCGAGCTGAAGCGCACGACCGACTTCCTCGGTGCGGACGTCTGCATCGACGCCGTCGGAGCCGAAGCCGACGGCAACCTGCTGCAGCACGTCACCGCGACGAAGCTGAAGCTCCAGGGCGGTTCGCCCATCGCGCTCAACTGGGCGATCGACGGCGTCCGCAAGGGCGGCACGATCTCGGTCATGGGCGCGTACGGGCCGATCTTCAGCGCGGTGAAGTTCGGTGACGCGATGAACAAGGGCCTGACCTTGCGCATGAACCAGACCCCGGTGATCCGCCAGTGGCCGCGGCTGCTCGAACACATCCGCGTCGGGTACCTCAAGCCGAGCGAGATCATCACCCACCGCATCCCGCTCGAGCACATCGCCGAGGGCTACCACCTGTTCTCGGCGAAGCTCGACGACTGCATCAAGACCGTGATCGTGCCGGAGGGCGCGTGACCGGCGGCGACCGGACATCGCCGAACACGAGGAGGACCGCATGACCGACGACGAACCGCTCGCCTACCTGCCGGACAAGCCCCGCGACGTCCCCACGCCAGACGAACTGCGTGCTCGGATCCCGGGCTGGGGCGCCGACCTCGACCCCGCCGACCGGCCGGCCGTGCCGCGCCTCCGGTTCGACCCGTCCGCCACCGGTGCGCACTGGACGTTCCCGGAGCGACAGCCGGGTGCCGAGGGCCGCGAGCGCTCGATCGAGCACGCCTTCGTGACGCCCGTGTTCGGGACGGCGCAGCCGCTGTCCGGTGTCTCGGGTCTGATCCGCCGCGCTGCGTACGGGTTCTTCAGCGAAGGGCGTGCGGCGCACTGGCTGCTCCTCATCGCCGGGGACCGCGTCAACGTCGCGGAGGCGCGGATCGCCGCAGCCCTGCAGGGGTCGCCGGACCGGGTCGTGCACGAGACCGGGATCGCTGCCGAACGGGGCGGCCGGGGGATCGCCGAACGACTGCGCTCGTCGCGGTCGGACACGCACCACACGTGGATCGACCCGCTGCTGACGATGGGGCCGTACGTGCTCGTGGGCCTCGTCGTGACCTCGCTGGTCCGGGGCCTGGTGCGTCGGCGCTGAACCCGGGTCCGCCAGCGGCGGAGCCGGGATGCGGTGCACGGGCGGGGACGGCCACCGGACGAAGAAGCGGCTGGTCCCGATGGGACCAGCCGCTCGTCGTGTCCGAGGGGGGACTTGAACCCCCACGCCCTAATACGGGCACTAGCACCTCAAGCTAGCGCGTCTACCAATTCCGCCACCCGGACAGGGTGTCGACGCGGGTCCTGGGCCTTCCGGCCGGTCCCGCTGCCGAGGAACGACAGTAGCACGGATCGGCGGCGCGACCGCACACGGGCGCGCATCCCGGGCGCGCCCGCCCGGCCTGCCCGCACCGGCGGGCACCGTGGTCGTACGCGGACGGTACCGTTGGGGACATGACCGATGTGCAGCGACCGGCGGACGTCGACACGGAGCTCGAGGCCACCGCCGCCATCGCCCGTGACCTCATCCGGTTCGACACCACGAACCACGGCGAGGGGCGTTCGAACGGCGAGGCCGACGCGGCCGAGTACGTCGAGGCGCATCTCCGGGACCTCGGGCTGGAGCCGCAGCTGTTCGAGTCGGAGCCGGGCCGGGTCAGCGTCGTCGCACGGGTTCCCGGGCGCGACCGCGACAAGCCGGGGCTCGTCGTGCACGGGCACCTCGACGTCGTCCCGGCCGATCCCGCGAACTGGTCCGTGGACCCGTTCGGTGGCGTCGTCCAGGACGGCGCGCTCTGGGGTCGCGGCGCGGTCGACATGAAGGACATGGACGCGATGATGCTCACCGCCCTGCGGGACGTCATCGAGCGGCAGGGCGCACCCGAGCGCGACCTGGTGATCGGCTTCTTCGCGGACGAGGAGGCCGGCGGCGTCCTCGGCGCGCACCACGTCGTCGCGGAACACCCCGAGGTCTTCGCCGGGGCGACGGAGGCCATCAGCGAGGTCGGTGGTTACTCGATCACCCTCGGCGATCGCCGGGCCTACCTGCTGCAGACGGGCGAGAAGGCGCTCATCTGGATCAAGCTCGTCGCGCGGGGCACCGCCGCGCACGGCTCGCACGTGATGCGCGACAACGCGGTGACGAAGCTCGCCGCGGCCGTCGCGCGCATCGGGAGCCGCGAGTGGCCGGTCCGGATGTCCGACACGACCGACGCGATGGTGCGCGAGGTCGCCCGGTTCCTCGGGGTGGACCCCACGCGGACGGGGCCGGACGAGGTCGCGCTGGCGACCGGTTCGGCCTCGCGCTTCATCCACGCGGCCCTGCACACGACGACGAACCCGACGCTGCTGCACGCCGGCTACAAGCACAACGTGATCCCCGACACCGCCGAGGCGCTCGTCGACATCCGGTGCCTGCCCGGCGACGAGGAGCAGGTGCTCGCCGAGGTCCGTGAACTCGCCGGGGACGACGTCGAGGTGCTGACGACGCACCGGGACGTCGGTCTCGAGACCGCGTTCGCCGGTCCGCTCGTCGACACCGTCCGTGCGGTCCTCGACCGGCACGACCCAGGCGCGCCGGTGCTGCCCTACCTGCTGTCCGGCGGGACCGACAACAAAGCGCTGTCGACCCTCGGCATCGCCGGGTACGGGTTCGTCCCGTTGCAGCTCCCGGGTGACATGGACTTCCCCGCGATGTTCCACGGCGTCGACGAGCGGGTCCCGCTGGCGTCGCTCGCGTTCGGGCGCCGCGTCCTCGCCGATCTCCTGGCGACCTACTGATGCGGGCCTGGGAGCACCCCGACGTCCCCGAGGTCACCGGCGTCGGGAGCCGGCCTCGCGTGCACGACACCGCCACCGGCAGCCCGGTCGACCCGACGGACGGCGGCGAGCGCGCGACCATGTACGTGTGCGGCATCACGCCGTACGACGCGACCCACCTCGGGCACGCGGCCACCTACCTGGCCTTCGACACCCTGAACCGGGCCTGGCGGGATGCCGGGCTCGACGTCGAGTACGTGCAGAACACGACCGACGTCGACGACCCGCTCCTCGAGCGCGCCGCGGCGACCGGCGTCGACTGGCGCGAGCTCGCCGCCTCGCAGATCGCGTTGTTCCGGCGCGACATGGAGGCGCTGCGGGTGCTCCCGCCGGACGAGTACGTCGCGGTCACCGACGAGGTCGAGCGCATCGGCGAGGCCGTCGCGTTCCTGCTCGAGTCCGGCCACGGCTACCGGGTGCCGACGGAGGGCGCGGACGGCGACGACGTGTACTTCGACGTCCAGCGCGCGACCGACGCCTGGTCGCTCGGTGCCGAGAGCGGCCTCGACCGCGACACCATGCTCGCGCTGTCGGCGGAGCGCGGTGGCGACCCGGATCGACCCGGCAAGCGTGACCTGCTCGATCCGCTGCTGTGGCGTGCGGCACGACCCGGCGAACCGACCTGGGACACCGCTGTGGGCACCGGGCGCCCCGGATGGCACATCGAGTGCAGCGTCATCGCGGGCGACCGCCTCGGTGCGCCCGTCTCGGTGCAGGGCGGGGGGAGCGACCTCGTGTTCCCGCACCACGAGATGAGCGCGGGCCACACGGCGGCGCTCGCGCACGCACCACTCGCACGCGCCTACGTCCACACCGGGATGATCGCCTACCAGGGCACGAAGATCTCGAAGTCGCTCGGCAACCTCGTGACCGTCCGCGGCCTGCTCGACGACGGCGCCGACCCGCGGGTCGTCCGCCTCGCGCTCTTGTCCCACCGCTACTCGGACGACTGGGAGTGGTTCGACAGCGAGCTGACGAGCGCGACCACGCGGCTCGCCGCGTGGGACGCCTGGGCTCGCGGAGTCGATCTGGAGGACCGGGGCGACGCCGACACGTCGGTGGCCGTCGCGAGCATGGCTCGGATCCGCGAGCGGGTCGCGGACGACCTCGACACGCCGGGGGCGGTCGCCGCGGTGGACACCGCGATCGCGGCGGGTGGCACGTGCACGGGCGAGCTCGTCGACCTCGTCGACGCCGTGCTCGGGATCCGGATCGGACAGCGCTGACGGGGGACCCGGACCGGGGGTCCGGGTCCGTCGGCCGTCCCGCCTTCAGGACTGGGGTGGGCGCCAGGGACCCTCGCCGGGGCCACCCGGGGCGCCGTCCTTGCCGTCGCGTCGGCGGAGGTACTGCTCGAACTCCTGGGCGATCGCGTCGCCGCTGGCCTCCGGGGAGTCGACCGTGTCGCGCGCCTGTTCGAGCTGCGTGATGTAGCTCGCCATGTCCTCGTCGTCGGCTGCCAGCGCGTCGATGCCCTGCTCCCAGTTCGCGGCGTCGTCGAGCAGGGACCCGCGCGGCACCGTCACGTCGGTGAGGTCCTCGATGCGGTCGAGGAGCGCGAGGGTCGCCTTCGGCGAGGGGGCGTTGTGGACGTAGTGCGGGACCGAGGCCCAGAGGGAGATCGTGGGCACGCCGGCGGTGTCCATCGCGTCCGACAAGACGCTGATGATGCCGACCGGGCCCTCGTACGTCGAGTGATCGACGCCGAGCGCGGTGCGGACGTCCTCGTCCTCACTGGACACGAAGACCGAGATCGGGCGGGTGTGCGGGACGTCCGCGAGCATGGCGCCGACGAACACGACGGCGTCGATCGCGTGCACGTCCACCAGGTCCACGATCTCCGCCGCGAACCCGCGCCACGTCCGCGACGGCTCGGGACCGACGAGCACGTACACCCCACGCTCACTCGTGGTGCCGCCGGCACCGACGACCTGGGAGACGGCGGGCGTGGTCCCGGTGGACGCCGGACCATGGAGCACGATCCGCGGCCAGATGACGCCGCGCACGCCGTCGTCGTCGCTGCCGATCGTCGGGCGGTTGAACTGGTAGTCGACGTACCGTTCACCGTCGAGCTCCCGGAGTTCCTCCAGGTCGAGCGCGTCGACGATGCGTCGGGCGAGTCCGCTCGCGGCCTCGCCCGCGTCGTTCCATCCCTCGAACGCGACGACGAGCAGGCGCCCGTCGCTGAAGGGGGAGTGCTGTGGCACGGAGGGGACCTCCTGGTCGATCTGCCGAGGGACGCGGGGCGCCGCGACCTGCACACCAACAATAGGACGTGCGTCCTCGCGGGCACCGCGGCCCGCGCTTCCGGCGTCGTGCCCGGAGCGAACGGGCGTTCGGGTGCCCGCCGCTACACTCGGGGGCCGTGACCTCCGAACTCCCCGCCGCGGTCCTCTGGGACATGGACGGCACCCTCGTGGACACCGAGCCGATCTGGCAGCGGTCCCAGATGGTGCTGACCGCGCAGTACGACGCCCCGTGGACCCACGAGGACGGCTTGTCCCTCGTCGGCAGTGGCCTCGAGCGCTCCGGCGAGATCCTCCGTGAGCACGGCGTGGACCTGACCGTGGAGGAGATCGTCGAGTGGATGACGACCTACGTGTTCGAGCACATGCACGACGCCATGCCGTGGCGTCCCGGGGCCCGCGAGCTCGTCGAGGAGCTGCACGACCGCGGCGTCCCGACCGCACTCGTGACGATGTCCCGGCGACGGATGGCGGTCGACGTGGCCGAGTTGCTCGGCGCGAGGGGATTCCGCGTGGTCGTCGCGGGCGACGACGTGGAGCACGCCAAGCCGCACCCCGAGGCGTACCTCCGTGCTGCGGCAGAACTCGGCGTCGACCCGGCCCGCTGTGTCGCGATCGAGGACTCGCCGACGGGTGTCGCCGCGGCGCTCGCCTCCGGGGCCGTCACGGTCGCGGTCGAGCACGTCGTGCCGATCGCCGAGGGCAGCGCCGACGTCCGGCTCGAGTCGCTGGAGGGCGTGGACGTCGACCGGCTCGTCGCACTGACGGCGCCCGCGTTCTCGGCGCACGCCGCCGCGGCGACCACGGCGTCCTCCGGGGCGGCGGCGGCGCAGCTCCCGGGCGAGGGCGCGTGATGACCGGCGCGCCAGCCCGCGGTCCCTTCCGTGCCGGCGACCGCGTCCAGCTCACCGGCCCGAAGGGCAAGCTGACCACGCTCTCGCTCGAGACCGGCGGCGAGTACCACACGCACCGCGGCGTCCTCCGCCACGACGACGTGATCGGCCAGCAGGACGGCTCCGTGATCGCCTCGTCGAGCGGCGACGAGTACCTGGCCCTCCGCCCCCTGCTGAACGACTACGTCATGTCCATGCCCCGCGGGGCCGCGATCGTCTACCCGAAGGACGCGGCCCAGATCGTCGCCTTCGCGGACGTGTTCCCGGGGGCCCGGGTCGTCGAGGCCGGCGTCGGCTCGGGCGCGCTCTCGCTGTGGTTGCTCCGGGCGATCGGCGCCGAGGGGACCCTGCACTCGTTCGAGCGTCGTTCCGAGTTCGCCGACATCGCCCGCGGCAACGTCGCCACGTTCCTCGGGGCCGATCCGGACAACTGGACCGTCACCGTGGGCGACCTCGTCGAGGAGTTGGCGCAGCACGTCGACGCCGGATCCGTCGACCGGGTCGTGCTCGACATGCTCGCGCCGTGGGAGTGCGTGGACGACGCCGCCGACGCACTCGTGCCCGGCGGACTCATCGTCTGTTACGTGGCGACCGTGACGCAGCTCTCCCGCGTGTGCGAGGCGATCCGCGACACCGGCCGCTACACCGAGCCGGAGCCGAGCGAGACGCTCGTCCGCACCTGGCACGTCGACGGACTCGCCGTGCGTCCCGACCACCGGATGGTCGGCCACACCGGGTTCCTGGTGACGGCCCGACGGCTCGCGGACGGCGTCGTGCTGCCCGACCACCGACGCCGTCGCAAGCCCGAGTTCGCCGACGAGGACGTCGAACTGTGGACGCCCGGCGCCGTGGGCGAGCGGGCGACGAGCGACAAGAAGCTCCGGAAGGTCGCCCGGCAGGCGGCCGCGCAGGCCCGGAAGGTCGCCGCGGCGGACGGGCCCCGGGCGGACGAGGCGCCAGCGGACGACCGCTAAGCTCTACCGGAGTCGTCCGGCGTCATCCGGGCGCGAACCCCCGAACGAGTGGAAAGAGGGTCCGTGCGCACCATCCCCGCACTCCTGGTCACGGTCGGCCTCGTCGCGTCGCTCACAGCGTGCGCGTCGGGCTCGGCGTCCGCGGGGGGATGCACGGCACCCGCGCCCGGCAACGCGTCCGAGGCCGTGTCGGCGTCCGGCGCGATCGGTGCGAAGCCGACGGTCCACGTCCCGTCGCCGCTCACCACGAAGCGGACCGAGGTCTCCGTGCTCCACCGGGGGTCCGGCCGTGTCCTCGGCGAGGGTTCCCCGGCGGTCATCGAGTACACGGTGGTGGACGGCGCGACCGGCAAGACCCTGCAGACCAGCGGGTACAAGGGGACGACGAGTCCCATCACCGTCGGGTCGACGAACGGCGGTGCACTGGGCAACGCGCTCGAGTGCGCGCGGGTCGGTGACCGACTCGCGATCGTGGTGTCGAAGAAGGCGCTCCAGAACGGCAGCACCACCACGGCGAAGGTCCAACAGGACGCCGCGGTCGTCGTTGCGGACGTCGTGGACGGCTTCGCCTCGCGTGCCGACGGACGGCCACAGGTCGCCGCCGACGGCATGCCGGCCGTCGTGCTCGCCCCGAACGGTGCGCCCGGGATCACCGTGCCCGCCACCGCTGCACCGTCGACTGACCAGGTGCACCTGCTCCGCAAGGGGTCCGGCCGCGAGATCACCGCGAAGGACACGGCAGTGGTCAAGTACACCGCGGTCAACTGGGGCACGAACTCGACTGTCGCCGGGTCGAGCTGGACCGACGGATCGGGTGCCGTGACGGTCCCGCTGGCGCCCGGCAACCAGATCGCGGCATCGATCCGCAAGGCCCTGATCGGCAAGCAGGTCGGCGACCAGGTGCTCGCCGTCGTCAAGCAGAACGGCACGACGTACGCGTACGTGTTCGACCTGCTCGGCGTGATGCCACGCTGATCCCGGGGGTACGCCCGCTGCCGTAGGATCAGCCTCGTGCCAGCGACCCGATCCCCGCGTGTCCCGGCGGAGGAACGGCTGTTCAGCCTCGTGCTCGCGCTCCTGTCGACGGAGTCGGGGCTCACGAAGGGCGAGATCCTCGCGAACGTGCAGGGATACCGCCAGCGGTACACGCCGGGTGGTGACAACGCCTCGCTCGAGCGTCAGTTCGAGCGCGACAAGGACGACGTCCGCGAACTCGGTGTCCCGCTCGAGACCATCGAGACGCCCGGTGCGACCGGCAACAACCAGACGCTGCGCTACCGGATCCCGAAGGGCGAGTACGACCTGCCCGAGGACGTCCGGTTCACCCCGGACGAGTCGGCGCTGCTGTCCCTGGCGGCGATGGCCTGGCGTGAGGGCGCGCTCTCGGCCGACTCCCGTCGCGCCCTGCTCAAGCTGCGGTCCGTCGGCGGTACCGACGACGACGGCGAGGACGCGCTCGCGGACGGCCGCGCCGTGGACGCCTACGCTCCTCGGCTCCGGGCCAGGGACGCTGCGTTCGAACCACTGCGCGCCGCGCTCGACCGCGCCGCCGCCGTCCGGTTCGACTACATCACACCGGGCAGCACCAAGGCTCGGACCCGGCAGGTCGCGCCACTGGCACTCGTGCAGCACGGCGGACGCTGGATGCTCGCCGCGCACGAGTTCGCGACCGACTCCGACAAGAACTACCTGCTCTCCCGCGTCGTCGGTCCGGTCTCGACGTACGAGGTCGGCCAGCACGAGGCGCCGGCAGACGCCGGGGAGCGTGCCCTCGCGGAACTCGACCGGGTCTGGGCGAACCGGACCGCCACGATCCAGGTCGCCACGGGCAGTGACGCCGAGCGGCGACTCGCCCGCCGACGCGGCACCACCACGGACGCCGACGGTCGGCTCGTCCTGCACTTCGTGGATCCCCAGATCCTGGCCGAGGAGCTCGCCGCCTTCGGGCCGGAGGTCCGTGTCGTGGAGCCGTCGGCCGTGCGGGACCTCGTGTGTGCCCGTCTCGAGCGACTCGTGCAGGACCACGACGACACCCCGGGGGAGGCTGCCCGTGGCTGAGCAGCCGCTCCAGGCGCAGGACAAGCTCGCGTTCCTCCTGTCGCTCGTGCCGTACCTCATCGACCGCGAGCGCGTGTCGGTCACCGAGGCAGCACGACACTTCGGGGTCCCCGCGGCTCGGATCCGCCGCGCCGTCGAGCTCATCGCCGTGTCGGGGGTCCCGGGCGAGACCATGCAGTACCAACACGGTGACCTGTTCGACATCGCCTGGGACGACTTCGAGCAGAACGACATGATCGTGTTGACCAACCTCGTCGCGATCGACGACTCCCCGCGGCTCTCGGCCCGCGAGGCCTCGGCGCTCATCGCCGGCCTGCAGTACCTGTCGGCGCTACCCGAGGCCGGGGACCCGGAGGCGATCCACGCGCTCATCGCGAAGCTGTCCCGTGGGGCGGGTGGCGCCTCCAGTTCGGTCGCGGTCGGGCAGGACGCGCACGACGTCACCCTCGAGGTGATCCGGCGGGCGATGTCGGCCGGTCGGGGTCTCCGGTTCGACTACGCGGGGCCGCGGGCGCCCCGCGGTGAACGCCGCGTGGACCCGCTCCGGGTCGAGTCCATCGACACCGACTGGTACCTGCGCGCCTGGGACCTCGATCGCGATGCGCTCCGTACCTTCCGACTCGACCGCATGTCGGGCGTCGCCGTGGACGACCGTCCGGCGACGAAACGGATCGAGGACGTCGAGATCCCCGACACGCTGTTCCAACGTGGGCCCGAGGACACGATCGTCACCGTGGAGCTCGACTCCTCGTCCCTGCCGCTCGTCGCGGATTACCTCGCCGACACCGCGGACGACCCGGACGACCAGGGCCGCGTCCGCATCCGGCTCGCCGCGACCGGGTTCGACGGTGTCGTCCGCCTCGTCGCCGGGCTGCCCGGCCGTGCGGTCGTGCTGCACCCGCCCGCCGCGCGCGCGGCCCTCCGCGCCTTCGCCGCGGCAGCGCTCGCCCCCGCGGACTGAGCCGCCCCCGGCGTCGTCCGCCATGTCGGTCCACGGCGGAGAGGACGTAGGATCACAGCCATGGCCTCGACGACTGCGCGCGGACGCCAGCCTCGCCCGGGGATGCCGAAGAAGGACCCCGAGGGGCGGATGTCCCTCGGACAGCACCTCGTCGAGCTCCGCAAGCGCCTGTTCCGCGCCGTGCTCGCCATCGCCGTGTGTGCCGTGGCGGGGTGGTTCCTCACGCCGTGGGTGCTCGACGCCCTCCGCGCGCCGGTCCGCAACCTGGCCCGTGCCGGCGGCGGGCACGTCGCCGAGCTGAACTTCCCGGTGATCACCGGTGCGTTCGACCTCCGTCTGCAGATCGCGATCACGATCGGCATCGTCATCTCGAGCCCCGTGTGGCTCTACCAGGTGTGGGCCTTCATCGTGCCGGCGCTGGTCCGCCGCGAGAAGCTCTACGTCATCGGCTTCTTCGGCTCGGCGATCCCGCTCTTCCTCGGCGGCTGCTTCTGCGGGTGGTACGTCCTGCCGCACATCGTCGGGATCCTCGGCAGCTTCGTGTCGCACGAGGACGCCTCGATCGTGGACGCCAAGACCTACTACGACTTCGTCATCAAGCTCGTCCTCGCCATCGGCATCGCGTTCGTGCTCCCGGTGTTCCTCGTGCTCCTCAACTTCGTCGGGGTGCTCTCCGCCGCGGCCATCATCGGCTCCTGGCGCATCGCGATCCTCTGCATCCTCGTGTTCACCGCTCTGGTCACGCCGTCGGCCGACGTCATCTCGATGTTCCTGCTCGCCGTGCCGATGGTCGTGCTGTACATCGCTGCCTGCGCGGTCTCGTGGTTCCACGACCGGCGCGCGGCGCGACGTCAGGCAGCGGTGGACGCGGAGTACGGCCTGTGACCGACACGGGACTGACCCCGGCCGCCCGGTTCGCCGCCGCCCGCGCGCGGGCGCGGTCACGGAATCTCGAGCTGTTCCGCACCGAGCTCCGATTCGACCTCGACCCGTTCCAGATGGCGTCGTGCCTGGCGCTCGACGAGGGCCGCAGCGTGCTCGTCGCCGCGCCCACCGGTGCCGGCAAGACGGTCGTCGCCGAGTTCGCGGTGTGGCTCGCGATGCGTTCCCCGACGGCGAAGGTGTTCTACACCACGCCGATCAAGGCGCTGTCGAACCAGAAGTACGGCGAACTCGTCGACGCGTACGGCGAGTCGGAGGTCGGGCTGCTCACGGGCGACACCAACGTCAACCCGAGGGCGCGCGTGGTCGTGATGACGACCGAGGTGCTCCGCAACATGATCTACGCGGAGTCCGATCTGCTCGACGACCTGGCCTACGTCGTGCTCGACGAGGTCCACTACCTCGCCGACCGGTTCCGCGGGCCGGTGTGGGAAGAGGTGATCCTGCACCTGCCGAGTGAGGTCCGGCTCGTCTCCCTGTCGGCGACCGTGTCGAACGCCGAGGAGTTCGGCGACTGGCTGCAGGCGGTGCGCGGGGACACGGACGTCATCGTTTCGGAGGAGCGTCCGGTGCCGCTCGAGCAGCACGTGCTCGTCGGTCCGAAGCTCGTCGACCTGTTCGACTCGTCGGGTGCGGCGGCGACCAACCGTGTCAACCCGGAACTCATGCGACTGGTCGGTGGGGCCTCGCGGGGTGGCGACCGCAACGGCGGTCGAGGCCGCGGCCGCGGACGCGGTCCGGCGTACGACCATCGCGGGCCGCGCCAGGAACGCATGCACCGCGAGGGCATCGTCCACATGCTCGACGAGCGGCGGTTGCTGCCGGCCATCTTCTTCGTGTTCAGTCGGAACGGATGCGACCAGGGCGTGCGCCAGGTCCTCCGCTCCGGGATCTCGCTGACGACCGCCGCTGAGCGCCGCGAGATCCGCGAGACCGCCGAGTACCACTGCCGCACGCTGCTCGACGAGGACCTCGCGGTGCTCGGCTACTGGGAGTGGCTCGAGGGCCTCGAGCGGGGCGTCGCGGCGCACCACGCGGGTCTGCTGCCGGCGTTCAAGGAGGTCGTCGAGGACCTGTTCCAGCGCAAGCTGCTCAAGGTCGTGCTCGCCACCGAGACCCTGGCGCTCGGGGTCAACATGCCGGCTCGCACGGTGGTGCTCGAGAAGCTCGAGAAGTTCAACGGCGAGGCGCGCGTCCCGATCACGCCGGGGGAGTACACGCAGCTGACCGGCCGCGCCGGTCGCCGCGGGATCGACGTCGAGGGCCATGCGGTCATCCAGTGGACCGACGGCCTCGAACCACAGGCGGTGGCGTCGCTCGCCTCGCGCCGGACCTACCCGCTGAACTCCGCGTTCAAGCCGACGTACAACATGGCCGTCAACCTCATCGAGCAGTTCGGGCGGGAGCGGACGCGCGAGGTCCTCGAGACGTCGTTCGCGCAGTTCCAGGCGGACCGCTCGGTCGTCGATCTCGCCCGGAAGGCCCGATCGCAGCAGGAGTCGCTCGACGGCTACCGCCGGTCCATGGAGTGCCACCTCGGGGACTTCACGGAGTACGCGGCGCTCCGACGCGAGCTCTCCGACCTGGAGCGGTCGACGATCCCGGGCGGCCGCGAGTCCTCACACGGTGCACGCCAGGAGCGGCAGGCCGCGATCAGCGAGGTCCGGCGACGCATGCAGCGGCATCCCTGCCACGCGTGTCCCGACCGCGAGGCGCACGCGCGCTGGGCCGAGCGCTGGTACCGCCTGTCCCGCTCCACCGACAAGCTGCTCGCGCAGATCCGCTCGCGCACCGGTGCGGTGGCGATCGTGTTCGACCGGGTGACCGACGTCCTCCTGGCACTCGGCTACCTGACCCGCGACGCGCCGGAGGACGTGGACGGCGTCCCGATGCCGACGTCCGAGTCCGCGGGGGCCCGACGGGACGAGGTGCGCGTCGCCGCCGGTGGGCGCCGGTTGCAGCGCATCTACGGCGACCGCGACCTGCTCGTCGCGGAGTGCATCGAGGCGCACGTCTGGGACGAGTTGACACCGGCGCAGCTCGCGGCGATGGCGGCGACGATCGTCTACGAGCCCCGCCGCGAGGACGCTCCCGGCACGGAACACGCGCTGCCCCGCGGCGCCTTCCGTCCGGCCCTCGACGAGACGCTCACGATCTGGGCGCGCCTCGACGACCTCGAGCGGGACCACCGCCTGGCGGGATCGATGCCGCCCACGCCCGCGATCGCGCTCGGCGTCTTCCGATGGGCGTCGGGGTCCTCGCTCGACGACGTCCTCCGGACCCTCGACCTCGCCGCAGGCGACTTCGTCCGGTGGTCCAAGCAGGTGATCGACCTGCTCGACCAGCTCCGCAACGCGGCGGACGCGCCGTTGTCGCGCACCGCCTCCCGTGCCGCCGACGCCATGCGCCGTGGCATCGTCGCCTACGCGACGGTCTGAGGGACGATCCCATGACGACGACCGAGGACCGTCCGACGCGCCTGCCCGCCGTCGGCGCGGAGGCCGTGCAGTCGCCCCGTCCGACACCGCGGCGGCGCCGTCCCCGGCACCCCCTGCCGGTCTGGAGGCACGGCCCCGGTCACGACCCGGGCGCGGTCGGTGTCCTCCCGCGCTCCGTCGCGTACCCGCTGGCAGCGCTCGGCGGACTCGTCCTCGACCTCGCGTTCCCCGGGGCGGGCGTCTGGGTGCTGGCGTTCCCCGCCGTCGCGATGATGCTCCTCGCGGTCCGAGGACAGCGGTTCTGGGTGGCGTTCGGGCTCGGCTACGTCTTCGGCGCCGCGTTCTTCCTGGTCGACGTGGACTGGGCGGCGAAGTACCTCGGCCCGGTGCCCTGGCTCGCGCTCGCGCTGTTCGAGGCGCTGTTCCCGGCGCTCGGGGGAGCGGCCATGGCGCTCGCGTACCGGTGGGTGCCGCGGGCGGTTCCGACCGTCCTCGGTCGAGTGCTCCTCACGCCTGCGGTCGTCGCGGCGCTCTGGACGGGCCGCGAGTGGCTCGGCGGGAACTACCCGTACAACGGGTTCTCCTGGGGTCGGGTCGCCCTGAGCCAGTCACAGAGTCCCTTCGCACCGCTCGTCGCTTGGCTCGGGGTGCTCGGACTGACGTTCGTGCTCGTGTTCATGGTGGCGGCACTCGTCGCCCTCGCGGTCGAGGTCGGTGTGCGGCCGTTCGTCCGGGCCGTGCTCGCGGTCGGCGTCGTGGTGGTCGTCCTCGCGGTGCCGGCGTGGCCAGCGACGACATCGGGCATGGTCCGCGTCGAGAGCGTCCAGGGCGACGGTCCGGCGGGGTACTTCGACGGCGCCCAGCCCGGCGAGGTCCTGTCGTCCCAGCTCGACGCGACGGACACGTCGGCCAAGGGAGTCGACATGGTGGTGTGGCCGGAGGCGTCGGCCGAGTTCGACCCTCGGCGCTCGCCCGGGGTGGCGGCGGCCCTCGACGCCCTGAGCACCGCCACGCACGCGCCGATCGTCGCCGGTGCGATCACCGAGAACGCCCGTGGCCAGTACCACAACACGTCCTTCGTCTGGCAGGCCGGCAAGGGCTGGCTGGGCTCCTACGACAAGGCTCATCCGGTGCCCTTCGGTGAGTACGTGCCCGACCGCTGGTTCTACAGCAAGCTCGCGCCGTCCCTGATCGGGCTGATCGGCCGTGACTACACGCCGGGGACGAAGCCGAACACCGTCAGCGTCGCGGGGGTGCGCGTCGGGCTCGCGATCTGCTTCGACATCGTCGACGACCGCCTGACCGACGAGATGACGGCCGCCCATGCGCAGCTCATCCTCGCCCAGACGAACAACGCCGACTTCGACGGCACCGACGAGAACCTGCAGCAGCTCGCGATCGCCCGGATGCGTGCGATCGAGACGGGGCGCTCACTCGTGAACATCTCGACCGTCGGTGCGAGCGCGGTCGTCGATCCGTCCGGACGCACCATCGACTCGGTTCCGGCCTACACGGCCACGTCGATGGTGACCGACGTGCCGCTGGGGACGAGCACCACGCCGGCGACCGTCATCGGCACCGGTCTGACGACCGTCGTCGTCATCGGTGGCGTGCTCGTCCTGCTCGGCGCGGCGCCGTGGCGCCGGCGCCGCACATGACGGGAGGGCCGCCCTCGTGATGAGGACGGCCCTCCCGGTCCGCAGGCGCTGACGGTGTCAGGCGCCGATCTTCTGTTCGCCACGTCGGGCGCGCAGGTAGGTCAGGCGCTCCTGCAGGAGCTCTTCGAGCTCCTCGCGGGACCGCCGCTCGAGCAGCATGTCCCAGTGGGTGCGCGGCGCTTTCGTGTCGTGTTCCTCGATCGGGACGGGAGCGCCGTCATCACCGAGGAGACGACCCTCCTGCCCGCTCCTGGGGGACTGCCACGTGTCGGGGATCTCCGCCTCGGCGGCGAAGACGACCTCGAACGTCGTGCCCTTGTCGGTCTGGTAGACGGCTCGCCTGCGCTCGGAGAACTCGACGCCCTCTTCGCTCTGGAGACTCTGGCTCCCGAGTCGCATGCCCCGGAGACTGCGATCAGCCATGGTTCGCTCCTTCCGCATCGCTTCCGTGTATGGGAACCGCGCTACCCGCCCGGGTGTTTCCGATGTTCGCCTTTCACAGAGGCTTCCCAGTCCCCGCGCGCACGTCAGTCGTGCTGCGGCGAGCTCCCGTCGCTCGCGCCGAGGTGCTCGTCGACACTCCGATCCGACTCCGCCAACCGGGCGTCGAGCGCCGCGTCCGCTGCGTCGAGCGCCGCTCCGGGCGCCGACGAGGAGGGCGTCGTGTCGGCGAGGCTCGCCGCGGCGAGGGCCGAGATGCGGTCCATGAGGGCAGGAGCGGCCGACCCGCCGGCCTCGGTTCCGCCTGCGCGGCGGACCGGAGCGTTCCCGGAGTCCTGGTTGCGGGCGTCCTGGCCGGCGTCGCCGCTGCCCGCGCTCCCGACATGGGGTCGGCCGCCGCCTCCGACCGGACCCGCCCCGAAGCCGCGCGCGATGCCCTGCAATGCCTCGGTGAACTCGCTCGGGATCATCCAGAGCTTGTTGGCGCTGCCCTCGGCGAGCTTCGGGAGGGTCTGCAGGTACTGGTACGACAGCAGCTTGTCGTCTGGGTCGCCCGCGTGGATGGCGCCGAACACCGTCGCGATCGCCTGGGCCTCGCCCTCGGCCTCGAGCACACGGGCCTTCGCTTCGCCCTCGGCACGGAGGATGGCGGACTGCCGCTGGCCCTCGGCCTCGAGGATCTGGGACTGCTTCGTCCCCTCGGCCTGCAGGATGGCGGCACGACGGCTCCGTTCGGCACGCATCTGCTGCTCCATGGAGTCCTGGATCGACGCGGGCGGATCGATCGCCTTGAGCTCGACCCGACCGACGCGGATGCCCCACTTGCCCGTGGCCTCGTCGAGGACGATGCGGAGCTGACCGTTGATGTTGTCGCGGCTGGTGAGCGCCTGCTCGAGGTTGAGGCCGCCGACGACGTTGCGGAGGGTCGTGGTCGTGAGCTGCTCGACCGCGCCGAGGTAGTTCGCGATCTCGTACGTCGCGGCCCGGGCGTCGGTCACCTGGAAGTACACGACCGTGTCGATCGACACGACGAGGTTGTCCTCGGTGATGACGGGCTGCGGCGGGAACGAGACCACCTGCTCGCGCATGTCGAGCAGCGGGCGGAGTCGGTCGATGAAGGGCACGAGCAGGTTGAGACCCGGTGTGAGCGTCTTGTGGTAGCGGCCGAGCCGTTCCACGACGCCGGCCCGCGCCTGCGGGATGATCCGGATCGCCCTGCTGAGCACGACGATCACGAAGATGACCACCACCACGATGAGCGCGATGAGCAGGATCGTCCCGGTGGAGACGGTCATGGTGTTGTCCTTTCGGTGAGGCGGACGACCGCCGTGGAGCCCTCGACGCCGGTCACGACGACCGGTGTGCCGAGGGGCGGGCGGACCGGGACCGCGGCGCCGGTGTCGGCGGCGATGCGCGCGCTCCAGGTCTCGCCGTTCGCCAGACGGACCTGGCCGGGGGCGGAGGCCGTGAACGCGACGACGACCTCGCCCGACATCCCGGTGAGTGCGTCGACGTTCGTGCGGTGCGGATCGGCACCCCGACCCAGCGCGTGGATGACGCGCGGTCGGACGAGGGCGATGAGCAGGAGGGACAGCGCCGCCGCGATGAGCACGGAGGCCCACCACGGGAGTCCGAGCAGCGAGGCGACGAGACCGCCGGCCGACCCTGCTGCGAGCATCACGAACACGAAGTCGAGCGTGAAGACCTCGACCACGAGGAACACGAGGACGAGGGCGATCCACACGACCACCCAGGTCCACATGACACCGTCCACGCGATCTGCCCTCCCTCGGGTCGCGTTCCGACGGCGCGTGCGTCGCACCGTCCGATCCAGGTGCCGCTCACGCTAGCAGCGCGGGGTGACAGCGGGACGGGAGGCCCGCGTTGCTAGGCTCGGACCCGGTCACGCGCGGTCCAACCGACGGCGGCGCGGGCCCGTATCCGAGGAGACACCACACGTGAGCAACCCCCTGGCCGCCGGTCGACTCGCCGGTACCCGCGCCCTCGTCACCGGGTCGTCCCGGGGGATCGGGGCGGACACCCTCGGTTACCTGGCGGAGGCGGGCGCCCGTGTGGTCGTGAACTACCGGAACAAGGCCAAGCGCGCCGACCAGATCGCGGAGCGCATCACCGCCGCGGGCGGCGAGGCCATCGCCATCGGCGCCGACCTCACGGACCACGACTCCGTGCAGGCGATGTTCGACACGATCGCCGAGCGCTTCGGCGGGCTCGACCTCCTCGTGCTCAACGCCTCCGGCGGCATGGAGGCCGGCATGGGCGACGACTACGCGCTGCGCCTCAACCGGGACGCCCAGGTCGACGTCCTCACGACGGCCGTGCCGCTCATGCCGGCGGGGTCGCGCGTCGTGTTCGTGACGAGCCACCAGGCGCACTTCGTCGAGACCGCCGAGACCCTGCCCGAGTACGTGCCGGTCGCCAAGAGCAAGCGGGCCGGGGAACTCGCGCTCCGTGACCTCATCCCGCAGCTCGACGCAGCCGGGATCGAGTTCGTGGTCGTCTCGGGCGACATGATCGAGGGCACGATCACGGCGACCCTGCTCGAGCGCATCAACCCGGGTGCGATCAGCGGGCGTCGCGAGTCCGTCGGCAAGCTCTACAACGTCGCCGAGTTCGCGGCCGAGGTCGCCCTCGCCGCGGTCGAGCCCATCCCGGCCGATCACACGAAGCTCGTCGGCGACGTGTCCGAGTTCGTCGGCTCGGCTTCCTAGCGGACCGCGGTCGTGACCGCGCTGCCGGGCCTGCGCCGCACCTCCCGGATCCTGCTGCTCGACGCCGACGGCCGCGTGTTCCTCATGGACACGCGAGCGCCGTCCAGCGACGGCTTCCACCGCTGGATCACGCCCGGCGGCGGTGTCGACCCGGGGGAGTCGCACCGCGACGCCGCGATCCGGGAACTCCGCGAGGAGACCGGCATCGTCATCGAGGACCCGGGGGAGTCCGTCTGGTCGTGGGACTTCGCGGTGGACTTCGACGAGGCCGACCACGACCGCGGCCACTCCGAGTTCTACGTCGTGCGGACCACCGGGTTCACCCTGTCGAACGCGGAGTGGACCGACGAGGAGCGCGTCGACATCCTCGACGCGCGCTGGTGGACGGCCGACGAGCTGGCGGCGACGACCGAGCCGTTCGAACCGCCGGAGCTGCCCGCGCTCGTGCGCCGCTTCGCCTGACGCGGTCAGTCGCGCGGGGAGAGCACGCAGAACTCGTTGCCCTCGGGGTCGCGCAGGACGACCCAGGAGACGTCGTCGTCCTGACCGACGTCCGCGCGGGTCGCGCCGCGGTCGAGCAACGCCTGCACGTCGGTGGCCTGGTCGTCCTCCGGTCCTGGCGCGAGGTCGATGTGGAGTCGGTTCTTCACCGTCTTGCCTTCGGGGACCGGGACGAACACGAGGCCCGGACCCCGCTCGTGCAGGGGCACGAGACGAGAGGGATCGAGTGCGTGAGGCGGCACGATCACCGCCTCGTCGTCGGCTTCGTACACGAGTCGCCAGTCGAGCGTGTCCGCCCACCACCGCGCTTGCGCGTGCAGGTCCTGACAATCCACGACGACGCTGAACCACCGAACGGTCATGCCCTGAGTCTGCCGAGCACGGCGGGCGACGACAAGCGCTGGCGGCGGCTCTCCGCCCGCGCCCGTCACTCGCCGACGAGTCCGTCCACGGCCTCCCGGATCAGGTCGGCGTGCCCGTTGTGCCGGGCGTACTCCTCGATCATGTGGCAGAGCACCCAGCGGAGGCTCGGCCGTCGCCCGTCCGGCCACGCCACGGCCGACGCCCGGTCGAGTCCGCCGTCCGCGAGCGCGGTCGCGACGGCGCCGCGAGCGCGCCCCACCGCCTCGGTCCACAGCGACCGGAGGGCGTCGGGGTCGTCGTCCGCGGCGGTCCGCCACTCCCAGTCCGGGTCGACGTCCCAGTCGACGGCGTCCCAGGGAGCGCGGTCGGGGTGCCCGAGCACGACGTGGTCGAACCAGTCGTCCTCGACGAGCGCGAGGTGTTTCAGCATCCCCCCGAGCGTCATGGTCGAGACGCCGACGCTCGTCGTGAGACCCGCGGCGTCGAGGCCCGAGGTCTTCCACGCGAAGGTCGCGCGCTGGTACTCGAGGAACCCGACGAGTGTCGCGACCTCGTCGGCCGCGACCGGCGGCTCGGGGCGTCCCACCGCATCGACCATGACGTCGTCCATGGCGCGATGGTACGCGGTCCCCGGCGTCAGGACACCGTCGTCACGGCACCGGCGTTCCGGCGCAACTCGGCGGGGAGGCGCCGGTGTCCGGGCCCGAAGAACCGCTCGCGCAGGGTGTCACCGACGTACTCGTCCCGGGCGAGACCGCGGGCACGGAGCACCGGCAGCAGGTACTCGATGAGATCCTCGTACGTGCCCGGTGTCATGTGGGGCTGGATGAGGAACCCGTCCGCATCCGTCGTCCGCACGAACTCCTCGACCTGGTCCGCCACGCTCGCGCCGGTTCCGACGAAGACGCTGCCGTTGATGCCCGTCACCCGGAAGTCCTCGATGATCTCGCGCACGGTGGGGCCGGGGCGACCGTCACGGCCGAGGTACCGCTGCAGGTTCGACAGCCCGAGCTCGGTCCGCTGCTGCGCCAGAGGCTGGTCCGGGTCGAGCGCCAGGAGGTCGACGCCGGTGTTCCCGGCGAAGATCGCCGCGGCCCCCTCGGGGGTCGACATCGCGAGCATCTCCCGGTGCGTCCGCTGCGCCGCCTCCTCGGTCGGTCCGACGAGGAACAGCGCGCCGACCAGGACCTTCACGGCGCTGGGGGAGCGGCCGGCCTCGACCGCGGCCTGCCGGATCGCGGCGATGTTCCGTGCGACCCGCTCCGGTGCCCCGCCGGCGACGAACACGGCTTCGGCGTGCTCACCGGCGAACCGCATCCCGCGCCCCGATGTCCCCGCCTGGACGAGGAGCGGCGTTCGCTGCGGCGACGGCGGCAGGTTGAGGATGCCGCGCGAGCGGAAGTACGGCCCGTCGTGCGTGATCATCCGGACCCCGGCCGGGTCCGCGTACGCGTTCGTCGCCTTGTCCCGGACCAGCGCGTCGTCGGCCCACGAGTCCTCCCACAGCGCCAGGTCGAGCGCCAGGTAGTCGTCCGCCATGTCGTAGCGCTCGTCGTGCGGCACGAGGGCCTTGCCCATCAGGTCCGCCGCGGTCGCGCCCGAGGACCCGGTGACGATGTTCCAGCCGATCCGGCCCTTGGTGAAGTGGTCGAGCGTGGCGAACCGGCGGGCGTTCGCCGCGGGTGGTTCGACCGTGGTGGAGGCCGTGAGGATGAACCCGAGTCGCTCGGTCGCCGCGGCCAACGCGGTCACGAGCGGCATCGGATCGCCGCCCGGGATCCCACGACCCTCCTTGACCGAGGCCGGGATGAGTTCGCCGTCGAGCGCCGGGAACCCGTAGCTGTCGGCGAGGAACAGGAGGTCGAGCCGTGCCTCCTCGAACATCCGTGCCAGACGGATCCAGTGGTCGAGGTCGGTGAAGTCGGCCGAGCGGTCGTCGGGGTGCTGCCACGCCGACCCGACGGTGCCGTTCGGGCTGAGGCTCTGGAAGATGCCGAGGATGAGCGGGTCCATGTCCCATTGATGCCATGGATCGTGTTTCGCCCGGGTGAACTCTGCTGACCGGACACCCGTGGACGCTGCTGACCGGACACCCGGTCCGCCGACCTGACGGGCGCCGATAATGCATATTATGTCAATAAGCGCCAGCGCTGGGCCGGCTTGGAACGGCGGACGGCCCCGGCGTTCTGCCGAGGCCATCCGTCGATCCGCAGGAGTGTCACATGTGCTGCGAGATGATCGACGCCGCGACGATGATGTTCACGATCGCCGCGACGATGGCGATGGCCCCCAGGATGACGCCAGCCAGTGCCATGCCGCGCCCGCGCCCAGGGGCAGCGCCGCGTCGACGCGCCACGAGGCCGAGCACGAGCGCCAGGACGCCGCAGATGATCCCGATGATGGGGACGAGGAGCGCGAACACGACACCGATGACCCCGAGCACGAGGGCAGCGATGGTGAGACCGTTCGAGCGCGACGGAGCGGTGACGGGACCGCCGGGCTCAGTCGGTGCGGGCGGGTAGTTCTCGGACATGCGGGGTCCCTCTCGAACGGGACGCGCCCAGGGGCCGTCGGAGTGCGGCGTCGCGCGTCATCGCGGACGCTAGTCGCCGGACCCAGCCGTTGTCCGATTTTCGCTCACGGTTACTCGGCGTCCCGCTCTCCGAACCCGGAGGCCGTGAGCGCGACGAGCGCCTCGACCGCGTCTCGCGCGTCCTCCCCCGTCGCGTCGATGGCGACGGTCGCGCCCTGGGGCAGTGCGAGCGCCATGATCGCCAGCAGGCTCTTGGCGTCCACGCCGTTCACGGTGACCGAAGCGTCGTACTTGGCGGCGGTCTTGACGAACTCGGCCGCGGGTCGGGCGTGGAGTCCCGAGGCGTTCACGAGCTCGACCGTCGCCGAGACGACGCCCGTGGTCGGTCCGGCCGGGGTGTCACTGTCCGGTACGGACTCCGGCCCGTCCGGTGTGTCCGCTCCCCCGGCGGACTCCGAGGCCGCGACCACCGCGTCGGTGTCGGCTCCGGTCTGCGCCGCGACCGCGGCTGCGACGGTCCCCTCGACCAGCGGCGCGTGCGAGACGTGCACCCGACCACGGTCGTCGTCCGTCAAGAAGTCGAGTGCGGTGTCGGTCGTCAGGTAGGCCGAACCGAGGTCACACAGGACGACGACGCCGTCGGTGTCGCCGAGCGCGGCGATGCCGTCGGTGACGGCCTCGAAGCTCGTCCCGATGCCGCCGTCATCGGTGCCGCCCGCGGTCGCGAACCGGACGTCCGGGGCCATCTGTGCCGCGAGTTCGACGACGCCCTCGGCGATCTTGGCGCTGTGCGAGACGACGAGGATCCCGACGCTCACGCCGGGCCGCCCGATGCGTCCACCGCTGCCCGGAGGAGCAGCGCGGTCGACTGCGCGCCCGGATCGCGGTGCCCCACGGCGCGCTCCCCCAGGTAGCTCGCCCGGCCCTTGCGCGCGACGAGCGGCTCGGTCGCCGCCGCGCCCTCGGCCGCCGCGTCGGCCGCCGCCACGAGCACGGCCTCCGGGGTCGCTCCCCCGGCCGCCGCGGCGGTGCCGGCATCGACGGCCGGCGTCCACGCGTCGATCATGGTCTTGTCGCCGGGCTCGGCCTTGCCGCGGGCGACGATGCCGTCCCGCGCGGCGGTCAGCAGGGCGACCACGGCGTCGGCGTCGAGCGTCTCACGATCCCCCAGCGCCTGCGACGCGCGCAGGAACGCGGTGCCGAAGAGCGGTCCCGACGCGCCGCCGACCGTGCTGATGAGCCGCGTGGCGACGAGCTTGAGGACCGCGCCGGGGGTCGCCGGGTCGCCGTCGTCGAGGGACTCGACGACGGCGTGGAACCCACGGTCGAGGTTCTCCCCGTGGTCGCCGTCCCCGATCTCGCGGTCGAGGGCGATGAGGTCGGTGCGGTTGTCCCGGATGACGTCGGCGGTCCTGCGGATCCACTGCGTCGCCCAGTCGGTGTCGAGCGGCATGTCGTTCCTCTCTGTCGGGGCGGTCAGCGGCCCCAGCGGAGCGCCGGGGTCTCGACCGGGGCGTCCCAGAGTGCGGTGGAGTCGTCATCGAGCACCGTGACGGTGATCGAGAACCCCTGCATCTCGAGAGACGTGACGTGGTTCCCGACCACGCTACGCGACAGCTCGAGTCCCTGGTCCGACAGGATCTCGGCGGCGCGGCGGAACACGATGTACAGCTCGGACAGCGGCGTGCCGCCCATCCCGTTGACGAACAGGAGCACGCGGGAGCCGCGCGGTGCGTCGAGGTCCGCGAGCACCGGCTCGATCACCTGCTCGACGAGGACGTCGGCCGGGGCCATCGGGATGCGCTCGCGCCCGGGTTCGCCGTGGATGCCGATGCCGAGCTCGACCTCGTCGTCCCCGAGGGTGAACGACGGCTCCCCCGCGTGCGGCACCGTGCACGGCGCGAGCGCCAGCCCCATGGACCGTGTCGACGCGATCGCGCGTCGGGCGACGTCCGCGACCGCGTCGAGGTCGTCGCCGCGCTGGGCAGCGGCCCCTGCGAGCTTCTCCACGACGACGGTGCCGGCGACCCCGCGGCGCCCTGCCGTGTAGAGGGAGTCCTGCACGGCGACGTCGTCGTCGACGAGCACCGACACGACGCGGATCCCCTCGGCCTCGGCGAGTTCGGCGGCCGTCTCGAAGTTGAGGACGTCGCCCGTGTAGTTCTTGACGATGTGGAGCACACCCGCTCCCCCGTCCACCGCCTTCGTCGCGTCGACGATCGGGTCGGGCGTCGGCGACGTGAAGACCGGTCCCGGTACCGCGGCGTCGAGCATGCCGTACCCGATGAACCCGGCATGCAGCGGCTCGTGGCCACTCCCCCCACCGCTGACGATGGCGACCTTGCCGGCGACCGGCGCGTCGGCGCGGCGGAGGTGGACGGGGTCCTCCTGCAGGACGACCGCCCCGGCGTGGGCGAGCGCGAACCCGCGGACCGTCTCCGTGACCACCTCGCGTGGGTCGTTGACGAGCTTCTTCATACGGTGCCTCCCGTGGTCGGCCCGAGACGACGAGGCTGGTCACGGTCGTCGTCGTCCGGTGCTGGACGTCAATGTAGCGCGAGGGGTGCGGCGGACCGCATGCACGAACGTGCATGCTCAGCGGACCCTCGTGCGAGCGGACGCGCGGAGCGGTCCGCGCGCTGCTCTGCACGTTCGTGCAACGTACCCGCACGGCCGCGGATCCGCCGTCCGGCCAGCCCGGACCCGCCGCTATGCTCGGCGACAATCACTCAACGGGGAGTGGCGGGTCGCCCGCACCTCCTCCTCATGACAAGGAGGTCGCCGATGGACGGCATCGGGATCAAGTTCCTCTCCGAGGTGGTGGGCACGGCGGTGCTGGTCCTCCTCGGCACCGGCGTCGTGGCGAACGTCGCCCTGACGAAGACCAAGGGGTTCGCGGCCGGCACCCTGATGGTCACGATCGGTTGGGGCTTCGCCGTGTTCGCCGGCGTCACCGTGTCGTACAAGTCGGGTGCGCACCTCAACCCGGCGGTGAGTCTGGCGCAGTTCATCCTCGGCAACATCTCGTTCGGCACGATGCTGCTGTACTGGCTCGCGCAGATGATCGGTGCGGTCATCGGAGCGGTGCTGTGCTGGCTCGCATACCGGCAGCACTTCGACCAGGAACCGGACCCGGCAGCCAAGCTCGGCGTGTTCTCCACCGGTCCTGCCATCCGCAACTACGCCTGGAACCTCGTGACCGAGATCATCGGCACGTTCGTCCTCGTCTTCGTCATCATCGCCTTCACGAACGGCAAGACCCCCGCGGAGCTCGGCGCCATCCCCGTGGCCTTCCTCGTCATCGCGATCGGTGTGAGCCTGGGCGGACCGACCGGGTACGCGATCAACCCGGCGCGTGACCTCGGTCCGCGCATCGCCCACGCCTTCCTGCCGATCCGCGGCAAGGGATCGAACGACTGGGCCTACGCCTGGGTCCCGGTCGTCGGCCCGCTCGTCGGCGGCGCGCTCGCGGCGGTGCTGTCCGTGGCACTGCTCCCGATCGTCAGCTGACGCGGGACCACGGGCCTCCACGACCACGGGCCTTCACGACCACGTCCCCGTCCCGGGCCCTGAGCGGACCCGCCGACCGGGCCCCGTCCCTCCCGGACCGGTCCCAACCGAACCGTCGCGCCGCACCAGCGGCCGGCACCGACAACCCAGAGGAGCACACACCAATGGCCGACTACATCGTCGCCATCGACCAGGGCACCACGAGCACGCGAGCGATCGTCTTCGACCACTCCGGGTCCATCGTGTCCGTCGGGCAGAAGGAACACGAGCAGATCTTCCCCCGCGCGGGCTGGGTGGAGCACGACCCGACCGAGATCTGGGACAACACGCGCGAGGTCATCGGTCAGGCGCTCTCGCGGGCGGACATCACCCGGCACGACGTCGCGGCCGTGGGCATCACCAACCAGCGTGAGACCGCCGTCGTGTGGGACAAGACCACGGGCAAGCCTGTCTACAACGCGATCGTCTGGCAGGACACCCGCACGCAGTCCATCGTCGACCGCCTCGCGGACGGTGACACCGACCGCTTCAAGTCGATCGTCGGCCTGCCACTCGCGACGTACTTCGCCGGCACCAAGATCATGTGGATCCTCGAGAACGTCGAGGGGGCGCGGGAGAAGGCCGAGGCGGGTGACCTGCTCTTCGGGACGACCGACACCTGGGTGCTCTGGAACCTCACCGGCGGCACGGATGGAGGCGTCCACGCGACCGACGTGACGAACGCGTCGCGGACCCTCTTCATGGACCTCGAGACGCTCGAGTGGCGCGACGACATCCTCGAGCAGTTCGGCGTGCCGAAGTCGATGCTGCCGAAGATCTGCTCGTCATCCGAGGTGTACGGCACGGTCGAGCCGTCGAACCTGCTGCGCGAGGTCCCGATCGCGGGCATCCTCGGCGACCAGCAGGCCGCGACGTTCGGTCAGGCGGCGTTCGACCAGGGCGAGTCGAAGAACACCTACGGCACCGGCAACTTCCTCATCTTCAACACGGGAACCGACATCGTCCGGTCGGAGAACGGGCTCCTCACCACGGTCGGGTACAAGCTCGGCGACCAGCCGACGCACTACGCGCTCGAGGGCTCCATCGCCGTCACCGGGTCGCTCATCCAGTGGCTCCGCGACAACCTCGGCCTGATCGGGAGCGCGCCGGAGGTCGAGGCGCTCGCGACGACCGTGGAGGACAACGGCGGCGTGTACGTCGTCCCGGCCTTCTCCGGGTTGTTCGCGCCGTACTGGCGCTCGGACGCCCGTGGTGCGATCGTCGGGCTCACCCGCTACGCGAACAAGGGCCACATCGCCCGCGCCGCGCTCGAGGCGACCGCGTTCCAGACGCGCGAGGTCCTCGACGCCGTCAACGCCGACTCGGGCGTCGACCTGACGGAGCTCAAGGTCGACGGCGGCATGGTCGCGAACGACGCCCTCATGCAGTTCCAGGCGGACATCCTCGACGTGCCCGTCGTGCGGCCGGTCGTCGCGGAGACCACCGCGCTCGGTGCGGCGTACGCGGCCGGTCTCGCTGTCGGGTTCTGGCAGAACCTCGACGAGCTGCGGGCGAACTGGCAGGAGGACAAGCGGTGGGAGCCCCAGCTCGACGAGACCGAGCGGGCGCGCCAGATCCGGCTCTGGAAGAAGGCCGTCACGAAGACCTTCGACTGGGTCGACGAGGACGTCCGCTGAGCCGCTGACGCCCGCCGACGGACGGCCCCGACCACGACCGTGGCCGGGGCCGTCCGCGTGTCGGTCGGGAGGACCGGCCTCCCCCGCCGCACGGCCCGCCTCGTCCCCGAGCGGTCCGGACCTGACGGGGATGGACGACGCGCGTCGTCGACACGCCCGTGCTCCGTGAGGAACGCCTCAGGCTCGATGCTCGCCCACCCAGGCCGCGAGCTTCGCTTCCGCCGCTCCGGAGTCGACGGCGTCGGCCGCGACCACGAGTTCCTCGCGGAACCGCTGTAGCAGCGGCCGCAACACCTGTGTGGGATCGGCGGCGAGCCGGAACGCGACGAGGCCGGCGGCGGCGTTGAGGAGCACGATGTCGCGCACCGCCCCGGTCTCCCCCGCCAGCACGCGCCGCACGATCGCGGCGTTCTCGGCGGGCTCGCCGCCCAGGAGGTCGGTCGTTCGGGCACGAGGGATGCCGAGGTCCCGGGGATCGAGATCGTGCTCGGTCACGGAGCCGCCGCTGACCTCCCAGATGTGGCTGTGGCCCGTCGTGGTGAGCTCGTCGAGACCGTCGTCCCCCCGGAACACCAGGGCCGTCGCACCCCGTGTCTGGAACACGCCCGTGATGATCGGCACGAGGTCGAGCTGCGCCACGCCGACGGCGTTCGCCTCGCACCGAGCCGGGTTCACGAGGGGTCCGAGGAAGTTGAAGACCGTGGGGACGCCGATCTCGCGGCGGACCGACGCGGCGTGGGCGAACCCCGGGTGGAAGGCACTCGCGAACGCGAACGTCAGGCCGACACGACGGAACGTCTCGGCGACACGCGCGGCGTCGAGGGTGAGGTCGAGGCCGAGTGCCGCGAGCACGTCGGACGACCCCGAACGGGAACTCGATGCGCGGTTGCCGTGCTTGACGACGGGCACCCCGGCGGACGCGATGACGATCGCCGCCATGGTCGAGACGTTCACGGTCCCGACGACGTCGCCACCCGTCCCGACGATGTCGAGCGCCATGGGGTCGACGTCGAGTGGGACGGCGCTCTCGAGGATCGCGTCACGGAACCCGACGACCTCGTCCACCGTCTCGCCCTTCGCGCGGAGCGCGACGAGGAACCCCGCGATCTGGGCGGGTGTGGCACGCCCGGCGACGATCTCCTCCATGGCCCATGCGGATTCGCTGATCGACAGGTCCGTGCCGGCCATGAGGGAGCCGATGACCGACGGCCAGGAGAACGAGTCGTGCATGCCCCCGATCGTACTGATTTCGAAGGACCCGCCAGTTGCCTGCGAAAACACTGTCCGTGGTTCGGGCCATAATGGACGACGTGACAAGCACCCCTCTCTCCAGACCAGCCCAGGGCGCGGTCCTGAACCGGCCGAACCCCGTCGCCGTGGGGACCATCGTGTGGCTGGGCAGCGAGGTCATGTTCTTCGCCGGCCTGTTCGCGATCTACTTCACGCTGCGCAGCACGTCCCCGAAGCTCTGGGCGACCGAGACCGCGCACCTCGACGTGCCGTACGCCGCCACGAACACGATCGTCCTGGTCCTGTCGAGCTTCGCCTGCCAGTTCGCGGTGTTCGCCGCCGAGCGCTTCCAGGTGCACCGCACGAGCTGGAAGCCCCGCGACTGGGGCATGACCGAGTGGTTCTTCGTCACCTACTGCATGGGCGCGGTGTTCATCTGCGGCCAGGTCTACGAGTACTCGAACCTCTGGCACGAGGGCGTCACGCTGTCCTCGAGCGCCTACGGGTCTGCCTTCTTCATGACCACGGGCTTCCACGGCCTCCACGTCACCGGCGGCCTCCTCGCGTTCCTCCTGACCCTCGGCCGCGGCTTCGCCGCGAAGAACTTCGGTCACAAGGAAGCGACCACCGCGATCGTCGTGTCGTACTACTGGCACTTCGTCGATGTCGTCTGGATCGGCCTCTTCGCCGTCATCTACCTTCTCAAGTAGGAATCGGATAGCCCCACGCGCATGTTCTCTCGAAGCAAGTCCGAGCGCCGCACCGGCGCCAAGAAGGGCCGCCGCTCCCCGCTGGCGACCGTGTCGCTGATCGTCGTCGGCCTGATGACGACCGGTGGCGCGTACGCCCTGTTCACCTCATCGGCCAACGCGGACTCCTCGCAGTCGACGACGGTCGCGGCCACCAGTCAGTCGCGGGTCAACGAGGGGCAGAAGCTCTTCGCGTCGAACTGCGCCACGTGCCACGGGCTCAGCGCACAGGGCACGAAGTCCGGTCCGTCGCTCATCGGCGTCGGCGCCGCCTCGGTCGACTTCCAGGTCGGCACGGGTCGCATGCCCGCGGCGTCGAACGGCCCGCAGGTCGAGGAGAAGCCCGCGCAGTTCACGGATGAGCAGGTCGCGGACATCGCCGCCTACGTGTCGTCGCTCGGCCCGGGCCCGTCCATACCGAAGGCGAGCCTCACCAACGGCAACGCCAACGCGGCCAAGGGCGCCGAACTGTTCCGGGTGAACTGCGCGATGTGCCACAACGTCGCGGGTGCCGGCGGTGCCCTGACCGAGGGCAAGTACGCGCCGAACCTCAAGACGGTGTCGGGCAAGCACATCTACGAGGCCATGCTCACCGGTCCGCAGAACATGCCGGTCTTCAACGACCTGAACATCACGCCGAAGCAGAAGGCGGACATCATCACCTATCTGAAGTACATCCAGGACACGAAGTCCCCGGGCGGGTTCGCCCTCGGTGACATCGGCCCGGTGGCAGAGGGCCTGTTCCTCTGGATCTTCGGACTCGGTGCGGTCGTCGCGGTGACCGTCTGGCTCACCGCGAAGACCAACTGATCGACCCGTGTCGCACGACACCACTGAAGGGAACACCATGACAGAGCGCGACGACGACGTACTGTCCGCGTCCTCCGCTGTCGAGAAGCACGACACGCCCTCGATCCCCGCCGGTACCGCGGTCCTGCCCGCCGAGCCGTTCCAGAACCCGGGTGAGCCGCCGCACCGCCCGCGGCGGACCGACGTCGACCCGAAGAAGGAGCGTCTGGCCGAGCGTCAGGTGGCGACGTTCTTCTACGTCTCGATCATCGGCAGCATCCTGGCGATCGCGTCCTACGTCGCGTTCCCCGTCCGCGCCGGCGACCTGTCGACGGTCCGCTTCGGCAACCTGTTCCTCGGTCTGTCGATCACGCTGGCGCTCCTCGCCCTCGGGTTCGGTGCCGTCTACTGGTCCAAGACCCTCGTCGTGGACCGCGAGATCTCCGAGCAGCGTCACGCGACCCGTGGCTCCGAGGAGACCCGTGCGAAGGCCGTCGAGGCCTTCCGGCTCGGCGACAAGGAATCGGGCTTCAACCGTCGAACGGTCATCCGCAACAGCCTCATCGGTGCGCTCGTGGCGTTCCCGCTCCCTGGTGTCGTGCTGGTGCGCGATCTCGCGCCCGCTGCCGACCCCAACAAGCTCCTCAGCTACACGATGTGGAAGCAGGGCACCCGCCTGACGAAGGACCCGACCGGCCTGCCGATCAAGGCGTCCGACGTCACCCAGGGCTCGGTCTTCCACGTGATCCCCGACGGTCTGCTCGACAAGTCGGACATGCTCGAGGAGAAGGCCAAGGCGGCCGTCCTGCTCATGCGCCTGGACCCGTCGGAGCTCCATCCCCGCAAGGGCCAGGAACACTGGGGGTACGACGGCATCGTCGCCTACTCGAAGATCTGCACCCACGTCGGATGCCCCGTCGCGCTCTACGAGCAGCAGACGCACCACCTGCTGTGCCCGTGCCACCAGTCGACGTTCGATGTCGCGCACAGCTGCGAGGTCATCTTCGGCCCGGCGAGCCGGCCCCTTCCCCAACTTCCCATCACGGTCGACTCCGAGGGCTACCTGGTCGCACAGAGCGACTTCCACGAGCCCGTCGGCCCCAGCTTCTGGGAGCGTGAGCGCGTTTCATGAGCACCACCACCACACGGACCACCGGTCCCACGCCGGCGGCTGCCACACCGCCGCAGAACGCGCCGACGCCGACGTCCCGGCTGGTCGGCGCGGCCGCGAACTACATCGACGAGCGCACGAGCATCTCCGGGCTGGTCAAAGAGGTCGGTCGCAAGATCTTCCCCGACCACTGGTCGTTCATGCTCGGCGAGGTGGCGCTCTACAGCTTCGTCGTCGTGCTGCTGTCCGGCACCTTCCTGACGTTCTTCTTCCAGGCGTCGATGGCGGACGTCTCGTACGACGGCTCGTGGGTGCCGCTCAAGGGCATCGAGATGTCGGCGGCTTACCAGTCGACGCTCAACATCTCGTTCGACATCCGCGGCGGTCTGTTCGTCCGGCAGATCCACCACTGGGCGGCGCTGCTGTTCGTGGCCTCGATCATGCTGCACATGCTCCGGGTGTACTTCACGGGCGCGTTCCGCAAGCCGCGTGAGCTCAACTGGGTGTTCGGCTTCCTCCTCTGGGTCCTCGCCATGGCCGAGGGTTTCACGGGGTACTCGCTGCCCGACGACCTGTTGTCCGGCAACGGCCTCCGCATCATCGTCGGCATGATCGAGGGTGTCCCGGTCATCGGCGTGTGGATCGCCTACCTGCTGTTCGGCGGGGAATTCCCGGGGACCGCGATCGTCGGCCGCCTGTACACGCTGCACATCCTGCTGCTGCCGGCGATCCTGGTCGCCGTGCTCGGTGTGCACCTCGTGCTCGTCGTCATCAACAAGCACACGCAGTACGCCGGCCCGGGCCGCACCAACGAGAACGTCGTCGGTGTCCCGATCCTCCCGGCCTTCGCCGCGAAGGCGGGCGGGTTCTTCTTCATCGTCGCGGGCATCCTCGCCCTGATCGCGTCGCTGTTCACGATCAACCCGATCTGGACGTACGGTCCGTACGACCCGTCACCCGTGTCCGCGGGGACCCAGCCCGACTGGTACATCGGCTTCGCCGACGGCGCCCTGCGTCTGGTCCCGCCGCACTGGGAGTTCGTGATCTGGGGCAACTACACGCTCTCGATGAACATCCTCGCGCCGATCATCGTGCTCGTGCTGCTCATCAGCGCCATCCTGCTGTACCCGTTCCTCGAGGCGTGGGTCACGGGCGACAAGCGCGAGCACCACATCGCCGACCGCCCGCGGAACGCGCCGACCCGCACGGCCATCGGTGCCGCCGGCATGACGCTGTACGGCAGCCTCTGGGCCGCTGCGAGCTCGGACATCATCGCCACGCACTTCATGGTCTCCCTGAACCACGTCATCCACGTGGTGCAGGCGATGGTCGTCCTCGGCCCGTTCTTCGCCTTCTGGATCACGAAGCGCGTCTGTCTCGCGCTGCAGAAGAAGGACCGCGAGATCGTGCTGCACGGGTACGAGTCGGGCCGCATCGTGCGCCTGCCGCACGGCGAGTACATCGAGGTCCACGAGCAGCTCGACGAGTACGAGCGGTGGCGTCTGCTGCAGTTCAACGAGTACCAGCCGCTCATGCTCCGTCCGAACGCACGCGGCAAGATCAGCCCGGTCGAGCGGGTCCGCGCTCGGATGTCGAAGTTCTTCTTCGAGGATCGCATCGCCCCCGTCTCCAAGCCCGAGCTCGACGCCGCGCATGCGGCGCACCACGGGCCGGACCTCGAGGGCACGCACCAGGCGCCGCAGGTCGGCAGCGGCGGTCACTGAACCGACACACGGGAGCGCCCGACCACGATGGTGGTCGGGCGCTTCGTCGTTCGTCGTTCACCTGGGGACGATCGGACACGCCCACCCAGTTCAGGGCACGTTCACGCGCGGGTGCTGGACTGGTGTACGTGGCTGTGACAACGTTGGCCGCGCTGTTCCTCGACGAGTGATTGATTGCGAGCTCCATGGACATCCGGACGGCCGAACACCCCAGGCCGAACCACTTCCTGCTCCACCTCTCCGACACCCACCTCATCGCCGCCGACGGCGAGCTGTACGGAGACGTCGACTCGGCTGCGCGGTTGCAGCAGATCGTCGACGAGATCGAGGCGTCGGGTTCGCACCCCGAGGCCATCGTCGTCACGGGCGACGTCGCGGACCGCGGTGAGCCAGGAGCGTACGCACGGGTCCGCCGCATCCTCGAACCGGCGTCGGAACGACTCGGTGCCCAGCTCATCTGGGCGATGGGCAACCACGACGAGCGTGGCGCGTTCCGGCGTGAGCTGTTCGGTCTGCAGCCCACCGACCGGCCCGTGGACTTCGTGTACGACGTCAACGGGCTCCGGGTGATCACGCTCGACACGAGTGTCCCTGGCCACCACTACGGGGAACTGACCTCCGCGCAGCTCGACTGGCTCGCCGAGGAACTCAGCGTGGCGGCGCCGCACGGCACCATCCTCGCGCTCCACCACCCGCCCGTGCCGAGTGTCCAGGACCTGACGGTCCTCGTCGAACTGCGCGACCAGCAGGCACTCGCCGAGGTGGTGGAGGGCTCCGACATCATCTCGATCATCGGTGGCCACTTGCACTACTCGACGACGTCGCAGTTCGCCGGGATCCCCGTCTCGGTCGCCAGCGCGACCTGCTACACGCAGGACCTGGTCACCGAGGGCGGTGGCACCCGCGGGCGCGACGGTGCGCAGTCGTTCAACCTCGTGCACGTGTACGGATCGACCGTGGTCCACTCGGTCGTTCCGATCGGGCACTACGCGACCGTGGGCGAGCGCGTCGCGCCGGTACAGGTTGCCGAACGGCTCGCTGCGGCAGGCGTGGTCATCCCGGCCGCGGTCGAACCGCAGCCGGTCACCTCGAGCATCCCGGTGTTCCGCGACGAGGTGGTGCCGGCCTCCCCCGTCAGCCGGCGGTAGCGGCTCCGGCGGGAGCGATCCCATCGGTGGGCCGCTCCCACGGGGCCGGGAACGGGAAGTACTTCTCGAGGAAGTCCGTCACCCGCGCGGTGCGCTCGTCGTCGGAGACCTCCGGGAAGCTCCCGTCGTTGAGGCAGAAGAAGTCGACGTTGCGCCGCCGGAGCAGCTCGTCGAGCGCCGTGAGGCCGGACACCATGGTCGTGTCGACGTACTGCACCACCGCGTTCTCCTGGACGATGGCGCGCCCGGTCATGAGTGCGTAGTAGTGGTACAGCGAGTTCGTCACGGAGATGTTGTCGGCGGCGCGGAACCGTGACGCTGCGGTGCGCGCGAACTCGTCGGCGAACTCGTGCTCCATCTCGGACATGACGCTCTTGCGGAGCGGGGTGGCGGCGTGTTCGAGGTGCCGCGTGGTGATCGCGCCGAACCGCTGCTGGAGGAGCTGCCGGTTCACCCGTGCCGAGTTCTCGAAGCCGCTGCGCTGGGCGTTGTTCGTCCCCAGGCCGATCCGGGTGGTGGCGAGGATGAACTTCGTGATCGAGCCGGGCGAGAAGAACATCGACGGGTCGACCCAGCGGCCGAAGAACATGTCGTCGTTCGAGTAGATGAAGTGTTCGCTCAAGCCGGGGATGTGGTGGAGCTGTGACTCGACGGCCTGCGAGTTGTGCGTCGGCAGGACCGACGGATCGGCGAAGAACTCCTCGCTCCGGACGATCCGCACCCGTGGGTGATCGGCGAGCCAAGCCGGGGCGGGGGAATCGGTCGCGATGTAGATCGTGCGGATCCAGGGCGCGAACGTGTGCACCGACCGGAGTGCGTACTTGAGCTCGTCGATCTGCCGGAAGCGGGCCGGGGCGTCGTCGCCCTCGCCCAGGACGGCGCCGGCCTGCTGTGCTTGCCGGGCGCGCTGGTACTCGATCGCGTTGCCGTCGACCCACGAGAAGACGATGTCGATGGGGAACGTGATGTCGCTGACGTGGTCGTCGAACATGTGCTCGATCGTCTGCCACGTGCGGCCGTAGCGCTCCACCTCGGTCCGGACGAACTCGTCGAGCGGCAGACTGCGGCGCATCATCGCGTTCTCGACGGGCGCGAGGACCTCGGTGTCGGTGACGCGCCAGAACTCGACCTGGACCGCGGTGTCCGCGCCGTAGCGGAGGCGACCGATCGGCTCCAGACGGGGACGGAACAGCCGCAGCACGTCCCTCCCGGACTGCCCGAGACCGTCGTCGGCGATCAGGACCGCGCGCTCCCCAGGTGGCTTCGCGTAGAACGGCTCGTTCACGCAGGCGTCCATGAGCGTGCTCTCGGCGCGCTGTCGGTCACGCTCGTCGAGCGCGAGGACGGGCCGGGTGTCGTTGCCGCGGATGAGCATGTGGTCGACGTCGGCGGCCGTGAGCGCGTCGTCGATGAAGAGCAGGTCCTCGATCATCGACTGCTGCGGGGTGAGGTGCCCGTTGAGGAGCGTCAGCCGGCCCTTCCGGACCACGACGTCGGATCGTTCGAGTCCGCCGGAGGACGGATGAGGGTTCAGCAGCGGACTCTCGGTCTCCGGTGCGGTCTCGTCGGCCATCCACGCCCTTCTCGATGCGGTCGGGCACGGTGCCCGCCATCCGAATCCTATCGGTCCACGGTGGCGGCGTCAGTGCGGTCGCTCGGCGGCGTGAGCGCGCGCGTGACCGTCCGTCAGGTGCGGTCGTCGGGCACCTTCACGACGATGCCCACCGCGACGAACGCCGCGGCCGCGACGATCTGGAGGGCCGCCCACAGCTGGCCGGGGATCGGCACCGTCACGACGGGGTTCCAGCACACGGCGATCGCCAGCGTGACGGCGGCGGCGACCCACGCTCGCGCCCGGATCGCGAACACGATGACGACCAGCGCCAGGAACGTCACGCCGACACGCACGAACACGAAGCCGGACGAGCCGACGAGCGCGATGCAGGCCAGGAGGCCCACCGCGGCCAGGAGGCCGGGCGCGAGAGCGGGACGTGTGAAGTCCGGTTCCGCCTGTCGGCGGGAGCCGGACGGCATCAGCGCTGGAGGTCGCGGAGGTCCGCCAGGTTGATCGGACGCGACATGGGCGGCAGGTCCCGGAGCCGCTCGAGCGCGGGGAGGAGCTCGCCCACCACGGCGCGGTAGCCGTCCTCGTTGAGGTGCAGGTCGTCCTCGGTGAACCGGGGGTCGATCCGGTCGCCCTCGGCGAGTGCCGGCCACAGGTCGAGGAACTGCGCGCGGCAGGTCGCGACGAACTGCCGGAGGTGCCGGTTCGCCTCCTCGATCCGGGGTGTGAACGACGCCGCGCGGGGCAGGATCGACACGAGCAGCAGCCGGACGCCCGGCAGGTCCCGGCGCAGGTCCACCAGGATGGACTCGACGTTGCGCACGACGTGCTCCGCGGTCGCCCGGTGGTTGCCGAAGTCGTTCGTGCCGATGAGCAGCACGATGACGTCGGGCTGTGCCGCGACGACCTCGTCGAGGCGCGCGAGCACGCCGTCGGTGGTGTCCCCGTTCACCCCGAGGTTCCGCACCCGCTCCCCCGGCAGCCACGACTGCCAGTCGCCGCCCGCCGTCAGGCTGTCGCCCACGAACAGCACGAGTTCGCCGTCGTGGTCCGAGGACGACGGCCGCTGGCGTGGGGCCTGGGTGGCGGACGAGTCCGCTGCTGCTTCCCCCGCGGGAGCCTCGTGGGCTTCGTCCGCGCCGCCTTGTTCGATTCCGGTCTGCTCGTCGGTCATGACTGCCTCCTCGACGTCGTGGTCCATTCTGCCGTGGGCGGGCTTCCGGTGCGAGCCGGGGACCTCATCCGGCCGCCGATCGTTCGCTCGCGGCGGTCTCGCGGTGTGGTGTGCCGAGCGGCGCCTCGTGTGGGAGGTCCTGGCGTCCGCCGCCGCGTTCCGCACGCGCCGTGATGCGCTCGACCATGCCGGGGAAGATGATCCCGTGGAACGGGAGGATCGACCACCAGTAGAGGCGTCCGGCGAGTCCCTGCGGGAACCAGATCGCCCGCTGGTGGTACTCGGAGCCGTCCTCGGTTGGCCGCACGGACAGCTCCAGCCAGGCGCGGCCCGGGGCCTTGAACTCCGCTCGCAACCGGAGGTAACGGCCCCGGTCGAGCTCCTCGACCCGCCACCAGTCCAGGACGTCCCCGGTCTCGAGTCGATCCGGGTTCCGTCGGCCGCGGCTCAGACCGACGCCACCGGCGATGCGGTCCATCCACCCGCGCAGGGCCCAGGCGAGGGGCAGCGAGTACCAGCCGTTGTCGCCACCGATCGACTCGATGACACGCCAGACGTCCTCAGCCGAGGCCGTCGTCCGGCGCGTTCGGTCGTCGACGTCCACGACGTGGCCGGCCCACTCCGGATCGCTCGGCAGCGGGTCGCTCGGCGCGCCGTCCATGCTCGCGTTGCGCCAGCTCGTCTCGACCTCGCCCTCGCGCGTCTTCTGCAACGCGAGTCGGACGGCCGTCCGGTACGGGGTCAGGCCGCCGTCGGGATGCGGGATGAACGCGTCGATGTCGTGTTCCCGCTGCACGCACTCGTACTGCAAGGACTCGATGATCGGCTTGGCGAGGGCACGCGGGATCGGCGTCACCAGGTTGAACCAGTGGGCCGCCAGCTCGGGCGTCAGGACCGGGAGGGTCGAGATCGGTCGCTGGGGCAGGCCCGCCTCGACCGCGTACGCGTTGAGCATCTGTCCGTAGCGGAGGACGTCGGGGCCGCCGATGTCGAAGGTCCGGTTGACGTCCGCCGGTAGCTCGATCGCCCGGACGAGGTAGTACAGGACGTCGCGGACGGCGATCGGCTGGATGCGGTTCCGGACCCACCGCGGTGCCGGCATCCATGGCAGCACGTCGGTGAGGTGCCGGATCATCTCGAACGAGGTGCTGCCGGACCCGATGACGACCCCCGCCTGCAGGGCGACGGTGGGGACGCCCGAGTCGAGGAGGACCTGCCCGACCTCGGCCCGGCTGCGGAGGTGCTTGCTCGTCGCACCGTCCGGGTGCAGCCCGCCGAGGTAGACGAACCGTCGGACACCGGCGGCGCGTGCGGCCGAGGCCATCGTGCGGGCGGCACGGCGCTCGGTCTCCTCGAAGTCGCCGCGCGTCCCCATGCTGTGCGCGAGGTAGTACACGGCCTCCATGCCGTCGACGGCGCGAGCGACCGCGTCGGCGTCGGTGAGGTCGCCCTGCACCACCTCGACGCGATCTCGCCACGGCACGTCGTCGAGCTTGCGCGGGGTCCGGGCGAGGACACGGACGTCGTGGCCCGCCTCGAGCAGGCGCGGGACGAGGCGGCCGCCGATGTACCCGGTGGCTCCGGTGACGAGGAGACGCATGTCCGGGACGGTACGCTCGGATGCTGTGGAATCCGCACTGTTCCCCGCGTCCGCCGACGACGTCCGTCGTCTCATCGATCACGCGATCCTCAAGCCCGAACTCGACCGCGCCGCCGTCGACACCCAACTCGACGAGGCGGCGACCCACCGGGTCCTCAGCGTGTGCGTCCGTCCCAGTGACGTCCGACACGCCGTCGAGCGCCTCACCGGTACCGGCGTGGGAGTCGGCACCGTCATCGGGTTCCCGCACGGCACGACGACCACGAGCACCAAGACCGCGGAGGCCCGTCAGGCGATCGCCGATGGCGCTTTCGAGCTCGACATGGTGCAGCAGATCGGCGCGGCGAAGAGCGGCGACTGGGCCGCGGTCGAGGCCGATGTCCGCGCGGTGGTGGAGGTCGCGGGCGACGTCCCCGTCAAGGTGATCCTCGAGACCGCGTTCCTGACCGACGAGGAGATCGTCGCCGCCTGCCACGCGGCCGTCCGGGCGGGAGCCTCGTTCGTCAAGACGTCGACGGGCTTCGCGGGCGGCGGCGCGACCGAGGACCACATCCGGCTCATGCGGGCGACGGTCGGACCGGACGTCGGAGTGAAGGCGTCCGGCGGGGTGCGCGGTCTCGACGCCGTCATCGCCATGGTCGCCGCCGGGGCGGACCGCATCGGCACGAGCGCATCGGCGCGGATCATGGACGAGTACACCCATCGGGCTCGTACCGGTGCGGCGTCCGGCCTCGGGGACGACACCAGCTCGTACTGAGCGGCCCCAGATCGCCCGGTCGGGCGACTCGTCCACAGGGCGGGATGCACCGACGACGTCGGACCGACGGCCGCGCCAGACTCGTCCGGTGCGCCGCATCCACACCCCTGACGACCTCGCCCTCGCGGAGCTCTGCGCCGCGCGGCTGGACGGCGAGCTCTACGAGGTCGACGCCTGCTTCGCGTCCGTCGCGCTCCCCGACGACGCCCTGACGCGGGCGAGTGCGTTCGCGTGGTCCGTGTCCGACTCGCGCATCGTCGCCGAGCGGCTCACGGCCGCGTGGATCTGGGGTGCTCGGTCACGCGCCCCCGCCGTGCTGCAGGCCTGCGCCGGCCCCGGGACGCGCGCTCGGGCCTCCCGGCCGCGGCTTCGCGTGCGCGAGACCCGGCTCACTCGGTCCGACGTCGTCGTCGTCGGTCCGGCACGTGTCACCGCCCCCCTCCGGACGGCCGTCGACCTCCTGCGCGTCGGTGAGCGGTGGGAGCGGGACGACGCCGAGGCGGTGCGACGGTTGACCGCGCTCGTGCATCCGGACGCGATCCGGACCGCGCTGGCGGCGACGCGGTCCGCGCCACACTCGCGACAGGCGGTCGGCCGGCTCGAGGAGGCCCTGCGATGACCGCCCCCGGCCGGCTCAGCCCGCGCTGACCCGGTAGACGTCGTACACGGCGTCGATGCGGCGTACCGCGTTCAACACGCGGTCGAGGTGGGTCGTGTCACCCATCTCGAACACGAACCGGGACAGTGCCAACCGCTCGGACGAGGTCGACACGGTCGCCGACAGGATGTTGACGTGGTGTTCCGAGAGCACCCGGGTGACGTCGCTGAGGAGGCCAGCGCGGTCGAGAGCCTCGATCTGGATCTGCACGAGGAACACGCTCTTCGACGACGGGGCCCACTCGACCTCGATCATCCGGTCGGGCTCCTGCATGAGCGACTGCACGTTCGAGCATGTCGCCTGGTGCACCGACACGCCCTGTCCGCGCGTGATGAACCCGACGATCTGGTCCCCCGGCACCGGGGTGCAGCACTTCGCGAGCTTCACGAGGATGTCCGGTGCGCCGCGCACGAGCACGCCACTGTCGCTGTTCCGGAGCACCCGACTCGACACCCGGGCGGGGAACGTCAGCTCGGGTTCGTCGGTCTCGGTCTCGGTCTGGACGCTCGCGAGGATCTTCTCGATCACCGACTGTGTCGAGACGTGTCCCTCGCCGATGGCGGCGTACAGCGCCGAGACGTCCTCGTACCGCATGTTCGACGCGACCTCGGCGACGGTGTCCTGGCTCATGAGTCGCTGGAGCGGGAGGTTCTGCTTGCGCATCGCACGGGCGATGGCGTCGCGGCCCTGCTCGATCGCTTCCTCGCGGCGTTCCTTGGTGAACCACTGCTTGATCTTGTTGCGGGCCCGAGGACTCCGGACGAAGGCGAGCCAGTCCTGGCTCGGGCCGGAGTCGGGGTTCTTCGAGGTGAAGATCTCGACGACGTCGCCGCTCGACAGCTCGCTCTCGAGCGGCACGAGCCGACCGTTCACCTTCGCACCCATCGTGCGGTGGCCGATCTCGGTGTGCACCGCGTACGCGAAGTCCACGGGCGTGGCTCCGGCGGGCAGCCCGATCACCTTGCCCTGCGGCGTGAAGACGTAGGTCTCCTTCGCACCGATCTCGTACCGCAGCGAGTCGAGGAACTCGGTCGGGTCGCTCGTCTCCGCCTGCCAGTCCGAGATGTGCGCGAGCCATGCCATGTCGGCGTCGGAGTGGCTCGTCGTGTCGACGTCGCGGCCGTTCATCCGCTGCTTGTACTTCCAGTGGGCCGCGACCCCGAACTCGGCACGGAGGTGCATCTCGTGCGTGCGGATCTGGATCTCGACCGGGCGACCCTGCGGGCCGATGACGGTCGTGTGCAGCGACTGGTACAGGTTGAACTTCGGGGTCGCGATGTAGTCCTTGAAGCGTCCCGGGAGCGGGGTCCACCGCGCGTGGACCGACCCGAGCACGGCGTAGCAATCGCGGACCGTCGGCACGAGGACCCGGATGCCGACGAGGTCGTAGATCTCGTCGAACTCCCGCCCTCGCACGATCATCTTCTGGTAGATCGAGTAGTACTGCTTCGGGCGGCCCATCACGTCGCCGCGGATGCGCGCGGCCTTGAGGTCCTTCTTGACCAGGCCGATGACGTTCTGCACGAACTGTTCGCGCTTCGGGGTGCGCTCCTTGACGAGGCTGTCGATCTCGACGTACAGCTTCGGATGGAGGACCGCGAACGACAGGTCCTCGAGCTCGAGCTTGATCATCTGGATGCCGAGACGGTGCGCCAGGGGCGCGTAGATCTCGAGCGTCTCCTTGGCCTTCCTGGTCGCGGAGGCGGACTCGACGAAGCCCCATGTCCGCGCGTTGTGCAACCGGTCGGCGAGCTTGATGACGAGGACGCGGATGTCCTTCGACATCGCGACGACCATCTTGCGGACCGTCTCGGCTTGCGCGCTGTCGCCGTACTTGAGCTTGTCGAGCTTGGTGACGCCGTCGACGAGCATCGCGATCTCGTCACCGAAGTCGTCGCGGAGTTCGTCGAGTGTGTACTCGGTGTCCTCGACGGTGTCGTGGAGCAGCGCCGCCGCGATCGTGATGGACCCGATGCCGAGGTCGGCCAGGATCTGCGCGACCGCCACCGGATGGGTGATGTACGGCTCGCCTGACTTCCGGCGCTGTCCGTCGTGGGCGCGTTCGGCCACGGAGTAGGCGCGCTCGATGAGCGTCACGTCCGCCTTCGGGTGGTGCGCGCGGACCGTCCGGATGAGGGTGTCGACGGCCCCGGCCGGTTGGGCGCGCGAGAACAGTCGCGGGAGCAGGGAGCGCAACGACCCGATCGAACCGGTCGTGTTGGCACCGGTCGGGGCGCTCGACGGCATCGTCGCCGGATCGGGTCGCGCTGCGGCGCCCTCGGCCGCCGCGGATTCCCGTGTGTCGGTCATGCGTCGCCTCCGGCCCCGGCACGTCGCTCGGAGCGTCGTCCCACTGATGTCCCTCGGCCGCGGTCGCGGTCGTCCGCACGCGGACTGCCCGACACTCGTGGTGCAGGCAACGCCGGGTGCTGTGCGTTCAACACTACGCGCGCGGACTCAGGCGTCCGAACCCGGTTCGCCCACGGCGTCGTGGTGCCCGCTCGCGTCGTCAGCGGCCGTCGTGACCGCTCCCCCGGCCTGCGCCCACGCGACCATGCCACCGGCCACGCTCACGGCCGGCACACCCGACCGCTCGAGCGCGTCGGCGACCATCCCCGACCGGTGGCCGGAGTGGCAGATGATCAGTGCCGGTTCATCGTCGGCGGCGATCTCGGTCCACCGCTCCTGCAGGGCCGACATCGGCAGCAGGCGCGCGACCGGAGCGTGGCCCGCGTCCCATTCGTCCTGCTCGCGGACGTCGATGAGTCGCGCTCCGCCCTCGACGCGGCGCATGGCCTCGTGGACGTCGATCTCCTGCATGCGGTCGCCTCTCGGTGGTCAGGCCGGCTGTCGTGCCGCGGCCTGCAGCTTCTTCTGGTCCGACTTGCGGATCTTCTCCTCGCCGATCCGCAGGTGTGCGTAGAGCGGCGACGCGATGAAGATCGTCGAGTAGGTGCCCACGATGATGCCGATGAACAGCGCGAGCGAGATGTCCCGCAGGGTCCCGGCGCCGAGGACGTACGACCCGATGAAGAGGATCGCCGCGACGGGCAGCAACGCGACCACCGAGGTGTTGATCGAGCGGACGAGCGTCTGGTTCACCGCGAGGTTCACCGACTGCGCGAAGGTGCGCCGCGAGCCCTCGGCGTCCTGGGCGGTGTTCTCGCGGACCTTGTCGAACACCACGACCGTGTCGTACAGGGAGTACCCGAGGATCGTCAGGAACCCGATGACCGCGGCGGGCGTGACCTCGAAGCCGACGATGCCGTACACCCCGGCCGTGATGAGCAGGTCGTGGAGCAGCGCCGCCATGGCCGAGAGCGACATCTTCCAGGTGCGGAAGTAGATGGTCATGAACGCGGCAGCGAGGATCAGGAAGATCACGAGACCGCGGATGGCCTGGTCGAGGACGTCCGCACCCCAGGTCGCACCGATGTAGGACGACGCGACCTTGGTGTCCGACACGTCGTACGCCTTGGCGAGCGCGGCAGCGACGTCGTCGTTCTGCGCGGTCGTCAGCTGCGAGGTCTGGACCCGGATCGAGTCACGGCCGAGCTGGGACACCCGCGGGACGACGTCCGGGACGACTCGCTCGACCGCAGCGGTGGCCGGGTCCTGATCGAGGGTGGACACGTCGGAGATGGTGAACTCCGACCCGCCGGTGAACTCGATGCCGAGGTGGTAGCCACCGCGGAGCCACGGCACGACGACGGAGATGACGATCGCGGCGATGGCGATCGTGTACCAGAGGCGTCGGCGCCCGACGATGTCGTAGGAGCGCTTGCCGGTGTAGAGGTCGCTGCCGAACTGGCTGAAGCTGGCCATCAGGAGTCCTTCCCGTCGGTCTCAGGGCGTTCGGAGTCCGTGGTCGTCGTCGTGCCCTGCGCCTTGCGTTCGGCGATCGTCTGTCGTCGCGCGGCCTCACGTGCGCTCCGCTGGCGCTTGCCGTCCACGACGGGGGCACGGAACTGCGCGCGGCCCCGGTACACCGCACCGAGTGCGGTCGGGTCGAGCCCGCTGAAGCGGTGTCCCTCGTTGAAGAACCGGGTGCGTGCGATGAGCCGGAGCATCGGGTGGGTGAACAGCGTCACGACGATGATGTCGATGATCGTCGTGAGCAGCAGGGTCAGCGCGAAGCCCTTCACGTCGCTCACCGCGAGGATGTAGAGGGTCACGGCCGCGAGGAAGTTGACCGAGTCGGACGCCAGGATCGTGCGGAAGGCGCGGCGCCACCCCGCCTCGACCGCGCTCTCGAGCGCGCGGCCCTCGCGGAGTTCATCGCGGATGCGTTCGAAGTAGACGATGAACGAGTCGGCCGTGATGCCGATCGCGACGATGAGGCCTGCCACGCCGGCCAGGGACAACCGGTAGTCGATGCGCCACGACATGATCGCGATGACGAGGTAGGTGATCGCGGCGGACACCGCGAGCGACAGGACGGTCACGAACGCGAGCGCCCGGTACTGCACCACGGAGTAGATGACGACGAGGAGCAGACCGATGAGACCGGCGATCAGACCGCCGATGAGCTGCGCCGAACCGAGGGTCGCCGAGATGACCTCGTTGCTCTGCACGGTGAAGTTGATCGGCAGGGCACCGAACTTGAGCTGGTCGGCGAGCGTCTTGGCGGAGTCCGCGGTGAACGACCCCGTGATCTGCGCCTTGCCGTTGGTGATCGCGCTGTTCGTGGCGGGCGCGGTGATCACCGTGCCGTCGAGGACGATGGCGAACTGGTTCCGCGGCGCCGTGAGCGAGACGAGGCGCGAGGTGACCGCGCGGAAGTCCTTGGTGCCCTGGCCGTTGAAACTGAGGTTGACGGCCCACTCGCCGGTGGACACGCCCTGCGAGTTCGTGGCGATGCCGGACGTCGCGTTGCTGATGTCGGCGCCCACGACCTCGACCGGGCCGAGGATGTACTTGCTGGCGCCGTCCTGGTCACACGTGACGAGCGGCTTCGAGTCGGGGGCGGAGGTGACGTCGTCCGGCGCGTTGCAGTCGTAGTTCTCGTACAGGTCCTGGAGGCGCGCGCTCACCCAGTTCGGGTCGCTCGCGTTCGTCGGCTTCGCCGTGGGCGTGGCCTCGAGCGACGCGGGCGGGCTGTACGGCGTCGGTGAGGCCGTACCGTTCTTGCCCTTGCCGCCGACCGAGGTGTTCGTCGCCGCGGTCGTGTACAGGACGGGGCGGAAGGTCAGCTTCGCGGCTGCCTCGATCCGCTGGATGGTCTGCTTGTCGGGCCGGCCGGGGATCGACACGACGATGTTGTTCGAGCCCTGCGTGTTGATCTCGGACTCGGACACTCCCGAGGCGTCGATGCGCTCACGGATGATCTCGACCGCCTGCTGCAGCTGCTGCGCGTTGACGTCGTTGCCACCCGTTTGCTTCGCGGCGAGCGTGATCTGCGTGCCGCCCTGGAGGTCGAGCGCCAGTTCCGGCACCCAGCTCGCCGAGTCCCACCATCCGGAGGTCTTCGCGCTGTTGGCCAGGATGGTCGCCGTCCCGTTGAGCGCCGAGAGCGCGGCGATGATGATGACCAACCAGGTGAGCGAGCGAAGCGCCTTCTTGACCGGTGTCGTTCGTGCCACCTGTGCGTCTCTGCTTTCTGTACGGACCGCGCAGCCGATCGGCTACCGGGTGCGGAGGAGTCGCCCTCGGGCGGGCCGATCGGGGTCGGCCGGGCGGTGGGTCGGGGTCAGCGGTCGTCGCGCTTGGCGTCCGGGTCGACCACGCCGGTGGTGTCGCTGCCGAGACGTTCGCCGAACTCCGGCTCGCCCGTGGTCTCGACCGGGGCGATCACCGGCCGGGGTTCCTCGTCGCCCGTGGCCGTGGTGCCCACGACCGCGGTGGCGGCGTCGTCGCCGTTGTCGTCGACGACCCGCGACAGGGTCTGGCGGTGGACGGTGACGATCGTGCCGGGCGCGATCTCGACGTCGGCCGTGACCTTCTCGTCGTTCACGGACACGATGGTGCCGTAGAGCCCGAACGACAGCATGACGCGCGCGCCCGGGACCATCTTGGTGGTCATCGTCTCCTGCTGCTGCTTCCGCTTCCGGCTGTTGCGGAACATGAGGAACACGAGCCCCAACGCGAGGACCAGCATGACGATGGTGGTCGGACTAGACTGCATGGGATGGGCCTTCCGGGGGGTGCTCGAATCGGGCGGGGGTAGTCTAGGGCACCGCGCTGGGAGCATCGTCCCGCCCCGCGTCGCCGCTCGGAGCGTCAGTCGCGCTCGAACAGTTCTGGCTGTGCCGTGGGAGCGGAGCCCTGCTGGGCGGCGCCGCCGGGTGTGAGCCCGAAGTGCCGCCACGCCGTCGGCGTCGCGATCCGGCCCCGGGGTGTCCGGGTGACGAGCCCGACGCGCACGAGGAACGGTTCGACGACCGACTCGATGGTCTCGCTCTCTTCGCCCACCGACACGGCGAGCGTGTTGAGACCGACCGGACCGCCGTCGAACCGCGTGAGCATGGTCTCGACGACCGCGCGGTCGAGGCGGTCGAGACCGAGCTCGTCGACGTCGTACAGGTCGAGTGCGCCACGGACGGCGTCGATGCCGCTGACGGGCGCGTGCACGAGGGCGTAGTCGCGGACGCGACGTAGCAAGCGGTTCGCGATGCGGGGTGTCCCCCGGGACCGTCCGGCGATCTCGCGGAGGGCGGACCGGTCGATGGCGAGGTCGAGCAGCCCCGCGGCGCGGACAAGGACCTGCTCGAGCTCGTCCTGTTCGTAGAACTCGAGGTGGGCCGTGAACCCGAAGCGATCGCGGAGCGGGTTCGGCAGCAGCCCGGCCCGCGTGGTCGCCCCGACGAGGGTGAACGGGGCGAGGTCGAGCGGGATGCTCGTCGCGCCCGCGCCCTTGCCGACCATGATGTCGATGCGGAAGTCCTCCATCGCGAGGTAGAGCATCTCCTCGGCGGAGCGCGCCATGCGGTGGATCTCGTCGATGAACAGGACCTCGCCCGGCACGAGTGAGGACAGGACGGCGGCGAGATCGCCGGCGTGCTGGATCGCCGGCCCGCTCGACATCCGCAACGGTCGCCCCGACTCGTGCGCGACGATCATCGCGAGCGTCGTCTTGCCGAGCCCGGGAGGCCCGGCCAGCAGGATGTGGTCCGGCGTGCGCTCCTGCATCGCCGCGGCCGTGAGCAGGAGCTCGAGCTGCCCGCGCACCTTGCGCTGGCCGACGAACTCCGCCAGGGACCGCGGCCGCATGGCTCCCTCGAAGGCGAGCTCGGCCTCGGACTCGGGTGCGGAGGACGTGATCCCGCTCATCGCGCCGCACCCGACGGCCGGAGCGTGCCGAGCGCGGCACGGAGCAACGCCTGCGTGCCCATCGCTGCGACACCGGGCTCGTTCGCGATCGTCTCGTCGACGGCGGTGCGCGCAGCGTCCTCGCGCCAACCGAGACCGACCAGGGCGATGACGACGTCCTCCGATGCGGGGTGCGGAGCCGCGGGCGACGGGGTGGCCTGGTGTACGGCGGTGAGCTTGCCGGCGAGGGCCACCGTGATGAGCTTGGCCGTCTTCGGGCCGATGCCGCTCACCTTGCGGAAGGCCGTGTCGTCGTCGTCGGTGACCGCGCGCGCCACCTGTGCGGGCGTCATCGTCGCGAGCACCCCCATCGCGGACTTCGGCCCGACGCCGGAGACGCCGCGGAGCAGGTCGAACACCTGCAGCGCCTCGGCGGTCTCGAACCCGTACAGCGACATGTCGTCCTCGCGGACGACGAGCACGGTCCACAGGAAGACCTCGGCCCCGTGTCGGACGGCCAACGCGTGCTGCGGGGTCACGGTCACGCCGTACCCGACGCCACCGACCTCGACCACCATGCGGGAGCCCGCCGTGTCGATGCAGGTACCTCGGAGACTCGCGATCATCCTCCGAGCCTACGAGACACCACCGACCGCTCGGCCTCTCGCCACGCCCGCTGGGCCGGCGTGAGCGTGACGGCCCGCGCACCGGCCTCGGTCGGTGCGCCGACCCTCCAGGCGTGGCAGATCGCGAGTGCGAGCGCGTCCGATGCGTCGGCGGGCTTCGGGGCCTCGGCCAGTCCGAGCACCCGCGCCACCATCGTCGCCACCTGCTTCTTGTCGGCGTTGCCGTAGCCGCTGATCGCCGCCTTGACCTCGGAGGGGGTGTGCAACGTGACGGGGATCGACCGCGACGCCGCTGCGTGGAGTGCGAGTCCTGCCGCCTGGGCGGTGCCCATGACCGTGCGCACGTTCGCCTGGGCGAAGACTCGCTCGACGGCCACGGCATCGGGCCGGAACTCGTCCATCGCGGCACCGACGCCCGCGGCGATGCGGACCAACCGCTGCTCGAGCGCCATGTCCGACGGTGTGCGGACCACGGTGACGTGCACGAGACGGGCCCGACGGTCGGCCGCGACCTCGACGACGCCGACGCCACACCGGGTCAGGCCCGGGTCGACGCCGAGGACGCGGATCACGGACGGGGCCGGTCGGACCCGGTCACGGGACTAGTCCTCGTCCTCGTCGAGCTCGGCCTGCACCTCGGCCGGGATCGCGAAGTTCGCGTAGACGTTCTGCACGTCGTCGCTGTCCTCGAGGGCGTCGATGAGCTTGAACACCTTGCGGGCCGTCTCGGCGTCGACGTCGATCCGGAGCCCGGGGACGAACTCGGCGTCGGCGGCGTCGTAGTCGATCCCGGCGTCCTGCAGGGCCGTCCGCGCGGCGACGAGGTCCGAGGCCTCGGTGATGATCTCGAACCCGCCACCCTGGTCGGTGACCTCCTCGACACCGGCGTCGAGCACGGCACCGAGGACGTCGTCCTCGGTGAGGCCGTCGGTCTTGGTGACCGAGATGACGCCCTTGCGCGCGAAGTTGTAGGCCACGCTGCCCGGGTCGGCCATGGTGCCGCCGTTGCGCGTCATCGCGGTCCGGACCTCGGCCGCGGCGCGGTTCTTGTTCTCCGTGAGGCACTCGATCAGCATCGCGACGCCGTTCGGGCCGTAGCCCTCGTACATGATCGTCTGGTAGTCGATCGACTCACCGGTGAGGCCGGCGCCGCGCTTGATCGCGCGGTCGATGTTGTCGTTCGGGACGGAGGTCTTCTTCGCCTTCTGCACGGCGTCGACCAGCGTCGGGTTGCCCGAGAGGTCCGCACCGCCCATCTTGGCGGCGACCTCGATGTTCTTGATGAGCTTCGCGAAGGACTTCGCACGGCGCTGGTCGATGACCGCCTTCTTGTGCTTGGTCGTTGCCCACTTGGAATGCCCGGACACGGTTCTCCTCGATCGGTTCTGGTGATCCCGGTCATCGTACAGGCCGGGAGGGACGGGACGGGTGGAGCCGCGCCTCCCCGCTGTCGCGCGCCGACCGGGTCAGGCGTCGGCGACGAGCTGGAGGAAGCGGCGGTGGAAGCGGTCCTCGCCGCTGACCTCGGGGTGGAACGCCGAGGCGATGACGTTGCCCTGCTGCACCGCGATCGGTCGGCCGTCGGGCAGGGCGCCGATGACCTGCACGTCGGGACCGTGGTCCTCGACCACCGGGGCACGGATGAACACGGCGTGCACCGGGGCCTCGCCGAGGTCCGGCATCGGGATGTCGATCTCGAACGAGTCGTTCTGGTTGCCGAACGCGTTGCGGCGGACCGTCGTGTCGAGCACGTCGAGCGTCTGCTGCCCGTCGATGCCGTCCTGGATGCGCGACGACAGCATGATCATCCCGGCGCAGGTGCCGTACGTCGGCAGGCCCTCGTGGATGGCCTGGGACAACGGCTCGGCGAGACCGAACGACCGCGCCAGTTTGTCCATCACGCTGGACTCGCCCCCCGGGATCACGACGCCCTGGAGGCTCGCGAGTTCCTCCGGGCGACGGAGCGGCACGACCTCGGCACCGAGCGCCGTCAGCGACGCGATGTGCTCCCGGAAGTCGCCCTGGAGTGCGAGGACCCCGATCCGGGGCCGGACGCTCCCGACGACGGGGCTACCAGCCACGCTCGGCGAGGCGGTGCGGCGCGGGGACGTCGGCCACGTTGATGCCGACCATCGCCTCGCCCAGACCGCGGGAGACCTCGGCGATGACCTTCGGGTCGTCGTGGAACGTGACGGCCTTCACGATCGCCGCGGCGCGCTTCGCCGGGTCGCCGGACTTGAAGATGCCCGAGCCGACGAACACGCCGTCCGCGCCGAGCTGCATCATCATCGCCGCGTCCGCCGGGGTGGCCACGCCGCCCGCGGTGAACAGCACGACGGGCAGCGCACCCGTCCGGGCGACCTCCTTGACGACGTCGTACGGAGCCTGCAGCTCCTTGGCGGCGACGTAGAGCTCGTCGTCCTTGAGGTTGCGGAGCGCGGCGATCTCCTTCGAGATCGTGCGGATGTGCCGCGTCGCCTCGGAGACGTCGCCCGTGCCGGCCTCGCCCTTGGAGCGGATCATCGCCGCACCCTCGGTGATGCGACGGAGGGCCTCACCGAGGTTCGTCGCGCCGCACACGAAGGGCGTGGTGAAGTCCCACTTGTCGATGTGGTTGACGTAGTCCGCCGGCGAGAGGACCTCGGACTCGTCGATGTAGTCGACTCCGAGCTCCTGCAGCACCTGGGCCTCGACGAAGTGGCCGATGCGTGCCTTCGCCATGACGGGGATCGACACGGCGGCGATGATGTCCTCGATCATCGACGGGTCGGACATGCGGGCGACGCCGCCCTGGGCCCGGATGTCGGCGGGGACACGCTCGAGCGCCATGACCGCCGTCGCGCCGGCGTCCTCGGCGATGCGCGCCTGCTCTGCGTCGATGACGTCCATGATGACGCCGCCCTTGAGCATCTCGGCGAGGCCGCGCTTGACGCGCGAGGAACCGGTGATCGAGGTGCCGGGGGTCGAGGCGGGATCGGTGGTCGATGCGGTGCTGTCGCTCATGATCCACCCAGTCTAGTTGCCCGGCGGAGCGTGATCACGCTGGGCGAACACGCGACTCGTGCGGCCACGCCTCGGCCACCAGGCGCCGGGTCTCGCCGAGGAGCTGGGTGATCGCCTTCGTCCGCGCGATGATCGGGAAGAAGTTCGAGTCGGACGCCCAGCGCGGCACGATGTGCTGATGCAGGTGCGCCGCGACGCCCGCGCCGGCGATCTCGCCCTGGTTCATGCCGATGTTGAAGCCGTCGCAGTGCGCCACGGTCCGGAGCACGCCCATCGCGGTGCGCGTGAGGGCGGTCATCTCGGCGGCTTCCTCGTCGGTCGCCTCGTCGTACAGGGGCACGTGGCGGTAGGGGCAGACGAGCAGGTGGCCGTTGTTGTACGGGTAGAGGTTGAGCAGCACGAATGCCGTCCGGCCGCGGGCCACGATGAGGGCGTCCTCGTCCGGCAGGGTCGGCGCGACGCAGAACGGGCAGTCGTCCTTCTGGCCACGCCCCTCCCCCGCGCGTCCCTGCTCGATGTACACCGCGCGGTGCGGCGTCCAGAGGCGCTGGAACGCGTCGGGCACGGCGGCCATGTCCGCGGAGGAGCGGATGACGAAGGGGTCGCCCTCCGTTCCCGGGGTCTCCGCCACGGTCAGACCTGCGACCGCTCGCGGATGGCCGTCGTGATGCGGTCCACGGCCTCCTGGATCGGCACGCCGTTGTGCTGGCTGCCGTCGCGGAACCGGAAGCTCACGGCGCCCTGCTGCCGGTCCTCGTCGCCCGCGATGAGCATGAACGGGACCTTCTGCTTGGTGTGGGTGCGGATCTTCTTCTGCATGCGGTCGTCAGAGTGGTCGACCTCGGCGCGCACGCCCTGCTCGCGGAGCCGCGTGACGACCTCGTCGAGGTAGTCGCCGTACTCCTCGGCCACCGGGATCCCGACGACCTGCACCGGTGCGAGCCACGCGGGGAAGGCACCCGCGTAGTGCTCGGTGAGGACGCCGAAGAACCGCTCGATCGACCCGAAGAGCGCGCGGTGGATCATCACCGGACGCTGACGCGAGCCGTCCGCGGCGGTGTACTCGAGGCCGAAGCGCTCGGGCAGGTTGAAGTCGAGCTGCACCGTCGACATCTGCCACGTGCGGCCGATCGCATCACGGGCCTGGACCGAGATCTTCGGACCGTAGAACGCGGCTCCGCCCGGGTCCGGCACGAGCTCGAGACCGGAATCGGCGGCGACCTCCGTCAGCGTGCTCGTGGCTTCCTCCCAGACCTCGTCGGAGCCGACGTACTTGTCCGGGTCCTTCGTGGAGAGCTCGAGGTAGAAGTCGGTGAGGCCGTAGTCGCGGAGCAGCGACAGCACGAAGTTCAGCGTGCGGGTGAGCTCGTCCTTCATCTGCTCGCGCGTCGTGAAGATGTGGGCGTCGTCCATCGTGAGACCACGGACACGGGTCAGGCCGTGGATGACACCGGACTTCTCGTTCCGGTACACGGTCCCGAACTCGAACAGCCGGAGCGGGAGGTCACGGTAGGACCGGGCCTGCGAGCGGTACACGAGGATGTGCATCGGGCAGTTCATCGGCTTGAGGTAGTAATCGGCGCCCTGCCGGGTGATCTCGCCCTCGTCGTTCCGTGCCTCGTCGAGGTGCATCGGCGGGAACATGCCGTCCTTGTACCACCCGAGGTGGCCGGACTGTTCGAAGAGGTCGCCCTTGGTGATGTGCGGCGTGTTGACGAAGGAGTAGCCCTCGGCCTCGTGGCGGCGCCGCGAGTAGTCCTCCATCTCGCGGCGGATGATCCCGCCCTTGGGGTGGAAGATCGCGAGGCCCGAGCCGATCTCGTCCGGGAACGAGAACAGGTCGAGCTCGGCCCCGAGCTTGCGGTGGTCGCGCTTGGCGGCTTCCTCGAGGCGCTCGAGGTACGCGCGGAGCTGGTCCTTGTCGGGCCATGCGGTGCCGTAGATCCGCTGGAGCTGCGGGTTCTTCTCGGAGCCACGCCAGTAGGCCGCAGCCACCCGCATGAGCTTCGCGGCGTTGCCGATGACCCGGGTCGTGGGCAGGTGCGGCCCGCGGCAGAGGTCCTGCCAGACGACCTCGCCGGACTTCGGGTCCACGTTCTCGTAGACGGTGAGTTCGCCGGCACCGACCTCGACGCTCTCGCCGGCGTCACCCTCGCTCGCCGCGCCCTTGAGGCCGATCAGCTCCTGCTTGTACGGCTCCCCCGCCATGAGCTCGCGCGCCTCGTCGTCGCTCACCACGCGACGGACGAACCGCTGGCCCTGCCGGATGATGCGGTCCATGCCCTTCTCGATGGCCTTGAGGTCCTCGGGCGTGAACGGCTCGGCCACGTCGAAGTCGTAGTAGAAGCCGTCCGTGACGGGCGGTCCGATGCCGAGCTTCGCCTCGGGGTTGATCGCCTGCACGGCCTGCGCGAGCACGTGCGCGGTCGAGTGCCGGAGGATGTCGAGGCCGTCCTGCTCAGCGAGGGTCACGGGCTCGACGACCGCCCCGGCGGAGACCTCGGCCGCGAGGTCACGGAGCACACCGTCGACCCGGATCGCCACGACCGACCGCTCGCCCGCGAACAGCTCGGTCCCGGTCGTCGTGGTCGTCGCCGTCACGGTCGCGGGTGCCGGCGGCACGTCGGGCTGGTCGGCGGCGGGGACGACTGACTCGGTCACGGTGGTGGGGCTCCCTCGTTCGGTGGTGCACCAACACTAGTCGGCCGGGAGGCCCGCACCGCCCCGTCGACGACCCCGGCCCGCACCGTGGCGGGAGTGCTCACTGCGCAGCGCACGCGAGGCGTCAGGCGGGCGCGGTCCCGAGGGTGTGCACCGGCAGTCGACCCTCGAGACGGGCCCGGCCCCCGAGGCCGTCGAGTTCGAGGAGCGCTGCGAACCCGACCGCGTGGTACCCGGCACGTTCGAGCAGCGTGATGGTCGCCTCGGCGGTACCGCCCGTCGCGAGGACGTCGTCGACCACGAGGACGCGCGTGCCCTCGGGCAGTTGTCCGGGGCGCAGCTCCACCGCGGCCTCGCCGTACTCGAGCGCGTACTGCTCGCTGAGGACCTCGCCGGGGAGCTTCCCCGCCTTGCGGACGGTGAGCACACCCCGGCCCCGCTGGACGGCGATCCCCCCGGCCAACGCGAACCCGCGCGCCTCGATGCCCGCCACCGCCTCGACGTCCGTGAACGGCTCGGCGAGTGCGCCACAGACGGTCGAGAACGCGACGGGATCGGCGAACACCGGGGTGACGTCGCGGAAGAGGATCCCCGGCTTCGGGAAGTCCGGCACCACGGCGGTGAGTCGTTCGACGAGGGACGCGGCGTGCTCGGTCATGCCTCAACCGTACGGGGACGGCGCTGGCCGACGTGCCGTCGGTACCGGCGCGCGACGGGGTACGCCGTGCGCCGATCCGGACCGCCCACCGGGGTACAGGCCGTCCTGCTGGCCGGCGAGGAGCACACGGCGTGGCGGTTGGCAAGCCCCTCCGGTCCGCGTGGACAAGCGGAACGGCGGCCGGTTGACTTGTCCCCCACACACGGCCGACGTACAGGACGTCTGTCAGCGATCACCCAGGGGAACAACCGATGAACCGCATCGTCCGTGCGGCCCTCGTGGCCGCCGCCGTCGCGTCGATCAGCACCACGACGGCCATCACCGAGACCGCCAGCGCATCGGCGGCGACCGCCACCGTCACACCGGCGACGATCCGTACTGCTCCGACGCAGACGATCTACCAGGGCGGTCTGTACGTCCAGCCCGACAGCCAGCCGGCGCAGGCGGCAGCGACCCTCGCCGCACAGGGCCGGGCCACCGAGGCAGCGGCGGCGCGGACGATCGCACGCCAGCCGATCGCGATCTGGTTGGGCGAGTGGTTCCAGGGCGGCCTGCTCGACAGCACCATCGCACGGAACCTGGCGAGCGCAGAATCGAAGGGCACCACCCCGGTGTTCGTCACCTACGCGATCCCCGACCGGGACTGCGGCGGGTACTCCGCTGGTGGGCTGACGCCCGCGCAGTACACCGCGTGGAACCAGCAGATCGCGGACGACCTCCACGGTCATCGCGCGGTCGTGCTCGTCGAGCCCGACTCGCTCGCGATGCTCCCGTCGTGTTCGCAGGACGCGTCGACGCGGCTCCCGCTCCTCAGGACAGCGGTCGCACAGTTCCACGCCGCCGGTGTCCCCGCGTACCTCGACGGGGGGAACTCGAGCTGGAACACGCCGGCCGTCATGGCCTCGGAGCTGAACCAGGCGGGCGTCAGCCAGGCGCGCGGGTTCTTCACGAACGTGTCGAACTTCAACGCCGTCGACCCGGAGCGCTCCTACGCCGGCAAGGTGTCCGCCCTCACCGGCGGATCGCACTTCGTCATCGACGTCTCGCGGAACGGTCGCGGTGCCCGCGGCGACTGGTGCAACCCAGCGGGTGCCGGCCTCGGTCAGGACCCGCACGTCACGTACGGCAGCGGCCAGCTCGACGCGCTGCTGTGGGTGAAGACACCCGGTGCGAGTGACGGCACGTGCAACGGTGGGCCGGCGGCCGGCGACTGGTTCGCGTCGTACGCGGTCGGACTCGTGCAGAACGCCGCGCGCTGACGCCCGTCCGGTCCGTGGCACCGCCCGGACAAGCGACGGGAACGCCCCCGGTGTCGATGCGACACCGGGGGCGTTCCTCCACCCGGAGTGGACTAGACCCGCACGCGGGCGTCCCGGTCCACGGTGGCGACGAGCTGGTCGGCGACCACGTCGATCGCGATGGTCTCGCCGGCCGCGACCTCGGAGCGGACCATGAGGTCCGCGACGCGGTCCTCGACCTCGCGCTGGATGAGCCGACGCAGCGGACGGGCGCCGTACTCGGGTTCGTACCCGTGCTCGGCGAGCCAGTCGACTGCGGCGGGACGGACCTCCAGGTCGAGGTCCTGCGCGGCCACCCGACGTGCGGTGTCGGCGAGCAGGAGCCCGACGATGGCGTGCAGCTGCGCGCGGTCGAGCTTGCGGAACAGCACGATCTCGTCGATCCGGTTGAGGAACTCGGGCCGCATGGCCTCGCGGAGCTTGCCCATCACCCGGTTCCGCAGGTCCTGCTCCTCGTACCCCGAGGCGTCGGTCGCCGCCGAGAACCCGAGGGCGCCCGAACGGCTGGCGAGGAACTCGGACCCGAGGTTCGACGTCATGATCACGACCGTGTTCCGGAAGTCCACGGTGCGTCCCTGCCCGTCGGTGAGTCGTCCGTCGTCGAGCACCTGCAGGAGCAGGTTGAACACGTCCGGGTGCGCCTTCTCGATCTCGTCGAGCAGGATCACCGAGTACGGGTTCCGGCGGACACGCTCGGTGAGCTGCCCGGCTTCGTCGTACCCGACGTACCCGGGAGGGGCGCCGACGAGCCGACTGACCGTGTGGCGCTCCCCGAACTCGCTCATGTCGAAGCGGAGCATCGCGGTCTCGTCGCCGAACAGGCTCGACGCGAGCGCCTTCGCCAGCTCGGTCTTGCCGACACCGGTCGGGCCGAGGAACAGGAAGCTCCCGACGGGGCGACGCGGGTCGCCCATGCCGGTGCGGCTGCGACGGACGGACTTGGCGATGGCGGCGACCGCGTCGTCCTGCCCGACCACCCGTGCGTGCAGGTCGTCCTCGAGGACCGCGAGCCGGGCGCGGTCGTCCGCGGTGAGCCGCGAGGCGGGGATGCCGGTCGCACGGGCGACGACCTCGGCGATGTCCGCCTCGGTGATCGTCGTGTCGGCCTCCGTCCGGGAGGCGCTGCTCGCGCCGGTCGCGGTGGGCGCGGTGGCGGACTCGATCCGGGCCTCCAGTCCGTCGATGGCGTCACGGAGCCGCGATGCCTCCTCGTACTGCTCCTCGGCGACCGCGCGGTCCTTGGCGGACTGCAGGTCGACGATCTCGGCACGCAGGGCGTCGACGTCGACCGTGCCGCTGAGGGCGAGACGGCGCCGCGCGCCGGCCTGGTCGATGAGGTCGATGGCCTTGTCGGGCAGGAAGCGGTCGGTCACGTAGCGATGTGACATCTCGACGGCCGCGCGGATGGCGTCGTCCGTGTAGGCGACGCCGTGGTGCTCGGCGTACCGCGGCGCCAGGCCGGCGAGGATCTGCACGGCGTCGGCCACGCTCGGCTCGCCGACCGTCACGGGCTGGAAGCGGCGTTCGAGCGCGGCGTCCTTCTCGATGCGGCGGTACTCGTCGAGCGTCGTGGCGCCGACCATGTGCAGGTCACCGCGGGCGAGGCGCGGCTTGAGGATGTTGCCGGCGTCCATGCCGCCGTCACCACCGCTGCCGGCGCCGACGACGGTGTGCAGCTCGTCGACGAACACGATGAGCTCGTCGCGGTGCGCGGCGATCTCGTCCATGACCTTGGTGAGTCGCTCCTCGAAGTCACCGCGGTAGCGCGTGCCCGAGACCATCGCGGCCATGTCGAGTGCGACGACCCGCTTGCCCTGGAGCAGCGTGGGGACGTCGCCGTCGACGATGCGCTGGGCCAGGCCCTCGACGATCGCGGTCTTGCCGACGCCCGGTTCACCGATGAGGACCGGGTTGTTCTTGGTACGGCGGAGCAGGATCTCGACGGTCTGCTCGATCTCACCGGCGCGGCCGATCACGGGGTCGATGCCGCCCTCGCGCGCGCGGGCCGTGAGGTCGGTGCCGAACTGGTCGAGCGTCGGGGTGTCGGACTCCTGGCCCGGTGTGCCGGCCGCGGTGCTGCCGGCGACCGGGCGACCCTCGCGGGCGGCACGGGCGGCGTCCTGCGCGTACTGCTGCATGGTCTGCGGCGTCACGCCCGCGGCGACGAGCATCTGCCCGGCGACGGTGTCCTGCTCGACCACCAGCGCGAAGAAGACGTGCTCGGGGTCGACGTACGTGGATCCGAACGCGCGCGCGGCCTGCGCGGCGTCGAGGAGCGCGCGCTGCGCGGAGGGCGTGAGCGCGGGACGGCCCTCGGGGCGCTCGTCGGACGGCTCCGGGAGTCGTTCGTCGACCGCGGCGGCGAACCGCTCGGGGTCGGCGCCGACGGTGCGGACGAGCCCGGCGAACGGCTCGGCGGTCACGAGGACGCGGAGCAGGTGCAGCGCGTCGATCTCGTGGTGGCCGCGCTCCACGGCGAACGTCGCCGCGGCGCGGAGCACTTCGTGGGTGCGGCGGCTGAGGAGCCGCGTGATGTCGACGGGCCGGCCGAACGGCACGGACCGCTGCTGGCCCTGGAGCAGGCGGGCGAGGAACTCGTCGAACGAGTTGTCGCTGCCGGTCGGGCCGAAGACGTCTGACAAAGGGACCTCCTGTGGAACTTGAGTGCGTCCGACTCAATACAACGCAGAGGTGCCCCGGCCATTCCCGGGTGCGGGAAGAAGTTGCGTCGACCCGACTCAGGTCCGCGAGGAGGTCGCCACGGGGCCGGCTCAGTCCCGCGCGATCACGGCCGTCGCGCCCGCCGTGACCGCGAGGAGGTCTCGCGGCGCGAGTTCGATGTCGAACCCCCGCCGTCCGCCGCTCACGAAGATCGTGGCGTAGTCCTCGGCCGACGCGTCGAGCACGGTTCGGAGCGTGGTGCGCTGTCCGACGGGGCTGATGCCGCCGACGACGTATCCCGTGCGCCGCTCCGCGAGGTCCGGTGCCGCGAGCGACGCCTTCTTGCCCCCGACCGCGGTCGCGATCGCCTTGAGGTCGAGTCGGTTCGCGACGGGGACCACCGCGACCACGAGCTGCTCGTCGACCTGGACGACGAGCGTCTTGAACACCTGGTCCTCGCGGAGCCCGAGCGCCGCGGCCGCCTCGGCGCCGAAGTTCGTCGCCGTCTCGTGGTGCTCGTACACGTGCGGCGTGTAAGGGACACCGGCACGGTCGAGTGCGACCGTGGCCGGGGTGCGCGGGGAGGCAGCGGTCATGCCGTGATCTTGCCTGGAGTCCGCTGAACGTGGTCCGCGGCGCGCGGGCAGCCGTCGCTCCCGCGGAACGGGATCAGCCGCCCTGACCCTCCTGCTGCGGGCCCTGGTCCACCGGGTCGTACTCCGTGCCCCGTCCCTGCTCCTCGTCCGGCAGCGGGTTGCGGCGCTCGGCGGAGACACCGCCCGTGTTCGTGGCCACGTAGTCCGCCGCACCCGACTGGGTGTCCTCGCTCATCGGCCGGGTGAGGTCGCCCTGCAGCACGCTGTCGGAGGTGCTCGCCGCTGCCGCCTCCGCAGCCGCAGCCGGGTCGCGCTGGTCGTGCCCTGGTTCCGTCATGTCGCCGAGCCTAGGCCGACGGCGACGACGACGTCCCTGGGAACGGAGGTCGCGGGCCGCGCCTAGCGTCGGCGCGAGGGGCGCTCAGCGTGGGCGCCCCGGCCACGCGGACGAGGAGGCGTCATGAGCAACGACGGAACGAGCGGCAGCGACCGCAAGTGGGAACCGCCCATCGTCGACGGGGAGCCGGTCACCGCGGAACGGCTGGAGCGCGACCTGACCTTCGACAGCGACGCGGCGCCCGCGGACGACGCGCTCACGGACGACGACGCCCGGACCGCCGACCTGGAGGCCACCGAGGCCGAGGACTGACCCCGGCCGCTCCGCGGGCCGCTCCACGGAGCAGGATGGGTGGGACGAACGGCGGAGGACATGTCGGCACTCGATGACGGGGTCGGCGGCGCCGGCCCGGACCCGGGCCGGCGGCGCGCGGCGTTGCAGGCGATCGCGTACGGGCCGGACGCCACGCCCGCCGAGGCGCAGGCCGCTCGCCGGGCGCTCGATGCCCTCGACCTCGCGCCTGGCCGGCCGGTCGTCACCGAGACGCGCGATGCTCGACCGACCGGCGCCGACCGGACCGACTCGATGCCGAGGGGTGCCGACCGGGTCCCGTCCGGCGCGGGCCCCGCTGCCCCCGCACCGCCCGACCCGACCTCGGCGCGGGCGAGCGACGTCGCACCGGTGACCGCGCTCGACGACGGGCGGTCCAGCGGCTCCGGCTCCGGTCGCGCGCCGAGGCGAGGAGCGTGGGGCCGCCTCCCGGTCCGGCTCCGCCGTGTCGGCCTCGTCGCGATCGTCGGCACCGCACTCGCGTCGTTCGGCGTCGGTGCACTGGTCGGGACGACGATCGACCAACAGCGGTCACGACCGTCGGTCGTGGCCGCCACGAACGACGGGGAACGCACCCTCGCGGCGCTGCTCTCGGCGCCGCAGACGTTCGCCGACCAGATCCCGGGAGCGGTCTCGGCCCCCGTGCGGCTGCACTCCACACGCCTGGTGTTCACGAACCGCTCCCTGTCCGCGGACGACGCCCAGACGCCGTGGGACGTGTACGCGGCGGTCGGGACGAACGCGTCGGTCGTCTGCCTGCTCGCGACGGCGGACGGTCGGACGGCGAGCACGTCGTGCTTCCCCCGTGCCGACGCCCTCACCGGGTCCGTCACCCTCGTGACGCAGAGCGAGAGCGGCACCCTCACCGTGCACGTCCGGGGCGGGGTCGTGTCCGGTCGTGTGCGGCCCTCGTCCTGAGCCCGCCGCCTCTCTCGTGGGCGCGACGCCTCTCTCGGGTGCGATGCCCCTCTCGTGGGCGCGACGCCTCTCTCGCCGCCCCTCTCGTCGGCGCTACGCCTCCTCGCGACGGAGCAGGGTGAGCAGGGCATCGAGCGCGGGCACCTGACCCGCCACGAGGTCCGACCGTGCCACGGCGACGCTCGTCCACCGGGCGTCGTCCACCTCGGGGAACGACACCATCCGACCCGACCCCCGCGGGAGCTCGACGAGGAAGGTCGTGCTCCGGACCGTCTCCACGACGAGGTCCGACGCGCCCGCGAACAGCGTGACGCGCTTGCCCGAGGCCTGGCGGAACGTGCCGAGTTCGACGTACGGCACGTCCGGTGCGGGGACGCCGATCTCCTCGTGGAACTCGCGCCGCGCGGCGTCGAGCGGTGTCTCGTCGAGGTACTCGCCCTTCGGGAACGACCAGGCCCGTGGTCGCCGCCGCCAGAACGGGCCGCCCATGTGCGCGACGAAGACCTCGATGTCGATCTCCGGGTCGGCGGCACCACGAGGGACCGGTGCCGCGGCCGGTCGGTACAGCACGATGCCCGCGCTCGTCACCACGGCCGTCACGACCCGTCGGGACGACGTCGACGACGCACGAACGCCCAGACGACCACGACAGCGCCGAGGACGACCACCCCCGCGCCGATCGCCAGCCGGCACGCGTCGGCGGAGGACCGAGCGGCGGCCGCACGAGCCGCTGCCGACGCGGACGCCCGCGCCTGCGCGGACGCGCTGGCCCGTGCCTCCCGGGCCCGTGCCGCGGCCTCCGCGTACACGGCGCGGATGCGGCGTCTGGCGTCCGTGGCCATCGCTCCGGCACCCGCTGCGTTCGGATGCAGCGCTCCGGGTACGAGGTCGACGTCCCGGAGGCCGGACGACGCGGACAGCGTGATCCCCCGGACGAACGGCCGGGTCCTCGAGCACGGTGAGTGGGCGGCCGTCGCGGAGAGCATCGAGACGTAGGTCCCCCCGGCCTGGTGCACGACGGCCCGCGTCGTCCGGTCGAGCCGCTGCTGCACGCCGTGGAGGTAGCGGACGTCCGTGTCCGTGAACGGGAACGCATCGCGCGGGAACGACCCGGTCAGGCTCGCGGCGTCGAGCGCGGCGCGGAAGCAACCCGCCGCGGGTGTGTGGGCGGCGTCCGGGAAGATCGTGGGGTACCCGACGACGACGAGTCGGGCGTGCGGCGCGGCCGTCCGCACCGCACGCACCGCCGACCGGATGCCACGGGTGACGGGACCCTCGACGGCCGCCGCGAGCGCGTCGGTCCCGTCGGTGACCAGGCGGCTGCGACAGTTCGGCACGTCCGCCCCCGACAGCACGGGTCCGCGTCGGGACAGGGCGACGCACGAGGACGCCGTCGCGAACAGCCCCGCGTCGTTGCCGCCGATGGACAGCGTGACGAGCCGCGTCCGGTCGCTCAGCGCGTCGACCTGCGGTGCGGCACCGTTCTGGCGTCGCGAGACGACGTCGGCGCTCGTGGCCCCCGCGCACGTCACGTCCACGAGCCGGAGGTCCAGGCTGGCCGCGATGCGGTGCGGGTAGTCCTCGGATGACTGGCCGCAGGCCGGGACCGGGTCCCCCGTCGCATGTGGCAGGCCGTAGCCGGCGGCGTAGGAGTCGCCGAGCGCGACGTACTCCGCTCCGCGCGGGGGCAGACCGTCGCGACCGGCGCGCGCACCGTGGTGCGCGGTGGAGGCGGGCACCACGGTGGCCGCCGACGCCGCCGGTCCCGCACCGGGGTCGGCGGTGCCGATGACGACGACGGACAGGGCGGCGGATGCGGCGATCACGGCCAGCGGACGGCAGAGCAGGATGGGGACCTCACCAAGCGGGGACGGGGGCGGCGGGGCGACCGATGCTACGCCTCCCGGCCCGCGTGACGATCGTGCGCGGCGGTCAGCCGACGAGTCGTCGCAGCCGACGACGGATGCGGTCGACGTCGTCGCACCCGGCCTCCTCCATCGCCTCGATCGCGCGTTCGGTGGCGGACGCGAGGGCCGCGGGCGTGGCACCGAGCGTCGCGTAGCGGTCGAGCGCGTTCGACACGGCCCGGGCGACGAAGCCCTCGTACTCGCCGAGCGACTCAGCGAGCTCGTGGAGGCCGACGAACCCGGCGACCATCAGGTGCGCCTCGAACGGGATGTCGACCTCGGGCGGGGCGTCCCCGATGTCGACCGCGCGCTGCAGCGTGGTCGCGCACAACTGGATCCACCCGACGTACGGCACCGGCAGGTCGATGTCGATGAGTTCGGCCTCGCGCTCGAGCCGCACGACGGCCCGACCGATGGGGTCCGACTGCTCCTGCATCGCGACGAAGACGGTCGACAGGGCGAGTTCGTCGAACGGGGGACGATCGGCGGCCGGCAGCGCGGCGAACACGCCCTCCTGCGTGAAGGACACGTCCATGATCGCCTGGACCATGTCGGTCTTCGACGCGAAGTGGTAGCTGACGAGGCTCTTCGCCACCTGCGCCCTGGCCGCTACGGAGGCGTAGGTCGTCGCCTGGTACCCGCGTTCCCCGAATTCCAGGGCTGCGGCCTCGAGGATGGCGTCCCTCGTGCGTCGGCGTTGGTCCTCACGCATGCCCATGGCAGACCACCGTAGTGGCAGGAGCGATGAGGGACGCCGCCCCGGCCTGGTTCCCGTCGATTTCCCAGGACGCGCGTCCTGTGGGAGACTTCGGGCACAGGCGCGGCTCCGGCCGTGCGACGGCCGTCGAGCGGCCGGATGGACGTGCCGATGTGGGGGGACGTCCAGGGCCCGCTCGACGGTCGTCGGGGTCAGCGGCGCCCGAGTCGCCGTTCGCCGCCCGCACCCGCCTGGTACGCGAGGCCGTAGTGCTGGTACAGCGTCGGTTCGACCGACGCCTCGAGCTCGCCGTCGGTGTCGATGGACGGCGCGTCCTTGACGAGCTTCTTGTCGTAGGTCACCTTGAGGTGCTTGGGCGACACGGTGGCGCCGTCGAGGGGCACGAACACGAGTCGCTGTCGGCCGATCAGACCGATCTGGACGCTCGCGAACGCCGGCTGCGACGTCGCGGTGTCGAAGTAGATGCTCTCCAGGCTGCCGATCCGGTCGTCGCCGGCGTCGACGACCGGCTGCCCGATCCAGTCGCGGATGTTCTCGGCCTCGAACACGTCGTTCCTCTCCCCGCGCCGGAACGATTCGGGCGCGGTGCCGCAGACGGTAGTCCCGGTGCGGGCGTCGTGTCGCCGCTGCGTCGTGTCGCCGGTGCGCCGTGTCGCCGGTGCGCCGTGTCGTCCGTGCCCCGTGTCGTCCGTGCTCAGGGTCGCGGTCCAGGATCGGGTCGTGACGGACCGACGAGCGACCCTGCCGCGCCTGGCCGACCTCGCCCGGGGCGACGACACCGCGACGGGGACGCTCCGCGACCGTGCTCGCCGGTTCGCGGAGCTGCTCGGCATCGCTCGGCGCAACGGGCTGCTGCCGTTCGGCCGCCTCGACTTCTCGCGGTCCCCGGGAACGGCCGGTCTCCGGGTCGAGCAGGCGACCGGGTTGCGGCGCGCACTCGAGGAGGCCGGCGGCGCGTTCGTCAAGATCGGTCAGCTGCTCTCGACGCGTGACGACCTGCTGCCGGACGAGTGGCGCGCCGCCCTCGCCGATCTCCAGGAGGACGTCACCCCCGCGCCGGCCGACGCGGTCGCGGCCCTCCTCCGTGAGGAGCTCGGTGCGCCCGTCGACGAGGTGTTCGCCGCGTTCGATCCCGTCCCGGTCGCGGCCGCGTCGATCGCGCAGGTCCACCGTGCCCGCCTCCGGGACGGCCGGACCGTCGCGGTCAAGGTGCAGCGACCCGGCGTCGCGGTCGTGATCCGCCGCGACGTCGACATCGCCCTGCGGGTCACCCGGTTCCTCGCGCGCACCTCCGCGCAGGCACGTCGGCTCGGGGTCGAGGACGCCGCGGCCCAGTACGCGACGGACCTCGTGCGGCAGGTCGACTTCGGCCGCGAGGCGACGAACCTCGCCGCACTCCGCGCGACGCAGGCGCGCAGTCGTCGTGCCGCGGAACTCCACCTGCCCGAGCTCGTCGACGAGCTGAGCTCCCGCCGCGTGCTCGTCATGGAGTTCCTCGACGGTCGGACGCTCGCGACCGCCCGCGCGGACGGGGCCGACACCGCGTCGCTGGAACCACTGATGCGGACCGTGGTCCGCGCCTTCATCCGGCAGGTGGTCGTCGACGGGGTCTTCCACGCGGACCTGCACCCCGGCAACATCCTCGTCATGCCCGACAGGCGGCCGGCGCTCGTCGACTTCGGATCGGTCGGGAGGCTCGACCTCACCCTGCGCGAGACCGTCCAGGAACTGCTCGTCGCCTACCTCCAGTCCGACACGCGCGGCATCGCCGACGGGGTGCTCCGGCTCGCCCCGCTCGCCGACCCCGTGGACGAACCGGCGTTCCGACGGGACATCGCGACGTTCGTCGTCGACGAGCTCGGACCCGGAGCACGCATCGGGATCGACACGGTCGACGCCGCCGTCGAGGTCTTCGGCCGCTACGGCATGGCGGTCCCCGCGGAGTTCGTCGCGGCCGCCCGGGCGTTCGCGATCCTCGAGGGCACGCTGCGCACCGTCACGCCCGCGTTCGACCTGCTCGAGGAGGCCCGGACGCTCGCCCGCGACCAGATCCGGGACCAGGCGACCCCCGCCGGGGTCCGGGACCTCCTCGTCCGTGAGGCACTCGCGGTGCTGCCCGGACTCCGGCGCCTGCCCCGCCGCGTCGACCGCATCGGGGAAGCCCTCGAGACCGGTCACCTCAACGTGAACGTGCGTGTGCTCGCCGACCGACGCGACCGACGCCTGGTCGCCGGTCTGGTCCGTCGAACGGTCTGGACGGTGCTCGGGGCGCTCGCGGGCATCACGGCGATCGTGTTCCTGGCGGTCCCGCGACCCGTCCACCCCGGCGCGCTGACCCCGGCGGCGGCGGGCTGGGTGCTCGTGGTGGTCGCCGTGGTGTCCCTCGGCGCGACCGCGATCGACGCGGCGCTGGCCCGGCGTCGCGAGTGACGCCGGCCGGATTCACCCCGCGAGGGACCGGTACCAGTCGCGGTCCTCGGCGTCGAGCTCGAGCGTGCCGAGTGGCTCCGGGTCGGCGACGTCGAACCACGCGTCGTCGAGCAGCATCGCGAGTTGGTGGGAGCTGAGGCCCCGACCGGCGGCGCGATCGCGGAACTCCTCCACCGACACGACCGGGGGCAGGGAGCGGCCGAGCACCTCGGCGGCGGTGACCACGACCTCGCCCGCGGCCACGGGCGGATCGGTGTGGACGGGGACGACGCCCGATGCGCGCGTGAGGGCGGCGGCCGCGATGCGGCGGCCGAGTGTCCGGACGTGCACGACGCTCACCCGCGCCTCGGTGTCCGGAACCGCCCCCACGGCCGTGACGAGGCGCAGCGCCGACGGGAACACCCATCGGTCCCCCACCCCGTGGACGACGTTCGGGCGGACGACGGCTCCGCCAGCCCCGAGGACCAACCGCTCCGCCTCCGCACGGCTCACGGAGGTCGCGGACTCGGGCGTCGCACCCGGACGCGGACCGCCCCGGTGCGGCCCGGAGCCGAACACCGCCGCGGTGGACACCAGGACCACGCGCGCTCCTGCCTCGGCCGCCGCCTCGACGACGATGCGCGTGCCGTCCACGTTCGTGCGGCGGACGGCGTCGTCGTCCCCGCCGATCGCGACCGCGCTGTGCACGACGGTCTGCACACCCGCGACCAGGCGGGCCACGGCCTCCGGGTCGAGCAGGTCCCCGGACACCGGGGAGAAGGCGGCGTTCTCGGGCACCGCACGACGCACGAGACCGCGGACCGGCACGGCCTCCGCCACGAGCGCGTCGACGACGCGTCGCCCGATGAACCCGAGCGGACCGGTCACCGCGACAGGTGTCGAGGAGGACAGCGAGGAGGACATTTCGGGGGACGATTGCACGCTGGGGGCCATCCATTCACGTCGAGGGGTGTCGTGCGGACGGTAACAGGACCTGAGCGTGGCTACCATGTCGGAGCGGCCGTCGGGGCCGTTGGGAGTCGGAGGGGACGCCATGGCCCAGCAGGAGCGCGCCGTCGTCACGCGCGACAAGATCGTCCGGAGCGCCGCGACGATCTTCGAGCAGCGCGGGTACGCGAACGCGTCGCTCGACGTCGTCGCCTCGGAGGCGGGCGTCACCAAGGGTGCGCTCTACCACCACTTCAAGTCGAAGGAGGAGGTGGCGAACGCGGTCATCGAGCTGCAGTACGAGATCGCGCAGTCGTACGGCGAGCGGGTGTTCCTGCTCGGACGCACCGCGCTCGAGCGGATGATGTGGATGTCGCAGACCTTCGCCCAGCAGATGAAGGACGAGGTCGTCGTGTCCGCCGGGGTGCGGCTCACCACCGAGGCCGGCGGCAACGGTCTCGAGCGCGAGGCGCCGTACGCGGGCTGGATCCACACGGTCGAGGGGCTCATCGCGGCGGCGGTCGAGGAGGGTGACATCCGCGCCGACGTGGACCCCACGCGCCTGGCGGCGTTCCTCATCCCCGCGTACACGGGCGTGCAGCTCGTCTCGGACATCCTGCACAGCCGCGAGGACCTCTTCCAGCAGCTCGAGAACATGTGGACGATGTTGCTCATCCCCGCGCTCGTGCCGGCCGAGCGGCAGCCGCTCGTGGCGGACCTCCCGGCCCGGATCATGCGTTCGGCGGTCTGACCGCACGCCCCACGGCACCGCTCCGTCGGGCGGTGCGACGAGGCCGGGCAGTGCCGCTCAGCCGGACAGTGCCGCTCAGCGGGGCAGTGCCGCTCAGCGGGGCAGTGCGAGTCAGCGGGGCAGTGCGAGTCAGCCGGGGAAGGCCGAGGCGCGGACGCGCGACACGACGACGCCGTCCTGGCACAGGACCGCGACCTCGGTGCCGTCCTCGCGCTCGAGCGTGATCGTCACGGGACTCGTGAGCTCCGCGTGGGCGAGGAACTCGACCGTGACCTCGCGGGGCGTGTGCGTCGGATCGTCCGCGTGGGCGCGGAAGGCCTGCAGCGCGGCCTCGAGCACGACCATGCCCGGCACGTGGTCGAGCGGGTGGTCGAAGTACACCGGGTTCGTGGCGTCGAGCGAGAGCTCGAACGCGTCGCTGCCCGCGGCACCGGACAGCAGGACGAAGTCCGGCGTCGGCGCGCCCACCAGCCCGTGCGCGGCCGGACTCGGGCGAGGCGGCAGGCGATCGACGTCCGCTGAGGACGGTGCGCCCTCGCGCATCCGGCGGTACACGGGTCCGGGGATGGTGCGGGCGCGACCGCCCCCGCGGGCGAGGACGTGGTCGCCGTCGCGGACCGTGAGCATCGAGTCGTAGGACGCGGCGACGCCCTTGCGCTCGACGAGCTCCGAGACCACGACGTCGATGGTCGGCGATCCGGGGCGGTCGGAGCGGCGGACCGCGTCGTCGGCGACCTCGACGCGCATCGACTCCATCACGAACGCCTGTCCGAACGGCACCCCGAGGTGCAGGTGCGCGAGTGCGATCGCGGTCTGACGGAGCGTCTCGAGCGCGAGCGCGGGTCCGACGGCGACGTCGTCCGTGCCCCACGGTCCGAAGTACGCGTGCCGCCTCGGCCAGTGCACGTCCGCCACGAAGGTGCTGTCGCTCGTCCGCTCGAGCGCAGTGAGCAGCACCTCCGTCAGCTGACGGCGGTGCACCAGGGCTCCCGGGAGGAGATGCGCGTGAGGGGACAGGTCGGTCTCTCGGGTTCGCGTACTGGACGTACGTTCGGTGGCGGTCATGAGCATCGTATGGGGCAGCGGTCCGTCGCGACACCACCCGTTCCACACGGTCGCGCCGCCCCGACGGCGACGTGCACCTCGCGCGGGGTACACGACGCGTGTCGTGCGGCACCACGCCCTCGCCGTCGTGCTGCCCGCGCGCCCGGAGTGCCGCGGATCGCGAGGAGCGGGGCGTCCCGCCGTCCGGGGTCCGCGCCTGCCTGGTCCACGGGCGGAGCGGTACACGTGGACAGGCCGCGTCCCCCGTTTTGGGGTCGAACCCCCGTCCTCCCCGAGCGCCGCCGGACCGACACCCCCGGAGTGGGGCCAAGAAGCATACCCAACAGTACGGTTTTGCCGTTACGCTGCTGGTGATCGGACGGAACGGCACCGGTGTCGTGGTCTCAGGGGTGGTACCGGCGTCGTCCCCGTCCACCGCCGACCGACCCGGAGCCGACATGACCACAGCGCGCGTCACCGCACCGCGGAGCAGCACGATGCTCCTCGGTGGCACCGCGCTGATGGTGGGCGCCCTGCTCAGCGTCATCGCCCAGCTCGCCGGTCCCACCGGCGGTCCCGCCGGACCGTCCGGTCAGGCGTCGTTCGCGATGCTCGGTGGTGCCGCGACCTTCATGGCCGCGTTCGTGCTCGGGTTCGGCGACGGCGGCGCATGGGACGCCGTCCGTGGGTCGTGGATCGGGCGGGTCTCGTTCGCCGTGTTCGGCGGCGCCGGCCTCCTGGTCGGGGTCGTGCCGCTGCTGCCCTCGCCGCCGATCGCGTCGGCCGGGGTCGTGGAGGCCGGCCTCATGGTGACGGCGGGAGCCGCGGCGGTGACAGCCGCCGTCGTCGTGCGGAGGGTCGCTGCGACACCACGCCGCATCTCGGTCGTCGTCGCCGCGATCGGCGCCGCCACCGCGGCGTCCGGACTCCTCGCGCTCGCGCCGTCCACGGGGCACCTCGCTCCGTTCGCCGCGGTCGCCGCAGGGTTGCTCCAGGCCGCGGTCGGCGCTGTCGTCCTCCGGCAGCGCCGACGGAAGGGTCGGCCCGTGCCGTGAGCCAGACCTCCAGCGTCGGTCATGCACGCGCTTCTGGTGGATGCTTCCCCCCTGCACCCGTCGGGACCGCGATCGACACTGGACCAGCCCGCCACCAGGCGGGCCCACGGGGCGACCGAGCCGTGTTCGGGTCATGGCGCGATCGTCCGCGTGGACGCCCCGTCGCACGTCGCGACGCCGGGCACCGGAGGGTCCGGGTGCGTTCGGGTCGCGCCCGGACCCTCTCCACGCTCGTCGACTCGGGTCGCGGGCGGCGTCGGCCGGGAGGCGCGGCATGGGTCGCCGAGGAGTGGTCTCCGACCGTCGTCAGACCCCGCCAGCCGCGGTCAGATGACGCCGCCAGCCGCGTCGGTCGCGCCCGCGGTCACTCCGGCACCCTCCCAGGCGACGCAGGTCCACCCGTCGTCCGGTGACCCCTGGAGCTCGACGACACCCGTGTTGCCGAGGACGTGGTCCGCCACGAACGCGAGGTCCACGTTGTCCACCCGGAGGCCGACCCACGCCCGGATGGCCGCACCCGAGCTCACTGCGACCACGACCTCGTCGCCGGCGGTGGCGATCTGCTCCACTGCACCGTCGAATCGGTCGAGGAAGGTGCGGCCCGTGATGGCGCCGGGCATCGCACGGTCGAGGTCCCCCGCGACCCACGCACCGATCGTGCCGTGGTACCGCTCGACGGCGGCACGGTCGTCGTGACCCTCGAGCTCACCCGCCTCGATCTCGAGCAGGCCCGGGAGTTCCACCGCGACCAGGTCACGCCCCTGGAGGAGCGGGGCCGCGGTCTGGTGCGTCCGGACGAGCGGTGAGACGTAGACGGCGTCCAGCCGGCGGCTCACGAACGATGCCGCGAGGGCGTCGGCCTGCTCGCGTCCCGTCGGGGTGAGGTCCGGACCCGGGACGCGGGTCTCGAGGCGCTTGACGACGTTCGTGGGGGTCTCCCCGTGGCGGATCAGGAACAGCTGCACGAGGGACAGCGTAGGGAAGCGGCGGCGCGCTGTGCGCGCCGCCGCTTCCGCGTGCCGGCGCCGGAGGACCTCCCGGCGCCGTGCTCCCCGCCGCGCGCGGCCGCCTCGGGCCCGGTCGCGATCAGCGGTGTCGTGGTCGGTCGACGTCGTCGTCAGAGCCGAAGTGCATGCGAGGGAGCGGGCGCGTCGACGCCGTACTCCCAGCCGTCGTAGTCACCGTGGTGGTGACGGGCCAGGTCGGTGAAGAACCGCCGGGCGTCGGACACCGTGCGTTCGTCGATCACGGAGACGGTGCGGACCGCGATCACGGCCCATCCGTCCTCACCGACGGCCCGGCCGAGGCGACGGATGCCCCATCCGGACTCGCGCATGCGGTCGGCCGCTGCTCGGGCGTCCCGCTCGGTGTCGCAGTACCAGAAGTGCAACCATGGTCGTGCCGTGGTGACCGCGCCCGACACGGTCGCGAGCGACGCGCGGTCAGCGGCGGTGAGGAGCGCCTCCCCCGCGCTGCCGCTCGTGCGCCGACCGAACTCCCAGATCTTCCCCATGGCCGTCATACAACCATGCGTGAGCATGGTTCAGGAAAAGGATACTCGGTATGCTTTCCCGGTCCGCGTGTTTCCGCGGGAGTCGGCCTTCCTGGACTCCGTACGGCAATTCGATTCCCAGCCGTTTCCGAGCGGAGTGGAACGGACCGCCGTGCCGTGCACGTCGGGTGCGGGAGCGCGGTCGCGTCGGGGGTCCGCCGTACCGTGCGAGGGTGACGAACGACGACGGGATCGACGACCGTGGCCACGGGAGCGCCGCGCGACGCTCGCGGGGAACACGGGCGGCCGCCTGTGCGGGTCCGGTGTGCGGCTCGTCCTGCCGCCGCCCGGTCCCTCCGGACGCGCCCGTCGCGCTCTGCGCGCAGCACCTGGCCGTGGCGGCCGAGTGGGCCGGCGCCACGGGCGGTGTCGACGACGTCCTCCCCGCGCCGTGCGCCGCCTGCGGAGCACGGACCGGCGTGCGGTATCCGTCTGGGTGGGTCTGCGGGGTGTGCGAGTGGCGCGTCGGGGCGGTGCCCGACGGCGAGGCACGTCCGCCACGCGTCGACGTCGTCTACTACATCCGCTTCGAGGAGCGCATCAAGATCGGCACCTCCGCCAACCCCCGCCAGCGGCTCGCCCGGCTCTGGCACGAGGAACTCCTCGGGTTCGAACGGGGTGGGCGCGCCCTGGAACGCGCCCGACACCACCGGTTTGCGCACCTGCGGTACCCCGGGTCGGAGTGGTTCAGGATCGAGGACGACCTCCGCCAGCACGTCGGCCGCGTGACGGACGGCCAGCCGGCGCCGTGGGACCTCTACACGCGCTGGGTGAGCGAGGCCGTCGCGCTCCGGACCTGATCTCGGGCCCCGTGCGGACCGTGCCCGGTGTCAGTCGCGCAGGTAGGCGTCGACGAGCAGGTCCCCGCGCACCGCCCGCAGTTCGTCCACGAGCCGGGCGAGCGTCCGCCGGGACCACCCGCCGGCCTCGATGTCGTGCGGCCCGAGTGCCGGGAGCCGTCCGGTCCGGATGCGGATGACCTCCCACCCCGCGGCTCGGAGGGCACGGTCCTTCCGAGGGTCGGCGTCCTCACGGCGGCCCACGTGCTCGAGACCGTGGCGTCCCGTCGAGTCGTACTCGATCGCGACGCGGAGCTCCGGGAGCACGACGTCGGGCCACGCCTCGAGGTGGTCGAAGAAGGGTCGGGCGAGACGCACCGCGTTGTCGCCCTCGGTGTGCTCGAGCCGCGCGCGGAGGTCGGCACGCAGCTGCGCCTCCACCGCGGACGCCGGGCGCGGGGCGCACGCACTGCGGAACGGGGTCCCCGCCGGGAGGTCGGGGGTCCGGGTGCAGACGTCCCGGCCACGACGTGTGGGTCGAGCCGGACGCGTCGCGAGCGGAGCGGGCGCACGTGGTGCGTCGGATGCCGGCCCGGTGACCCCGCCCCGACCCGTGGCCGGCACCACGGCGGGGTGCACCAGGGTCAGCGGACCACGGGGTCGGGCTTGCGCGGCACACTCGGGACACCACGAGGACCGCCGGCGCTCCCGGCCGGGACGGGACCGCTGTTCGCTCGGTGTGGCGACGAACACGTGGCCCGCGTCACACTCCCAACTCAGGAAGACGTCGGCGGCGGGCGGGATCTGGCTGAGGACGATGCCGCTGTTGCGGTCGGGGTGGTACTGGCGCACGAGGACCGGGAAGGAACGCCATGCCTCGCGGAACTCACCGACGGCGTAGGGCACGTCGCGCCCGCGCGACCACTGCCGTCGCGCCCACCACACACCCACCGGTTCGGCCACGGACCGCAGCGTAGGGAGCACCACCGTCACCGGCGGCCGCGCCCGATCAGGAGCGCACGAGTCGCGCGATCGCCGCCGATGCCTCTCGGATGCGCTCGTCAGCGGCATCACCGCCCTCCGCGACGGCGTCGGCGACGCAGTGCGCGAGGTGGTCGTCGAGCAGTCCGAGGGCGACCGACTGCAGGGCCTTCGTCATCGCGGAGACCTGGGTCAGGATGTCGATGCAGTACTGCTCCTCGTCGACCATCCGCTGCAGGCCGCGCGCCTGCCCCTCGATGCGCCGGAGCCGTTTCAGGTAGTCGTCCTTCGCGGAGATGTACCCGTGGTGGTGCGTGGTCTCGTCGGTCATGCCGTGCCTCCCGGTCGGTGGCGGTATCGTGGTGCGGTACCCCGCCAGGGTATCGCGACGACCGAGGGAGACGAGCATGACCGAGCCGACGACGACCGACTACCGGATCAGCGGGATGACCTGCGAGCACTGCGTCATGAGCGTCGACGAGGCGTTCCGCGAGCTCCCGGGCGTCCTCGGCGTCGTGGTGGACCTGCAGGTCGGCGGGATCTCGACCGCGACGGTCACGAGCGAGCGTCCGCTCGGTGACGCCGAGGTCGCGGCCGCCGTCGACGACGCGGGGTACGCGCTGGCGGAGGCATGAGCGACACCGCCGCACCGGTCGACCTCGCGATCGAGGGCATGACCTGCGCATCGTGCGCGAACCGCATCGAACGCAAGCTCAACAAGCTGCCCGGCGTGGCGGCGAGCGTCAACTACGCGACGGAGACCGCCACGGTCCTCCTCCCGCCGGAGATCGGGGTCCCCGACGCGATCCGGACGGTCGAGGCCGCCGGGTACCACGCGCACCTGCCCGAACCGGACGTCGAGGAACGGGACCCCGCCCTCCCCCTGCGCCGCCGACTCGCTGTCTCCGCCGCGCTCGCCCTGCCCGTGGTCGCGCTGTCGATGGTGCCCGTCCTGCGGTTCCCCGGGTCGACCTGGGTCGGGCTCGTCCTGGCGCTCCCGATCGCGGCGTGGGGCGCGTGGCCGTTCCACCGGTCGGCGGTCGTGAACGCCCGACACGGCGCCGCGACGATGGACACGCTCGTGTCGCTCGGGGTGACCGCCTCCCTGCTCTGGTCGGTCTGGTCCCTGGTGGCCGGTCTCACCCGCCGGGACGTGGCCGGGACGCACTCCTACGCCGAGGTGACCGCGGTCGTGACCGTGTTCCTGCTCGCCGGCCGCGTGGCCGAGCTCCGGGCCCGTCGTCGCTCGGGGGCCGCGCTGCGGGCGCTCCTCGACCTCGGCACCCCGACCGCCCGCCTGCTGCGCGACGGTCGGGAGGTCGAGGTGCCCACGACGGCGCTCCGCGTCGACGACCGGTTCGTCGTCCGTCCCGGCGACCGGATCGCCACCGACGGTGTCGTCGTCGAGGGGACCTCCGCCGTCGACACGAGCATCATGACGGGCGAGTCCGTGCCCGTCGAGGTCGCGGTCGGTGACGCCGTGACCGGCTCCACCGTGAACGTCGGCGGGGCCCTGGTCGTCGCCGCGACGAGCATCGGCGCCGACACCGAGGTCGCGCGGATCGGTCGCCTCCTCGTCCGCGCCCAGACGGGGAAGGCGTCCGTGCAACGGCTCGCCGACCGGGTCTCCGCGGTGTTCGTCCCCGTCGTGATCGGCCTCGCGCTCGTCGCGCTCGTCGGTTGGCTCGCGATGGGGTCCGGAACCGCTCCGGCGGTCGCCGCCGCCGTCGCGACGCTCGTGATCGCCTGTCCCTGTGCCCTCGGTCTCGCCACGCCCACGGCGTTGCTCGTCGGGACCGGCCGTGGATCGCAGCTCGGGGTGCTCATCACGGGCCCGCAGGTGCTCGAGGTCACCCGGCGCGTCGACACCGTCGCGCTCGACAAGACCGGCACCGTCACCACCGGTCGCATGCAGGTCCGGGAGGTCGTGCTCGCGCCCGGCACGGGGACCGACGAGGAGACCGTGCTCGCCCTGGCCGCCGCCGTGGAACGTCGGTCCGAACACCCGGTCGCGCGCGCCCTCGTGGAGCGCGCGGGTCACGACACCGCTGCGACCGTCTCGGCCTTCCGCTCCACCGCGGGATCCGGCGTCGAGGCCGTGGTCGACGGCGCCGTGGTCCGCGTGGGTCGTCCAGGCTGGGTCACGGGGCTCGGAGCGACACCCCTGCCGGCAGCACTCGTGGCCGGCGTCGAACGGGCGACCGCGACCGGGCGGACCGTCGTGGCGGTCGCACGCGACGGCCACGTCCTCGGCCTGGTGTTCGTCGCCGACGCGGTCCGCCCGACGAGTCGCGCCGCGGTCGATCGGTTGCGACGCATGGGTCTCCGGACGGTCCTGCTCACCGGCGACGGGCAGGACGTCGCCCGTGCCGTCGCCACCGAGGTCGGCATCGACGAGGTGGTCGCCGAGGTGCGACCCGAGGACAAGCACCGCGCCGTGACCGACCTGCAACGTGCCGGGGCGGTCGTCGCCATGGTCGGGGACGGTGTGAACGACGCGGCCGCGATCGCCGCCGCGGACCTCGGCATCGCGATGGGCACGGGGTCCGACGTGACGATGGACGCCGCGGACGTGGTCCTGGTCCGGAGTGACCTGGCGGCCGCGGCGGATGCGATCGCCCTGAGCCGACGGACACTCCGGACGATCCGCGGCAACCTGTTCTGGGCGTTCGCGTACAACATCGCCGCGCTCCCGCTCGCCATGGCCGGGCTGCTCGACCCCATGATCGCGGGTGCCGCCATGGCCGCGTCCTCGGTGTTCGTCGTCGGCAACAGTCTGCGGCTCCGCCGGTTCCGTCCCGCCTGACCGTCCGGAGCGGCGGCGGACGACGGGGCACCCGCGGACGACAATGGACCTGGCGCACGAGGGTCGAGGGCCCCTCGTGCCGGAGGGGGAACAGTGGACACGACCGATCACGTCGACGAGCCGGGCGACCAGGCCGACGCGCTGCGGGCCTCCCGGTCGAGGCGGCGGCAGCGTCCGCTGCTCGTCGCGGTGGGCGTCGTCGTCGTCGGGCTCGTCGCGGTGGGCATCGGGGTCGGCGTCACCCACGGGCGTCCGGCCACGCCCGCGACGACCCCCACCGCCGAGGCACGCCCCATCACCCCGACGCCCGCGCCGACACCCACCCTCGCGGCCGTGCCGCCGCCGGTCGGTCCCCAGGCGCTCGCGGCGCTGCCGTTGGCGTACTACGACGCCGTCATCCCCGGCCTGCTCGACGGCACCACGGCCCACCCCGCGAACCAGTGGGAGATCGCGACACCGAGGCAGGCGCTCGTGCCGCTCTACGCCAGCCCCGCCGCCGACAGCGCGCCGATCGCAGCGCTCGGCGCCACCGTGCCGACCGTCAACCGGCCAGCGGCCACGGCGGTCTGGGGACGCTCCCCCGGTGCCGACGGCGGGATGGTCCTGGTGTCCACGCCGTCACGGAAGAGCACCCCTGGCACGAACGGTGTGGCCACCGCCCCGAGCGCGACCTTCGCGTGGGCGCGGGCGGCCGACTTCACCCTGACCCGGACGGACCGGATGATCCGGGTCGACAACGCGACCTCGACGATCGCGATCGTCACCGAGAGCGGTGCGACGGCCACGAGCGAGGCTGCCCGGCTGGGCACACCGACCGATCCGACGCCCGCCGCCACCTCGACGTACATGGAGGCGGACTACGTCGACACGAGGATCGCGTACACCGAGGGCCACCCGATCGCCCTGACCGGGGCGCACTCCGCCCTGCTTCCCGGGTACGGAGGGAACTCCGCCCTGACGGCGCTGCACTACTACCCGGACCCCACGGGCAGCTCCCACGGCTGCGTCCGGATCTCCGCCGCGATGACCGCCGCGCTCGCGACCCTCCCGGTGGGGACGCCGATCCAGTTCACCTGACGGCCGTGCGGGCAGCCGTCGTGCTGGTCGCCAGGGCGGGGAGCCTCAGCCGATGACCCGGCGGCGCCCGGCGAGCAGCCCGAGCCCGGCGAGCGCGACCTCGAGCACGAGCAGCACCACGAGTGCCGGTCGCCAGGAACCGACCGCATCGTGGAGGGCGCTCACGGCGATCGGTCCGGCCGCGGCCAACAGGTACCCGACGGTCTGCGCCATCGCGGACAGCCCCGCTGCCTGTCGGTGGTGCTCGGTGCGGAGGCCGAAGAACGACAGGGCCAGCACGATGCACGCTCCGCCGGACACACCGATGAGGCTGTCCCACACCGCGGCGAGGTGCGGGTCCAGGAGCTGTCCGGCCATCGCCGCCACGAAGAACAGCGGGCTCACCGACGCCAGGATGCGCTGGTCCCGGAACCGTGGCAGCGCGGCGGAGCACAGGAGGCTGCCCGCGATGGCGAACGCGTTGAGGAGGAACTGGTGCGCGCCCGCCGCGGCGGCGCTCACCCCGGCGGTGCGTTCGATCGTCGGCAGCCACGTGATGACGACGTAGTAGCCGACCGACTGGAGGCCCATGAACGCCGTGACCTGCCATCCGAGCGCCGAGCGCCACGGTGACCGGTGGGTCGGGTCCGGGTGCCGGACGTCGTCGAGCGCGACGTCGTCCGCGGCCGGCGGCAGGACCGTCCGGGCCCGGAGCTGCGGCGCGAAGACGGCCAGCGCGACGAGCGCGAGACCCGCCCAGAGCCCGAGCGCGAGCCGCCAGCCCGAGCCGTCGGACCCGGCGACGGGGACCGCGATCCCGGCCGCGATCGCGGCGAACGTCGACTGCACGGCGGAGTAGGCGCCCGTGACCTGCCCGATGCGGTCGGGGAAGTCCCGCTTGACGAGCGCCGGCAGTTCGACGTTCACCACCGCGATCGCGACGCCGAGCAGGACGGTGCCGACCCACAGCAACGCCGGTCCGGGCACCGAGCGGAGGACGATCCCGACCGCCAGGGCGGCCAAGGACACCCCGAGCGTGCGCTCGATCCCGAGGGCGCGTGCGATCGCGGGCGCGACCGGTGCGACGGCCGCGAACGCGAGCAACGGCAGGCTGATGAGCGCCGACGCCGTCGCCGAGGGAAGGTGCACCGATTGCTGCACGTCGGCGAGCACCGGCCCGACCGACGTGATCCCGGCGCGGAGGTTCGCGGCGACGAGCAGCAGGCCGACCAGGACGAGGCCGGGACGGAGCACCCGTGAGGGCGAGGTGGAGCGGTGGAGCACGGCAGTGACGCTACCCCGCTCCGGCTCTCCGACGTCGGCGGGACCCCTTCCCGTTGCGCCCGCGCCGGACCGCGCCGGGCCGGACCGCGCCGGGCCGGACCGCCGGACCTGGACCGTGCCTCCCGGCGGGTGCCAGGCTGGGAGCGTGCGCCCGGACCACGGGCGCGGACGCGAAGGAGCGGACGATGACGGGTGCCAGGGTGTTGTTCATCGGCGGGAGCGGCGCGATCAGCGCCTCCTGCACGCGGGAGGCCGTGCGGCAGGGGTTCGACGTGACCGTGCTCAACCGCGGATCGAGCGACCTGCGGGCGATCCCCGACGAGGTCGCCCGGCTGACCGCGGACACGGCCGATCGGGAGGCGCTGGAGGCGGCGCTCGGAGACGCGCAGTTCGACGTGGTCGTGAACTGGGTCGTGTTCACGCCGGACCAGGTCCGTCAGGACATCGAGGTGTTCGCCGGACGGACCCGCCAGTACGTCTTCATCAGTTCCGCGTCGGCCTACCAGACGCCGGCGACCCACCTGCCGATCACGGAGTCGACCCCGCTGAAGAACCCGTACTGGGAGTACTCGCGGAACAAGATCGCCTGCGAGGAGCTCCTGCTGCAGGCCTACCGGGACGACGACTTCCCGATGACCATCGTCCGACCCTCGCACACCTACGACGAGACGCTCATCCCGTTCGACGGCGGCTGGACCGTGATCGCCCGGATGCGGGCCGGCAAGCCGGTCGTCGTCCCGGGCGACGGCACCTCGCTCTGGACGATCACCCACAGCCGCGACTTCGCCGTCGGGTTCACGGGCGTCCTCGACCGCGCCGAGGCGATCGGCGAGGCGTTCCACATCACCGGCGACGAGACCCCGACGTGGAACCAGCTGTTCACCGAGGTGGCGGCCGCTGCGGGCGCGCCGGAGCCGCAACTCGTGCACGTGCCGACCGAGGCGATCCTCGCGAACGACCCGGCGTGGGGTGCGGGGGTGATCGGCGACAAGGCGAACACGATGGTGTTCGACAACGCCAAGATCCGGACGCTCGTGCCCGGGTTCGCGGCGCGCACGACGTTCCGGCAGGGCGCGCGCGAGATCGTCGCCTGGTACGACGCGCACCCCGAGCGCCAGCAGGTCGACCCCGAGAAGGACGCGCTCATGGACCGCCTCGCCGAGGCCTACGCGCCGCGGGTCGTGTGAGCGGGGACAACACCGCCCGCCTCCGCCGCGTCGCCGCGTCGGTCGACCCGCACGGAGTCCTCGCGCAGCCGCACTGGGTCTGACCCCGCGGCGGCGCCGGGTCCACCACCACGACCACCATCTCCACCACCACGGAAGGACCCACCATGGCCACCTGGCTCATCACCGGCTGCTCGACCGGACTCGGGCGCTCGTTCGCCGGGGCCGTGCTCGCCCACGGTCACAACGCCGTCGTCACCGCGCGCGACGTGACGAAGGTCGAGGACATCGCCCGCGACCACCCCGACTCCGCGCTCGCGCTCGCGCTCGACGTCACGGACGACGCGCAGGTCACCGCCGCCGTGCGGGCCGCGGAGGACCGGATCGGTGCCGTCGACGTCCTCGTCAACAACGCCGGGTACGGGTACCGGGCGGCGGTCGAGGAGGGCGAGGAAGGACCCGTCCAGACCCTCTTCGACACCCACGTGTTCGGGACCGTCCGCACGATCAAGGCCGTGCTGCCCGGCATGCGCGGCCGCCGATCCGGCACCATCGTGAACATCTCGTCGATCGGCGCCCGCATCTCGCCCGCCGGATCCGGCTACTACGCCGCGGTCAAGGCGGCGATGGAGGCCCTGACCCTGTCGCTCCGCGCTGAGGTCGCGCCGCTCGGCATCACCGCGATGGTGGTCGAGCCCGGTGGGTTCCGGACGGACTTCGCCGGACGCTCGCTGACCCAGTCGGCCGAGCCGATCGCGGACTACGCCGAGACCGCCGGCAGACGCCGGAAGGAACACGACACCGTCCACGGCACGCAGAAGGGCGACCCGGCCAAGGCGGCGGAGGCGCTCATCACCGCCGTCGAGTCGGACGAGCCGCCGTTCATGCTCCTGCTCGGCAACGACGCGTCGGACGGCTTCCGATCCGCCCTCGACGCGCTGCGCGCGGACGCGGACACCTGGGAAGCCGTCAGCCGCAGCACCGACTTCGACGACTGACCGCCCGCCCGCGGGGGGCGGGCGTACCGTTGACGGGGTGATGCGTCCAACGATGACCACCGTCGGCGATCTCCGCGCCTCGGGCCACCAGGCCCGGAGCGTCCGCGCCGAGATCCGTGACAACCTCCTGGCCGCCCTGCGCGCCGGTCGGGATCCCTGGCCGGGCATGCACGGGTTCGAGTCGACGGTGATCCCGCAGCTCGAGCGTGCGCTCATCGCCGGTCACGACGTCGTGCTGCTCGGGGAACGTGGCCAGGGCAAGACGCGCATCCTCCGGACGCTCGCCGGCCTGCTCGACGAGTGGACGCCCGTCATCGCCGGCTCCGAGCTCGGGGAGCACCCGTACGAGCCGATCACGACCGAGAGCGTGCGCCGGGCGGCGGAGCTGGGCGACGCCCTGCCGATCGAGTGGCGGCGCCGGGAGGACCGGTACGTCGAGAAGCTCGCGACGCCCGACACGAGCGTCGCGGACCTGATCGGCGACGTCGATCCGATGAAGGTCGCGGAGGGCCGCAGCCTCGGTGACCCCGAGACGATCCACTTCGGGCTCATCCCCCGCAGCCACCGCGGGATCGTCGCGATCAACGAACTCCCGGACCTCGCCGAGCGGATCCAGGTCGCGATGCTCAACGTCATGGAGGAACGCGACATCCAGATCCGCGGGTACGTGCTCCGCCTGCCGCTCGACGTGCTCGTCGTCGCGAGCGCCAACCCCGAGGACTACACGAACCGCGGGCGCATCATCACCCCGCTCAAGGACCGCTTCGGTGCCGAGATCCGCACCCACTACCCCACCGAGCTCGACGACGAGATCGCGGTCATCCGGCAGGAGGCCGAGTTCACCGCCGACGTGCCGGACGTGCTCGTCGAGATCCTGGCCCGGTTCACCCGCGCGCTCCGCGAGTCGAGCGCGGTCGACCAGCGCAGCGGCGTCAGCGCGCGGTTCGCGATCGCCGGTGCCGAGACCATCGCCGCCGCGGCGGTCCACCGCGCGACACGGCAGGGCGAGGACGAGGCCGTGGCGCGCCCGATCGACCTCGAGACCGCGGTCGACGTGCTCGGCGGCAAGATCGAGTTCGAGTCGGGCGAGGAGGACCGCGCGGACGACGTCCTCGAGCACCTGCTCCGCACGGCGACCGCCGAGACGGTGCGCGCGCACTTCCGAGGCATCGACTTCGGCGTGCTCGTCGACGCGCTCGAACGCGGCGGGATGGTCACCACGGGCGAGCAGGTGACCGCGCGGGACTTCCTGTCCGGCCTGCCGTCACTCGGCGAGTCCGACCTGTACGACCAGGTCGCCGACCGGCTCGGTGCGCACACCGACGGCGAGCGCGCCGGGGCGATCGAACTCGCGCTCGAGGGGCTGTACCTGGCCCGTCGCGTGAGCAAGGAGACCGGCGGGGGCGAAGCAGCGTATGGGATGTGAGGTCGCATGACGGGGACCAACCGGCGGCTCGCCCGCGACGCCCGGTACCGGAAGTACGCCGGCGGCCCGGACCCGCTCGCGCCGCCCGTCGACACCAGCGAGGCCATGGACGCCATCGGTCAGGACGTCATGGCCGGGTACTCACCCGAGCGCGCGATGCGGGAGTTCCTCCGCCGTGGTGGTCGTGACCAGGCCGGGCTCGACGACCTCGCCCGCCGTGTCGCCGAGCGTCGACGCGAACTGACGCGCAAGCACAACCTCGACGGCACGCTCGAGGAGATCCGCGAGCTGCTGGACCAGGCCGTCACGCAGGAGCGCGGCCAGCTGGCGCGTGACGTGGAGATGGACGACGGCGTCCGCGCCCTCGCCCAGATGCAGCTGGACAGCCTCCCGTCCTCCCCCGCCGCGGCGGTGAGCGAGCTCAGCGACTACCGGTGGCAGAGTCCGCAGGCGGCCGCGGCCTACGGGCGGATCAAGGACCTGCTCGGGCGCGAGATGCTCGACCAGCGGTTCGCCGGGATGAAGCAGGCGCTCGAGAACGCCACCGACGCCGACCGGGCCGCGATCAACGACATGCTCACCGACCTGAACGAACTGCTCGACGCGCACGCGCGGGGGGCCGACACGCCGGAGCAGTTCGAGGACTTCATGGCGAAGCACGGGGCGTTCTTCCCCGAGGCGCCGGTGGACATCGACGAACTGCTCGACGCCCTCGCCGCCCGAGCCGCGGCCGCCCAGCGCATGCGGAACTCGATGACCCGGGAGCAGCGGGACGAGCTCGACGCGCTGGCGGCCCAGGCCTTCGGCTCCCCCGACCTGATGCAGTCCCTCGCGCAACTCGACGGGAACCTCCGCGCGCTCCGTCCGGGCGAGGACTGGGGCGGGGGCGAGCGCATGGACGGCGACGAGGGTCTCGGGCTCGGCGACGGGACCGGAGTGTTCCAGGACCTGGCGGACCTCGACCAGCTCGCCGACCAGCTCGCGCAGTCGCACAACGGGTCACAGCTCGACGACCTCGACCTCGACGCGCTCCGGCGGCAGCTCGGTGAGGAGTCCGCGGTCGACGCACGGACGCTCCAGCAGCTCGAGAAGGCCCTCCGCGACACCGGGGCACTCAAGCGCGGACTCGACGGGCAGCTCCGCTTGACACCCAAGGCCATGCGACAGCTCGGCAAGGCCCTGCTCCGCGACGTCGCCGAGAAGATGAGCGGCCGCATGGGAGGCCGTGACCTGCGGAGCGCTGGAGCCGCGGGCGAGCGCTCCGGCGCGACGAGGGCGTGGGCGTTCGGGGACACCGAGCCGTGGGACGTCACGCGCACGATGACGAACGCCCTGACGCGCACCGCTGGCGAGGGGCGCGCGATCGGTTCCGGCGTCCGGTTGACCATCGACGACGTCGAGGTGCAGGAGACCGAGGCGCGGACACAGGCGTGCGTGGCGCTCCTCGTCGACACGTCGTTCTCGATGGCGATGGAGGACCGCTGGGTGCCGATGAAGCGCACCGCGCTGGCCCTGCACACGCTCATCACGAGTCGGTTCCGCGGCGACGACCTGCAGCTCATCGGGTTCGGGAGGACCGCCGAGGTCATGGAGATCGAGCAGCTCGTGGGGCTCGACGCGCAGTGGGACAAGGGCACGAACCTGCACCACGCGCTGCTCCTGGCGAACCGGCACTTCCGGAAGCACCCGAACGCGCAACCGGTGCTGCTCGTCGTGACGGACGGCGAGCCGACCTCGCACCTCGAGCCGGGCGGTGAGGTGTACTTCGCCTACCCGCCGGATCCGCTGACGATCGCCCACGCGATCCGCGAACTCGACACGTCGACGCGCCTGGGAGCGCACACGAGCTTCTTCCGTCTCGGCGACGACCCCGGGCTCGCCCGGTTCATCGACGCCATGGCGAAGCGCGCGGGCGGGACCGTCGTCGCACCGGAGGCCGACGACCTCGGGGCCGCGGTGGTCGGGTCCTACCTCGGTTCGAGACGCGGCGGCTTCGGCGCCGCCGGGTTCGACGACGCCTTCGGCGGCGGCTGGGGGCGCGGAGACCAGGGGCGCGGCGGCTGGGACCGCTAGAACAGCGGCCAGGGCAGCGCGGGCATCGGCCCGTGCGGCGCCGGGAAGCGACCACGCGCCGCCAAGCGGGCGCACCGGCCGGCGAACGCCCCGATCTCCTCGGCGCTCAGGTACGCGATGAGCGTCTCGGCGAGGTCGCCCTCGAGCCCGGCGCGGACGCGGTCGAGACCGGCCAGCTCGTCGTCCGTCAGTTCCTCGCCCACCCAGCCCCAGAGCACGGTCCGGAGCTTGTGCTCCTGGTGGAAGGTCAACCCGTGGTCCACCCCGTGGCGATGACCGTCGGGCATCGCGAGGACGTGCGCGCCCTTCCGGTCCGCGTTGTTGACGACGACGTCGAACACGGCCATGCGCCGGAGTGCGACGGAGTCCTCGTGGACGAGGGTCACGGGTCGGCCGGTCTCGTCGTCCCCGTCGAGGACCTCGCGCCAGCCGTCGTCCGGGACCTGGTCCGAGGGGACGAGGTCGACCGGGTCCTGGTCCGGGTCGACGTCCTGCCAGAGCTGCACCATCCCGGCGCCGAGCGGGCCGTCGCGGAGCCACGTGCGCGGGACGACGTCCCATCCGAACGCCTCGGACACCAGGTAGGCCGCGACCTCGCGGTGCGCGAGGTCGCCGTCCGGGAAGTCCCACAGCGGGCGCTCCCCCGACACCGGCTTGTACACGACCGTGGTGTCGCCGATGGTCCCCAGGAAGGTGGCGTTCGAGGCGGTCGTGATGCGCCCGCTGATCTCGACGTCCGCGGTGAGGAGGTCGGGCCCCTCGGGCATCAGCGCTCGCCGAGCACCGGGCAGACGTGCCCGTCCGGGTCCATGGGGGTGCCGCAGAACGGGCACATCGCTCGACCGGCGCCGACGACCTCGAGCGTGCGCTCGGCGAAGGCGCGCGCCGTCCCGACCGGGATGCGCACCACGAGCATCTCGGCGGGTTCGTCGGGGACGTCGTCGTCGTCCGCGGTGTCGATCGGGAACGCCTCGATCACGACCTGCGAGGTCGTCGGGTCCCACCCCAGCGTCATCGCACCGGCTCGGAACTCCGGCTCCACGGGCTGGTCGAGTGGCTCGTTGTCGACGAGCTCGACGGGTGTCCCCGAAGGGACGCTGACGGGGTTGCCCGCCGTCGTCATCAGCTGGTCGAGGATCTCGCCGATCTTCTCGGCGAGGGCAGCGGACTGTTCCTTCTCGAGGGCGACGCTGACGACCCGCGAGCCGGACCGGACCTGCAGGTAGAACGAGCGCGATCCCGGTCGGCCGACGGTGCCGACGACGACGCGATCGGGCCAGTCGAACCCGTGCACGATGGTGGGCATGCGTCCATCCTACGAGCGTCCGGTCGGACCCCGGTCAGCGAGGGGCGGGGCCGTCGGCCGTCGGTTCCGGATGCCCGGCACCGCCGCCCACCGGGGCGTCCGCGGCGGGTGCCGGCGCGCGCAACCAGGACAGGTCACCCGAGTCCGTGTTCGTGGCGACGACGTCCGGACGGGCGGTGCCGTACCGGATGATCGACACCGACGCCGGCCCGACCGAGATCCGCTGGAAGAGGTCGAGGTGCATGCCGAGGGCGTCCGCGATCACGGACTTGATGACGTCGCCGTGACTCACCGCCGCCCAGACCGCGCCCGGACCGTGCTCGGCCTCGAACCGGGCGTCGTGGCGCCGGATCGCCGCGACGGCGCGTGCCTGCATCGCCGCCATGGACTCGCCGCCCGGGAACACCGCGGCCGACGGTTGCGACTGCACGACCGACCACAGGGCCTCCTTCGCGAGCTCGCCGAGGGCGCGCCCCTGCCAGTCCCCGTAGTCGCACTCCGTGATGCCACGGTCCGCCAGGGTGGTCGGTGATCCGGTCTGGAGGTCCGTCACGGCCCGCGCCGTCTGACGGCAGCGCTCGAGGGGGCTGGTGACGACGCCGACGAGCGGCACGACGGCGAGTCGCTCGGCCGTGCGTCGCGCCTGCGACCGTCCGACGTCGTCGAGCGCCACGCCCGCCGCCCGCCCCGCCAGGACGCCGGAGGCGTTGGCGGTGGTGCGGCCGTGGCGGACGAGGATGACGGTGGCCATGCGGTCCAGCCTAAGCGGCGCGCCGTGGTCGTGGAGATGCATGCAAGGGCGTGGACCGCGCGATCCGGATGGTCCGGTGGAGGGAGTTGGGCCTCCCGATCGCAGATCGTAGAGTCGTGGAACCGGGCTGTTCAGCAGTCTCGTCGCCACGACGGCCTCCGCGATCCGCGGAACGCTGGCACAGCGAGGCGGTCCGGCAGCGATGAGGTGTCCACAGCCTCGTGAAGGGCTGGTCGCATGACCGCCGTCCGTTCCTTCCTCACCGACTCCGACCGGTTCGCCGGTGTTCCGCGGAACCCCGCACTCCACTGCGCCGAGCAGACCCGAACACGATCCGGCCGCGGCGACCACACGCGACGGCCCGCCCACTCGGCCTGACGCCGGGCGGCGGCGCGCGACGCGACACCCGGGCCTCCCGGCCGTGACCGCGCTCGGCGGGACCGCCGTACCGTGTGCGCGGTGACGACAGCGACCAAGGGCAGGGGCATCCCCGACGAGATCGATCGCGAGGGCCGGTCCGACGACGAGGTGGCGTCCGCCACGCGGGGGCACGTCCGGCGCATCGCACTCATCGCGGCGCTCGGCGGTCTGCTCTACGGCTACGACACCGGTGTGATCTCCGGGACGTTGATCTCGATCGGCAAGGACTTCGGGATCGGCAACGGGGTGAAACAGCTCATCACGGCGGCGATCCTCGCCGGTGCCGTCCTCGGCGCGTTCTGCAGCTCCTGGCTCTCACGTCGCATCGGTCGGCGTCGGACGATCATGATCGTGGCGGCCGTGTTCGTGCTCGGCGTCGTGTTCGCCGGGCTCTCCCCCGGCCCCACGACCCTCGTGCTCAGCCGCCTGTTCCTCGGCCTCGCCGTCGGGGGGTCGACGCAGGTCATTCCGACGTACGTCGCCGAGCTGTCGCCCCGGGAGCGGCGCGGGCGGATGGTCACCCTGTTCAGCTGTGCCATCGGCATCGGCATCCTGTCGGCCGCGTTCGTCAACGTCGCGCTCGACGACGTGCTCTCCTGGCGTTGGCTCATCATGCTGTCCGGTGTGCCCGCCATCGTGCTGTTGCTCGGCATGTTCGTGCTCCCCGAGAGCCCCCGATGGCTCGTGCACGCGGGCCGGGACGACGACGCGGGGACGGTCCTCCGGTGGGTGCGGCGGTCCCCCGCCGACGCGGGTGACGAGCTCGACGACATCCGGTCCGTCGCCGACCGTGAGCAGAACGGAGGCACCGGCGGGGGCGCAGCGTGGTCGCAGCTCCGGGAGCGGTGGGTGCGGCCCGCGCTCGTCGCGGGGGTCGGCGTCGCGATCCTGACGCAGATCACCGGGCTCGAGATGATGATCTACTACACGCCCACGATCCTGACGCAGGCCGGGTTCCCACATGCGTTCGCACTCTGGGCGAACGTCGGGGTGGGTGCGGTGTACCTGCTCATGACGTTCATCGGCAGTCGGCTCGTGGACCGGATCGGCCGTCGGCGGCTCCCCCTGCTCACGCTCCCGTTCTCGGCGGCGAGCCTGGCGGCGTTCGGGGCGCTGTTCCTGTTCGGGGGCGACCACCTCAACCCGGTGCTCAGTCTCCTGTTCCTGCTCCTGTTCATGTTCTTCCAGTCCGGGGGTCTGCAGGTCATCGGCTGGTTGCTCGAATCGGAGCTCTACCCGCTCACCGTCCGACCGGCCGCGACGAGTCTGCAGGCGATGACGCTGTGGGGTTCCGACCTGCTCGTGACCGTCACGGCCCTGACGCTCGTGCTGTGGCTCGGGCTCGGCGGCGCGATGTGGGTCTACGCGGGGCTCAACGTGGTCGCCTGGGTGTTCATCTTCTTCCGCCTGCCCGAGACGAAGAACCGGTCGCTCGAGGACATCGAGCGGTCCCTGCGCGACGGCGTGTTCCTGCCCCGCGTGGGGCGGCGGAAGGCGGCGCCGGAGGCGGAGGGCGCCCCGGCGTCGTGACGCCGGCGCGCTGACCCGCGCGCGGCACGACCCGCCGCGGTCAGTCGCGTGGGTGGAGCGCGGCGATCGACGGCATCCGGTCGCGCTCGATGTGGGAGTACGCCAGCGCCTCCGCCATCCGCTCGTCGCCGCGTTCGATCGCGGCGGCGAGTTCGACGTGGTCGTGGAACGCGTCGTGCACGTCGAGTTCGCTCGTCAGGTAGAACAGCCACTGCACGCGACCGGAGACCGACCGCATCGAGGCCTGCATGAGCGTGTTGCCGGTCATCTCCACGATCACCTCGTGGAACCGCGTGCTCGCCGCGGCGATCGCGTACGGGTCCCCGTCGTCGACCACGGCCTGCGAGTGCTCGAGCGCCTCGTGCAGTGCGTCGACGGAGGCACCACCCGCGACGGCGCGGGCGGCGTGGCGGGCCGCCCCGACCTCGAGGACCTCACGGAGGTCGAAGAGGTCGTGGACGAGGCGGGAGGTCCACGTCGCGACGACCGCTCCGCGTCGGGGCGTCGTGACGACGAACCCCTCGGACTCGAGCATCGGGACGGCCTCGCGCAGCGGGACGCGGGAGACCGCGAGCTCGTCGGCGATCCGGACCTCCGGCAGCTTCTGCCCCTGCGGGTACTCGCCGCGGATGATCGCCTCGCGGAGGCGCGCGTGGATCCGCAGTGGGAGCGACGGCGCGGCGGGGACGGTGGCCAGGGCGGCGATCTCGGGAGGGGTCATCAGGTCGATCTTCCTGGAAGCGGTGGACGGGGGGAAGGGACGCGGGCGCCGGCGTGCACCGGCGCCCGCGGACCTCACCCGGCGATGCCGAGCTTGCTGAAGTCCAGCTCGTTCGCGCCGATGTTGTGCGACTTCGCGACGCCGGTCAGCCACTTCTGCGCGACGACCCAGTCCTTGTTGTACGAGAGGTTGTAGTAGCAGCCGGTCTGGGCGTACTGCTCGGCCGCGGCGACGTACGCGCTGTCGTCGCCGGTCTGCACGGCGTGGTCGAGCTTCTGGTCGACCGCCGGGACGTCGCAGCCGAAGTAGTCGATGCCGCCCGACTTGTCCCAGAAGACGTGGCCCCACATGTACGGGGAGCCGCCGTCCGGCCCGTTGTTGCCGTCGAAGAACGCGTCCGGGCCCGTGGTCGGGTCGTTGATCCACCCGAACACCTGGGACGTCGGGTACGACTTCGCCGTGGCCGTGATGCCGTCGGCCTGGAGCTTCGCCGCCTGGATGTTCGCCATCTGCTGGGCGTTCGTGTTGCCGCTCGCGTAGCCGATGGTCATCGTGGTGCCGGACGGCAGCGTCTTCGCGTACGACTTCATCGCCGAGGGCTCGTACGTGATCGTCTGCTCGTCCTTGCCGCCCGGGATCATGCCCTTGGCGTAGAGGGTCGTCGCCGGCTCGGAGCGGCTGCCGAGCACCTGCTTGACGATCGACTTCTGGTCGATGCTCTCGAGGAACGCGAGTCGGGCCTGTTTGCTGCTGAAGAACGACTTGGTCGGGTTCACGGTGACCAGGGCGGACTGCAGCGTGGGGAGCATGTAGCTCGCGTACTGCTTGCTGTCCTCGTACTTGGACAGGCTCGACGAGGGCAGTGCGGCGACGATCGCGGACACGTCCCCGCGGTCGAACGCGAGCTGCAGCGCCGAGGCGTCCGAGTAGATCGGCAGCTTCACCGTGGTGAACGGCGACTTCGTGCCCCAGTACCCGGCGTAGCGGGACAGGGTCCACGAGGTGCCGGGGTCGGCCGAGTTGATCTCGTACGGACCGGTCCCGACGTCGTGGGTCTGCAGGTAGGTCTGCGCGTCGTCCGATCCGGCGTGCTTCTGCAGCGCGGTGGGCGACTCCATCTTCGGGCCGAACGGCGAGGCGAGGTAGTCCAGGAACGCCGAGTTCGGGGCGTCGAGGGTCACCACGGCGGTCGAGGCGTCCGGCGTCGCGACGCTCTCGACGCCCTGCACCATGTACGCGGCGCCGCCCTTGACGGCGATGCGTCGGTCGAAGGCGACCTTGACCGCCGCCGAGGTGAAGGGGGTGCCGTCGTGGAAGGTGACGCCCTTGCGGAGGTGGAACGTGTAGACGGTGTTGTCGCCGCTCACGGTCCACGACGTCGCCAGGCGGGGCGCGATCTTCACCGAGTCGGTGTCGTTCGCGTACTGCACGAGCCCCTCGTACGTGTTGAGCACGATCGCGAGGCCGTTGTTCGCGTAGTAGATGTCGGGGTCCGGCGGCTGGCCGATGTCGCCGAGCAGACCGACGGTGAGCGTGCCGTTCTCCGGTGCGGCGTTCGGGCTCGAGCCGCCACCTCCGGAACAGGCCGCGAGGGCGAGGAGCGGGACGGCCGCGGCCGCGACCAGCGCGATGCGGGTCCGCCGACGGAGTGAGCTGAGCCTCACGGTGTCTCCTTCATTGGATGGGGTGGTGCGTTCTGGGTGGGATGGGGTGGAGCTGGCCGAGGTCGCTCGCGCCGTCAGGCGAGACGCGGGTCCGCAGCGGTCTGGAGGACGTCGGCGACCGTGTTCACGACGACGTAGACCGCGCCGAGCACGAGCGTCACCGCGGCGATGGCCGGGTAGTCGGAGGTCGGGATGCTGTTGGCGAGGTAGTTGCCCATGCCGGGCCAGCTGAACACCTGCTCGACGACGACGTCGCCGGCGAACATGAACCCGAGCTGGAGGCCCGCCATCGCCAGGGCGGGACCGATCGCGTTCCGCACGACGTGCCGGGCGAGCACGGCCCCCTCGCCGAGGCCCTTCGACCGAGCGGTCCGGACGTGGTCGGCCACGAGCGTCGTCTCGAGACCGGCCCGCAGGATGCGCCCGATCGCCAGGGCCGGGGCGATGGCGAGCACGGTCGCGGGCAGGACGAGGTGCGACACCGCGGACCCGACCCCGCCGGTGCCCTGCCCGGAGGCGGGGAGCCAGTCGAGCTGCGCGTAGAACAGGATGATCCCGCCGAGTGCGAGCAGGAACGGCGGTGCGGTCGCCGCGAGGAGCAGCGCTCCCCGGTAGACGCCCGCGAACGGCCAGCGGAGGGCCGCGGAGGCCGCGAACAGCCCGGCCAGCACGAGCGCGATCACGAACGCGGCGAGCACGAGCTCGACGGTCGCGGGGAACGCCGATGCGAGGTCGGTGGCGACGGCCCGGTGCGTCCGGTACGACGTCCCGAAGTCACCGTGCAGGGCTCCGGCGATGAACCGCACGAACTGCACCGGCAGCGGGTCGTCGAGGCCGAGGCGGTGGCGTTCCGCGTCGACGGCCTGCCGTGACGCGTTCGCGCCGAGTGCCGCGCGGGCCGGGTCGCCGGGCGAGATCTGCTGGAGCAGGAACACGACGGCGCTGAGCACGAGCAGCACGGCCACGAGGGACCCGAGACGACGGAGCAGGAAGCGGATCACGCTCGTCACCTCCTGGACCCGACGAGCGTGCGGATGCCGTCGCCGGCGAGGTTCGCGACGAGGCTGAGGACGAGCACGGCGACGCCGGGGACGACGGGCACCCACCACGCGCTGAGGAGCAGCTGCGTGTTCGCGGCGGTGTCGGCGCCGAGCTCGGGTGCGGGTGACGGCGCGCCGAGACCGAGGAACGACAGCCCGGCGAGCAGGAGCACGACGTTGCCGATGTCGAGGCTCGCGGTGACGATGGCGGTCGGCACGGCGGCGGGGAGCACGTGCCGGAACACGAGCCGTGCCCGGCCGACCCCGGCCACCCGGGCCGCCTCGACGTGGGGTCGGGCGACGGTGGCGCGGATCTCGGACCGGATGATGCGTGCGTAGTAGGGCCACCACACGACCGAGATGCCGATGAGCGTGTTCGTGATGCCGGGTCCGAGCGCCGCGACGATCGCGATGGCCACGAGCGTGGACGGCAGCGCGAGGAACAGGTCGGTGACCCGCATGAGCACGCTGTCGACCCACCCGCCGGCGACGCCCGCCGCCACGCCGACCACGCCGCCGACGACGAGGCCGACCGCGACGACGGCGAGTGCCGAGAACCAGGACGTCTGGAGGCCGTACAGCGTGCGCGAGAGGATGTCGCGCCCGATCGAGTCGGTACCGAGCAGGTGTCCCGGCGACCCGAGCGGGAGTTGCACGCCGCCGACCGGCTGGATCGGGTCGTCGGGCGTGATGAGGCGGGCGACGATCGCGACGACGGTGAGTGCGCCGAGCAGCCCGACGAGCACCCATGCCGTGGTGCGTCCGGCGTGCACGCCGCTCGTGAACGCCGCGGGTGAGAACCGGCGGGTCGCGACGACGGCGCTCACCGGGCCACCGCGATCTCGGGGACCGACGCGACGAGCGTGCGGGTGTACGGCTCACGTGGGTCGCCGATGACGGCGTCGGCGGCGCCGAGTTCGACGATGCGGCCGCGCTCGACGACGGCGATCCGGTCGCCCATGAGCCGGGCGACCGCGAGGTCGTGCGTGACGAACAGGACGGTCATGGCGAGTTCCTCCCGCATGTCCCGGATGAGGTTGAGGGTGGTCGCGGCGAGCGAGGCGTCGAGCGCGCTCGTCGGTTCGTCGCACAGGAGCACGGCGGGCCGCACGACGGTCGCTCGGGCGAGCGCGACGCGCTGCCGTTGCCCACCGGACAGGTCGGAGGGGCGGAGCCGTGCGACCGATGCGGGGAGACCGATGGTGTCGAGGGCCTCGGACACGCGTCGGTCGGTCTCGGTGCGGCCGAGCCGCTGCGGGCGGAGCCGCTCGGCGAGGGTCTCGCCGACCGTCATCCACGGGGTGAGTGACGACCCGGCGTCCTGGAACACCATCTGCGCGCCGCCGTCGGCGACCCGGATGTGTCCGGACCGGACGGGCACGAGGCCGGCGATCGCGCGGAGGATCGTCGACTTGCCCGAACCGCTCTCGCCGACGATCGCGAGTGACGCACCGGCGGCGACGTCGAAGCGCATGCCGCGCACGGCCTCCACGGTGCGGCGCCGCCGACCGTGGCCGGTGACGTACGTGCAGACGACGTCGTCGACGACGACCGCCGGGGCGGGGGCCGTGCCGTCACCGACGCGGGCGGCACCGGCCGGTGCGGCGCGGGTGGCGACCGGCCCGGAGGCGCGGCCCGGGCCGGGTGCGACCGCGGCGGTCCGCGGCGTGGCCGCGTCGGTGCGCACGACCTCGGCCGGGGCCCAGCACGCGGCTGCGTGGTCCGGCGCGGGTACCGAGGCGTCGAGCCCGGGGGTCTCGGCGACGCACCGGTCGAACGCGAGGGGGCACCGTGCGCGGTACGGGCAGCCGACGAGGCGTTGCTCGGGCGTCAGCGTGTCCGGTGGCAGGGTCGGGAGCCGGACGTCGCGGTCGAGACCGAGCGACAGGCGGGACCGCATGAGGCCGGCCGTGTACGGGTGCGCGGGGGCGGTGAGCACGGCGTCCGTGGGACCGACCTCGGCGAGGCGTCCCGCGTACATCACGGCGATCCGGTCGGCGATCTGGGCCGCGACGCCGAGGTCGTGGGTGATGAGGAGGACGCTGCAGCCCTGCTCGTCGCGGAGTTCGCGGAGCAGGTCGAGCAGCTGCGCCTGCACGGTGACGTCGAGCGCGGTGGTGGGCTCGTCCGCGACGACCAGGGCGGGCCTCCCGGCCATCGCGATCGCCGCCATGACGCGCTGGCGGAGGCCACCGGAGAGCTCGTGCGGGTAGACGCTGAACCGCATCGCGGGGTCGGGCACGCCCATCGCGTCGAGGAGGGCGATCGACCCGGCGCGGTCCTGCCCGGCCTCGACGATCTGACGGCCGACGCGCATCGTCGGGTTGAGCGACGTCATCGGGTCCTGGAACACGGCGCCGAGCGCGGTGCGCCGGGCACGAGCGCGTTCGGCGTCGGTGCCGTGGGCCATGTCGGTGCCCTGCACCCGGACCTCGCCGCTGATGTGCGGACGGGCGGCGTCCGGCAGGAGCCCGAGCAGGCTCATGGCGAGCATGCTCTTGCCGGAGCCGGACTCCCCCACGAGCCCGACGATCTCGCCGCGGGCGATGTCGAGGTCGACGCCGCGCAGCACCGCGCTGCGGGCACCGTCACGTTCGAGCGACACGTGCAGGTCCCGGATCGACGCCGTCACGCCGCCCGTCCTGGCCGCCGCGCCCGCGGCCGTGCCTCCAGCGTTCGGGGTGTCCATGGGGTCGCTCACGCCGTCACCTCCGTCGTCGCGAGGTGCGCCGCGATCGCCCGCGGTTGGGTGAACCAGACGCGGCCCCGGTGTGCGGTCATGTGCTGCAGGGCCCGGTCGAGAGCACGGAGGCGGAACGGGGCGCCGGAGATGAACGAGTGCACGACGACGCTCATGACGAGCGGCTGCTCCTCGGAGCGTTCCAGGAGCTCGTCGAACTCGTCGACCACCATGTCGGCGAACTCGGACGCCGACGCGCCGCGGCCGACGATCGTCGTGCTGTCGTTCACCTCGAGCGCGTACGGCAGCGCCACGATCTGGCCGGCAGCGGTCGTGATCGGCACGGGGCGGTCGTCGAGACGCAGGTCGAGGAGGTAGCGGTACCCGCTCGCGACGAGGTTGTCGAGCGTCGAGGGCGTGTGGGTCAGCCAGGGGCTCGACCAGCCGCCCGGCGCCTCGCCCTCCTCGGCGGCGATCCGGTCGGCCACGGCGGCGACGTATGTGGCCTCCTCGGCGCTCGACATGGCCCCGAGCGAGTCGGAGTTCGAGATGCCGTGCCCGACGAACTCGGCGCCCAGGGCCCGGGCGGCGCGGATGAGGTCCGGCGCGGCGTCGTACACGGCGGTGTTGAGGAGCACGGTGGGTGGGATGCCCGCACGGTCGAGACGCTCGAGCAGGCGGAACGCCCCGACGCGGTTGCCGTAGTCCCGCCACGAGGTGTTGACGAGGTCCGGCGCGGTGACGTCCGGCACGATGTCCTCGGTCGCTCCGACGCCGAAGCGGTACTCCTCGAGTCCTACGGCGACGTAGACGGCCAGGCGTCGGCCGTCGGGCCAGTCCCGGCCGGGCGCGTCGGTGATCGGCCGGTAGTCCCAGAAGCCGTGACCCGGGGCCGTGTCGGTGCGGGTGTCGTCGTGCGTCATGCTGTCGTCCTGTCCGTGGCGATCCACCTGGTCATGCCCACATCGGTGCGGGCGGCCCGCCGCACCACGGCGTCGTACGCCGGGTACAGGGCGTCGGCCGCGGCCCACGTGCGTTCGAGCGCGGGACGCCGGGCTGCGTGCAGCTCCCGGGCCTCCGCGAGGAGTGCGGCCTCGTCGACCGAGACCACGCGGCCGCCCTCGGCGACGATCCGACCGGCGACGACCGTCATCCGGACGCTGCCGCCGGACTCGCAGTAGACGAGTTGGCCGCGGAGGTCGTTGAACGGCGTGAACGCCGGCGCGTGCAGGTCGAGCAGCGCGAGGTCCGCCTGCGCGCCCTCGGCGACGCGGCCGATCCGGCCGCGCTCGGCGTTCCGCCCGTCGCGGCGCATCGCGGCGGCGCCGCCCTCCCAGAGCGCGTCGAGGACCTCGGCCGGGAGTGGCCAGCGGTCCGCGTCGAGCCCGGCGACGTTGTGGATGAGGCCGGCCTGCTTGACGACGCCCCAGGTGTTGACGGTGTCGTCGCAGATCGCCTCGTCGACGCCGAGCGCGATCCGGATGCCGCGGTCGCGCATGGCGCGGAACGGCATGACGCCGCTGCCGAGCCGCAGGTTGCTCACCGGGTTGTGCGCCACGACGGCGTCCGCTGCGGCGATCAGGTCGAGGTCGTGCTCGTCGACCCACACCGCGTGGATGACGTTGACGCGGTCGCTGAGCAGCCCGAGGTCCGCGGTGTACCGGACGAGGCTCCGCCCGGCGAACCGTTCCTGCCCGCTGCCCGGCGCGGAGAGGGCACGCTGCGTGCGTGTCTCGAGCATGTGGGCGAAGAGCGGGACGTCGTGCGTACGGCTGAGGTCGTCGAGCGCACCGAAGTACTCCGGGCTCACCCGCTGGGGCGCCGAGATCGACACCGCTGCGGTGAGCCGGCCGTCGGCAGCGCCGTGCCACCGCCGGAACAGGTGGTCGTACGCGGCCAGGAGTTCCGGTGCCGCGGCCGGTGCCGGCGCGTGGAGTGCCGCGGCCAGCGCGTCGTCGGCGTCGTCGAGGAACGGGAGCTTGTCGGCGTCGGCGAGCTCCGGCTGGTCCAGGGCGACGCTCGCGCGGATGCCGCTGTCCTCGTACGCCTGCATGACGGCGTCGATGACGTCGGGATCGGGCGCCGGCATGAGGAACGCGTCGTCCTGCACGCTCGTCGTCCCGGTCCGGAGCATCTCGAGGGCGCCGAGCATCGTCCGGAGGTACGCCTCGCGCGGGGTCGGGGCGAGGTCGGGGTCCGCGGGCGACTCGTAGAGCATGAAGGTCTCGAGCGGGCGGCTGGGGAACGCGCCCTTGAGGTGGTTCGCGGGCGAGTGGAAGTGCGCGTTGACCAGTCCGGGGACGAGGACGTGGTGCCCCCCACCGGCGACCACCCGCGCGTCCGCCGGAGCCTGCTGCCGAGCCGCCGGGCCGATCGCACGCACGGTGTCCTCGACGACCAGGAGATCGGTCGGACCGACCATGCCTGCGGGTGTCTCCGGTGCCCAGACGAACACGTCGGTGAACAGCGCGCTCATGCCCACACCTCGCTCGTGGTCGGGGACCCGGTCGGCACGGCCCAGGTGTTCGCACGCGAGGTCGTCAGCCCCTGCGCGAGCAGCCCCTCGACCGCGGTCGTGGCGGCGGCGACACCGTCGACCACCGGCACGCCGAGCGCGTCCCCGAGGCCGGACACCAGGTCCGTGAGTCCTGCGCAACCGAGCACGATGGCCTCCGCACCGTCCGCGACGAGCGCGTGCCGGGCCTCCCGGGCGAACGCGTCGAAGGCGGGGCCGGCGCCGGTCTCGATCTCCTCGACCGCGACCTCGACGGCGCGGACGACGCAGCGGTGACCCAGGCCGAGTGCGGCGACCACGCGGTCGGTCATGGCGATGGTCCGCGGGGGCATCGTGATGACGGTGAACCGGTGGGCGAGGAGCGCGGCGGTCTGGAGCGCTGCCTCCGTCATGCCGACGACCGGTCCGCGGGCCCGCTCGCGAGCGGCCGGGAGACCCGTGTCGCCGAAGCAGGCGACGACGTAGCCGTCGACCCCGTCGCGTTCGCCCTGCTCGACCTGCGCGAGCACACCGGCGGCGCCGAACACCTCGTCGACGTGGGTCTCGACGGTCGCCGGCGCACCACTGGAGTGGCTCGCGGTCAGGACGGTGTCCGGGCGCGCGACCGCGCGGGCGGCGGCGAGGACGGCGTCGGTCATCGGCAGGCTCGTGTTCGGGTTGAGGAGTCGGACGTGCATCAGGCGGCCCCGGTCGTCGTGGCGGTCGGCGCGCCACTCGGTGCGGCGGCGGCCGCGGTGCGCTCGGCGAGGAGCGCCGTGACGCCGTGTGCGCTGATCGCGACGCGGGCGGCGGCGGCACCGGCGTGGGCCGCGGTGACCGGGTCCGCGCCGGTCTGGTGGGCTGCGGCGAAGGCACCGCAGAACGCGTCGCCCGCGCCGGTCGCGTCGACGGGGGTCACGACGTCGGTCGGCACGACGAGCGTCCCGTCCGCCGTCGCCAGGACGCAGCCGCGCTCGGCCGTCTTGATCACGACGAGGTCGGCTCCGGCGGCGCGGAACACCGCGGCTGCCGCGACGAGGTCGTCGGTCCCCGCGAGGGCGACCGCCTCGACCTCGCTCGGCAGGAACACGTCGCACGTCGGCAGGAGCGCGAGGAGCGCGTCCTCGTTGCCCGCGACGTAGTCCTCCTGCAGGTCGAGGTAGACGGTCGCCGCGGTCGCGGTGCGGAGCCACGGGCCGAGGGCGAGCTGTGACCGGAGGCTCATGGCGGAGACGAGCACGCCCGTGGCCGTGAGCGCGGCGGGGGTGACGTCGTCCGGGTACACCGACATCGCGTCGAACGCGTCCTCGCCGTCGAGGAGGTCCCAGGTGCGGGTGCCGTCCGCGGCGTAGGTGACCCGGTTGCGGACGGTGCGTCCGTCGCGCGGCCGTGCCGACTCGACGCGGATCCCCGCGTCGGCGACGTCCTGGAGGAGCGCGGCGGGCAGGTCCGTCCCGACCGGTGCGAGCATGCGGACGTCGTCGAGCACGCGTCGCGCGGCCAGCGCCGCGAAGAGCGCGTCGCCGCCGAGTGCGGTGGTGGTCACGCCGTCGATGACGGAGTCGTCGATCGTCAGGTTGCCGACGCACAGGAGGCTCGGCGCGGCCGCGTCCTCACGCATGCGTCGCCGCCGTGGTCGTCGTCCCCGCCTCGGCCGCCACCGCGGCCTCGGCCGTGGCGAACTGCTCCATCGCGAGCAGGTAGCCGGTGAGCTGGGCCGGGAGGACCGTGAGGAGTGGGCTGATCGGCTCCGGGACCGCCGGGACGGTCACGACGTCGTCGGCGACGTCGTCGAAGTCGTGCACGCCCTCGGTCGTGACCACCGTGACGCTGCCGCCGAATCGCTTCGCCTCGCTCGCGGTGTGCACGGCGCGCGGCACGGACGGCCCGGCGGGCGCGATCACCCAGATCGGCTCCCCCGCCTTGAGCGAATTGTAGTGGTGGAACTCCTCGACCTGGATCGCTTCGGCGTGGTCGGGGGTGCACTCCTTGACCTTGGCGGCGCCGATGATCGCCGCGCCCCACGAGGGGCCGGCGGCCGAGAACAGGAACGCGTGGGCGGCCTGCTCTCGCTGTGCGATGGCGCGCAGGCGGGGCTCGGTCTCGGCGATGACGCGTTCCATGAGCGCGGGCACCGTGTCGAGCGCCTGCCGGAGTGCGGGGGCGGCCGCGTGACCGCGGAGCGCACCGACGCGGATGGCGAGGTCGACGAGGAGCGCGAGCGCCGTGGTGGAGGACTGGGTGGGCCAGCCGACCCGGGTGGCTCGGAGGAGCAGGGTGCGCTCGGACTCCGTGTCGAGCGTGGAACCCGCCGTGTTCGTGATCGCGACGGTCAGGGCGCCGATGTGCTGGGCGACGAGGGCGGCCTCGACCGTGCGGGTGGTCTCCCCTGAGCTCGAGAGGGCGATGACGACGCTGCGGGTCGTCACGAGCGGTGCGAGGTAGTACGCGAGGTCGAGGCTCTGGACCGGCTCGACCGGGACCCCGAGCATGAGCTCGAGCGTCTGCCGCGCGGCGATCGCCACCGCGAGGGAGTCCCCCGCGCCGGTCACGAACACGCGGTCGACGTCCATCGCGGCGATCCGGTCCGCGAGTTCGTCGAGGGCGGCGTCGTTGGCGGCCAGGGTCTCGCGGATGCGGTCCGGCTGCGCGATGAGCTCCGGGTAGGTGGCCTCGTCCCGCGCACGCCGCTTCGGGTCGAGCGGGTGGTCCGTCGGCAGGGCGACGATCGACGCGTGCTCCGCGGCCGACACGCGCTCGACGATCTGCTGCTGGCGCGCGTCGAGCGGGCTGTCCGGTCCGATGAACGGGCTGGGCGGGGTGGTGGTCATGGTTCCTGTCCTGGGGTCCGGCGCTGGTGCTGGTGTGGGGTGGGCCG
>NZ_QKTT01000029.1:0-8709 GCF_003234555.1 Curtobacterium sp. MCBD17_019 | reverse complement strand
CTGCGGAGAGTGTGTGAACTAGACAGCTCCACTCCACTGCAGGAGGTCCTTCTCACATCCCAACGACTACAGCGAGTCGTCGCAACACAACCAACGTCCCTGGGCAGTACAGCTAGTGAGTCAGTCACTGAGTAGCTGGCGGCGGTTGCCACCGTCCTCTCCGACGCCCGCTGGGCACCCTGCGCAGTCGAAGGATTCGGTTTTGGTCTCCTCTGCTCACCGCCCCCGCCTCTGGGACAGCACAGACCTCAACGCCCCGATCCAAGTCCCTCGAACGAGCGGTAGGACCGCGACGCAAACGACATTAAGCTTTACTCAGTGTTCGAAGGAGGAACCGATGTCGCACGAACCCCGCGATCGCGCCGCTCTTGCTCGAGACTATCCGGACCCCGTGTGGCGGCAGCGTTTCCTCGAGTTGCTCGCGATCGTAGACCTCCTGAGCCATTGCGTGATCGAAGGAAATTTCAAGGTATCAGATGAACTGAACCGGGCAATTGTGCTGAGTGATGCCGGCAGGAAGGTCCGTGATCAGCTGATCACCAAGGAATCTGTCGATGCGAAGGACGCTAACCTTCTGTGCCTGCTGGGCCTCGTGCACCTCGAGCCACTTATCGACGTCGATAAAATTGATGTCGATCGTCTCATTGAAGCGATATCAAACTATGTCCTGGATGGGCGGATCAGATTCCCTCTAATCTTCGGGCGGGCGTTGTACGATGGTGCATCAAGTCTTATCCCGGAAGAGCGCGCGGTTCTGAAGCACGAGGACACTCTGCGCCTCCTGGATAGCAAACCACGGGGCGTATTTCACTCTGGCCCGTTCCTGATCGGTCCCTTCGGCGTGCGCAGAGTGACACATCGACGTGCACTAGCGCCGCGCTTGTCCGTGCCAATCCAACACTGCGCGGATCTCTCGTGTGCGGCCGTTCACTCCGTACGACTTACCACAAGCTATGATGCCAGCATCAACAAAACGCGATCGGCCTTGTATAAGGTCCTAGATCAAGTTTCAAAAGATCCTGCAGACTGGAACGGCTTCGTCCTCGACTTCACCGAGGGTGATTACAACCCATATGCGATTGATGACGGATCGACACTGCCTTTCCTGCTCGGGGACGGATTCTCCGACCGTGAGTTGCGTGTCTTTGTCAACTATGTGAATGAGCGAACGGAGGGGCGCCTCACGGGTGAGGCACGTCGTTTTGGCCTCAAAGGCCCCATGGAGAAGTGGCTTCCGGACCTCGACCGCGCACAGTTGCTCCACATACTGCTGACTGAAACCGACGACAACCTCGCCCGCCTTCTTGACCTAGCGATTCGCGACGAGGAGATTCAGATCCCTGTAGGCGAAGTCCGCCGGCCGGTCGTCAATCATCGGACAAGGTCCGGCGCGTGGCGCCTCCGGCCCGAAGCGAGTTCGCTTGGATACCGTGTTCGCCCCCGCGACGAAACCACGACGCTGCTCCGACTGGCGTCGACCGTCCGCGCAATGTTCGATAGAGACTCACCGGAGGATATGGACGAGCTCGCCTGGATGCTCCGTGACGTCCAGGGCAAGACGACCGGTGCTCGACTGGAGGAGTTCCTCCGCCAGGAGAGCCCGCGCGGCATAGTCTCGACGTTGATCCTCGGCCGGAGGCGGAACGCTCAGCGGGCCGCTGACGCCTTGAAGATCACACTCAGCACGGACGACGACTTCGTAGACCGCATCCTGTGGAAGTTGGGCTTCCCATTGGAACGTCGCACAGACGTTCGAGATGAATACTGGGACCGCCACCAGGCACTCGAGACTTTTGTCACAACAGCATCGGCAAGCGCTGAATCGACCGAGCCGCGTTTGAGGGAGATTGCGTCAAACTACTTTGTTGAGCTCGAGCGATTCCTGTTCGACTCGCTCACATTCACGACCTGGGCGCTGCTCACAGACCACGTTACGTCGAAGAGCCCGTTCCGGCATCATCACACCGCAGCCAGGGCTTTCACAATCGAGAAGTTGAACGCGTCAGTGGAGCGAAAGCCCGGGGTAGCTCAGAATGATCTGCGAGAGGATCCAGATCTCAGCAGCATTGTGCAGGGTTTCATTCGACTTGCAGATCACCTAACCAGCCTCCTTTCACACAGTGCAGATTTCCTGCGCGACGAGCAGGAGCTCCCGAAGTTCGTTCGGCGCACAGATCTGCAGCGATTCCCCTTCCGCCACACCATCCCGTTCCTTGATTTGACCGACTCGTCGCAGCACACGCTCCCCCAGACTCTCCACGCAGTTGGTCAGCAACTGAGCAATTCGGGAATCATGACCGCGCGCAATGGACTTTCGCATGCTAAGTCTCAAAGAACCCCAAGTGTCCTAGAGGTCAACGATGCCCTCTCGAAAGCCCGTTCAGCATTGCGGCTCCTTGAGGAGATCGGGTGCGTGAGGAACACCTACCAAGCAGTATCGACAAGCATCGATGCATGGGGCCGAGCATCCACCCTAATGCGATCCCACGGGGCGGACATCTCGTTCTCCGGCCCGAGCGGTTTCGGCATGCTGGGCTTGCCCTCGCTGACGCTGCCTGTGTACCTCATGCAGGGCGCTGTGTTCGCAGAGCCGAACGAGATGATGCGCTTCAGTGAGGGTTTCGACTCCGAGTATTCCGAGTACTGGGAGGGGATCCCGCACCGACCTGAACCGGGTAGCCCCGACAGCCCGAGTCAGCCCAACCAGACGGTCGAGGAACTCGCGTCTCCTGCTCCGATCGCCTGAGGCCGCGGGCGGCCTTTGGGCTGCTCGAGGCGAAGTCTTCAGTCCGATCACGTAGCGCTGGTGCGTCGCGGATCCGTGTCGATCGTGCAGCGTGCTTACGAGCGCGTCGCATCGCCGTGCGTTTACTTCGCACTGCACGCCGCGCATTGCTCTGGTCTAAGACGGCCGGGGCACGGGCGCGTCCGGAGGCTTTCCTGTCTCGGTCAGCGATTGTCTATCGAGATGCTGTTCTTGCTCGCGTGGCTAGCCGTGCGAGCAAGATTGTGAGCGTGGGTTTCGACACCGTCTTGGCTGCAGCTGATGTCCCGACCATTCAGGCGGAGGTCGCCGCGCTCCGGCGCCCTGCCCGACGACTCCCTCGCGGCGTGACCGCGCCCCGGGCCGGCTTGGCGCAGCCTCTGCAGTTCCAGGTCGTCATCGACGAGCGCGACCACAGCTGGACGTTCGACCGGCAGGGTGACCGTCACCGCGACCAATACAGGGACGGCGTTCTTTTCTCAGTTGATGGGTCGGTGGAGGTCAGCTTCGCGCGAAGCGGCGCGGTGGCTCCTCCCGTTCGGCTGCTCACCCCGGAGCTTCTCCTCTTGTGGGGCCCGCCCGCGAGCTTCGCGCCGATCCTGGTCCAACGGATACACGGGCACTGGCTGCTCGTGACGTTCGAGCATGAGCGCGACCCAGCGGACCGCATGACGGTGGTCATCGACGAGCGAGACGGCGTCGCGCACCGCTCCTACGGAACGAGCGAGATCACAATGCTCACGGAAATCCGGGTCATGGACGACGACGAGCCGGCACCGCCGCGCCCCCGGTTTTCCCGGCTGCAAGAGTGGCCAGTGCTCGAGTACTGACGGCTGCGCAGTTGTCTCGCTCGCCGATCCGCAATCGGAATTCGGTAGTCGAGTTGGCGCCTTGACGACAGCAGAATTCGGCAACGTCTTTGCGCTGGGCACGACGGCTACCGTGCACGCCTACCGGGAGCTCGCTGTCTCCACTGCCGGGCGAACTCGGAGTGGTCCGATCATCCGCCGTTGGGATGACGAGGCAGCGACAACCACCGCGAGGCGGCTCGACCTGGCCCGGCGCGGACCAGGCCGCTTGGGACTGGGCGAGCGCCGGATGGTCGTGGAGCGGGGACCATTTTGACTGTCAGATCCACGCGATCGGCACCGCGCACATCGCGCGTGGTGGCCTCATGACCTTCGGCCGATTGCAACCGGCTAGTCGTCGTCGCAGGTGCCCGCGCTCGCGCGGCGTTCTCTGAGCTGGAAAACGGCTTCGTAAGCCCAACCGAGGACACCACCGCCCGCGATACAGAGCACCTCGAGGGGGAGATACGTCTGCCGTGCATGCGGCGCGCCAAAGGTGCCGATGGCGAGGAGCGCGGCGATCACGGCTCCACCCGCAGTCCCGCCGAGCGCAGCCAGTGCAGCGCGCTGCCGTGGACCTGGTGCGCGACGGTGACGGGGCCGTAGATGGAGAACTCGACCGGGCCGACGAGGTCCGCAGCGACTGTCTCGAGGACGGGCCGCATGAACTCCTTCGCCGGCAGGGGGCTGTACTGCACGACCTCGATCGGGCCGAGCTGCTCGCTGGCCTGCTCGAGGGCGGTGCGGAGCGAGTCCTGGTCGCGGACGTTCGCGGTGAACCCGGCGGCGGTGATGCCCTCCGCGGTGAGCGTCGCGGCGAGCTCGTCGACGCGGGTCCGGTTCCGGGCGATGAGCGCGACGGAGAAGCCCTCCTGGCCGAAGCGGCGCGCGACGGCGGCGCCGAGTCCGGGGCCCGCTCCGATGATGGCAAGTGTGGTCATGATGCTTCCCGTTCGCAGTTTGTGAGCAGGAGTGAAGGGCCTCGGCAACCGGGGGGAGCTGCCGAGGCCCGGTCTGTGGGTTATGGGCGGAGGAGGACCTTGATGGCGCGGCGTTCGTCCATCGCCTTGTAGCTCTCGGCGGCGTCCTCGAGGGGCAGCTCCATGTCGAAGACCTTGCCCGGCTCGATCGCACCGCTGAGGATCAGGTCGATCAGCTCGGGCAGGTAGCCGCGGACCGGGGCGGGGCCGCCGTGCAGGTGCACGTGGGAGAAGAACAGTTCCAGGCCCGGCAGGTCGACGTCGTGGGAGACGCCGACGTAGCCGACGTGGCCGCCGGCGCGGGTGGAGTGGATGGCCTGCATCATCGATTCCTGCGTGCCGACCGCCTCGATGATCGAGTGCGCGCCGAGGCCGTCGGTGAGTTCCTTGATCTTCGCGATGCCGGCTTCGCCGCGCTCCTCGACGATGTCGGTGGCGCCGAACTCGCGGGCGAGCTTCTGCCGGGACTCGTGGCGGGACATCGCGATGATGCGCTCGGCGCCCATCTGCTTCGCCGCGAGGATTGCGAGCAGGCCCACAGCGCCGTCACCGACGACGGCGACGGTCTTACCCGGACCGACTTCGGCTGCCTTCGCGCCGAACCAGCCGGTACCGAGGACGTCGGATGCGGCAAGGAGGGACGGGATCTTGTCCTCGTCGGGCATGCCGGGGGTTGCGACGAGGGTACCGTCGGCGAGCGGGACCCGCATGTACTCGGCCTGCGCTCCGCCGACACCCTCACGGTGGACGCAGCCCGACTGGTAGCCGGACTGGCAGATCTCGCACGTGTTGTCGGAGGCGAAGAACGAGCCGACAACGAACTGACCGGGCGTGACGTTCTGCACGTCGGCGCCGACTTCCTCGACGATGCCGACGTACTCGTGACCCATCGGGACGGGCTCATCGATCGCGTCGTCACCGCGGTACGGCCAAAGGTCCGATCCGCAGACGCAGGCCGCGACGAGCTTGATGATCGCGTCGGTGGGCTGCTGAATGGTCGGCTTCTCACGCTCGTCGACGCGGACGTCGCGGGCGGCATGCATGATCGTGGCGCGCATCAGATGCGGATCCAATCGTTCGGGTGATTCGTGGTCATCACCATCAAACGGCTGTCTTCACACGGTAGTGAGGCTCTGCGTAAACGGGGTCCAGCAGAACCTGTCTTCGAGTCGACGGAACCGCCTACCGTGGCTGTCATGGACAACCGAGCTGAGGTGCGTGAGTTCTTGTCGTCACGCCGTGCACGCATCACGCCCGAGCAGGCAGGCGTCGAGCAGTTCGGCGGCCGTCGCCGCGTCGCCGGCCTCCGCCGCGAAGAAGTCGCCCGCCTCGCCGGAGTCAGCGTCGACTACTACACCCGCATCGAGCGCGGGAACCTCACCGGCGCTTCCGACAGCGTCCTTGACGCCATCGCTTCCGCGCTCAGCCTTGACCGTGCCGAGCATGACCACCTCTTCGACCTCGCCCGCGACGCCAACGCCACGACCGTCCGTGCGCGGGCCAAGGCGCCAGCCCCGGCCGGTCTGCCCCCCGCAGTGCAGTTCATGCTTGACACCATCACGGAAGCGCCGGCTTTCATCGGCAACAACCGAATGGACATCGTCGCCGCGAACACGCTTGGTTACGCGCTCTATTCCGACATGTACCGGGGGACGGCGCGGCCAGCGAACCACTCCCGATTCATCTTCCTCGACCCCCGCGCCTACGACTTCTACCCCGACTGGGAACGAGCCGCGAACGTCAACGTCGCGATCCTCCGCCGCGACGCCGGCAGGAACCCCCACGATCCCGGAATCGCCGCGCTCGTCGGCGAGCTCTCGGTGCGCAGTGATGAGTTCCGCATCCGCTGGGCTGCACACAACGTCCGCCGGCACTACTCCGGCGCGAAGAGCTTCAACCACTCCGCCGTCGGCATGCTGGAACTCACCTACCAGGTCATGGAGCTCGAAGACGTGCCCGGGCACAGCCTCACCGTCTACCCCGCAGCACCCGGCACCCCATCTGCTGACGCGCTGAAACTCCTCGCGTCTTGGGCGGCGACCGAGCGCATCACCGACAAAGCCGCCGCCACCTCACGCGCCTGACGGCTCTTCTCGCCGGCAAGCCGGCACCTTTCTGCCGCTGCGGCCGCCGCCGACGCGGTGAGTGGGCACCCTGCTCGCACTGGTGCCCCGCCGCGCCTACACCTTCGACGAAAGCGCTCTCGTGACCTCCACCACTGACCAACCACAGACCGAAGACGTCGCCGAGGGCCGACTGCCGTGGTTTCCTCTCACGCTGCTTGCTGCGATCGGGTTCGTCCTCGTTGCGATGGAGACGATGCCCGCTGGCCTCCTGCCCGTCATCGCGGACAGCATGCACACGAGCGAAGGCACCGTCGGCCTCTTCGTCAGCGCATACGCCATCGGCACCGTCATCGCCACCGTCCCTGCAATCGCCCTCACCCGGAGCCTGCGCCGGAAGCCGCTGATCATGACCGCAATCGGGGTCCTGCTGCTGGCGAACACCGTCACCGCATTCTCGCCGGACGTCGCCGTGTCGCTGATATACCGCTTCATCGCCGGTGCGATGTCGGGAACGATCTGGGGCATGTTCGCCACCTACGCCCGCCGCATCAGCCCGCCCCGCTTCGCTGGTGTCTCACTCGCGATCGTGTCCACCGGCGCTCCCGTCGGGTTCGCGCTCGGAACCCCCCTGGGTTCCTTCCTTGGTCACGCGCTGACGTGGCGGTGGTCCTTCGGGGGCCTGAGCATCATCGGGCTCATCGTCCTGGCGTTGATTGCCCTGTTCGTCCCGGACGCCCCCGGCCAGACCAGCGCCGTGAAACTCTCCGTCGCGAAGGTCTTCCGGATCCGCGGGATCGCCATCATCCTCGCCGTCATCGCGACGTGGATGCTCGCCCACAACACCATCTACACGTACATTTCCCCGTACCTGCGGGCCACCGACACCGGCATCAGCGCCGGCCTGATGCTCCTCGTCTACGGCATCGCCGCGATCGCCGGAGTCATCATCACCGGCGCGCTCCTGGACCGCCACCCGCGTCCGCTGCTGCACCTCAGTGCTGGCCTGTTCGTCATCACCGGCGTGATCCTCCTCGTCGCTCATACCTCGACGATCGCGATCCTCGTCGCAGCGGTGCTGTGGGGAGTCAGCTTCGGCGGCGCATCCACACAGCTACAGGCGGCACTCACCACCGCTGGGGGCGAGAACGCCGACGTTGCCAGCGCGTTCCTCCCTGTCGCGTTCAACATCGCCATCTTCGCCGCCGGCATCTTCGGTGCCGCGCTCCTGACCGCCTTCGACGGGCTCGTGCTCGCCGTCGTGATGATCGTCTTCGGGACCATCGCGGTATTTCTGACCATGGTCGGCCGCCGCTCCGCGTTCCCCGCGAAGCTCTGAACAGAAGGACGCCCGCCCCCGCCATGTGAGGGCGATAAGGGGGTCCAACAGCCCCTCTCTCGGCGCCATCGACGCGGCTACCGTCGCTCTCATGAGCGCAACACTCACCCTGAACAACGGCGTCCAAATGCCCGCCATCGGCCTCGGCGTGTACCAGAGCCCGCCCGACGAGACGGCCGCCGCCGTCGAGACGGCCCTCGCTGTCGGATACCGCCACATCGACACCGCCGCCGCGTACCAGAACGAACGCGAAGTCGGCGAGGGGATTCGCCGGTCCGATCTGGACCGGTCCGACGTGTTCATCGAGACGAAGATCTGGCCCGTCGACTTCGGCTACGACCAGACCCTCCACGCGTTCGACAAAGGTGTCGGGAAGCTCGGGATCGACATGATCGACCTGCTGATCCTCCACCAGCCGATGCCGCAGCGGTTCGACGCGACCGTCGACGCGTACCGGGCCCTTGAGCGCTTACTCACGGACGGGAAGGTCCGCGCGATCGGCGTCAGCAACTTCATGCCCCACCACCTCACGAAGCTCATGCAGCACACCGCCGTCGTGCCCGCCGTCAACCAGATCGAACTGCACCCCTACTTCACCCAGCCCTGACCTGTCCCGGGTTTCCCGGACACCTGAGTTGGGGCGATGATCGTCCCGGAGAAGGAGTCCGTGATGCCTGCTGCGAAGCCTGAGGAGTTCCGTCGCCGCGCTGTGGCG
>NZ_QKTT01000028.1:0-16029 GCF_003234555.1 Curtobacterium sp. MCBD17_019 | reverse complement strand
GCGGAGAATTCAGGAGGGTCGGTTGCGTGGCGGGGTGCGGGGGGCCTCCCGGCTGGATCGTCCTGAGTTGTCGACGGGGCCGGCGGCGTGGAGGGGCCGACGGATGGAGGGGCGACGAGCGCGGCAGGCGTCGCAGCCCGGGGACTCGACGCCGCCCGGAGGGAGGCCCCGCCGGGCGTCCCCGCGTCGGTGGCGACCGGTAGAACTGGACCATGAGCACCGAGCCCGCGGACGCCGCACCCGCCGTCGAGGAGACGTTCGAGACCATCGACGTCGGGGACCTCGACGGCCACCAGGCGCGTGAGGAGACCGACCGCCTCCGGACCCGGATCGCGGAGCTCCGGGACGCGTACTACGAGCAGAACGCCTCGACCGTCACGGACGCCGAGTACGACGCGATGGTCCGGCGTCTCGACGCGATCGAACAGCGGTTCCCCGAACTCCTGACGGCGGACAGCCCCACCCAGACGGTCGGCGGCCGGGCTGAGACGACGCAGTTCGCGCCCGTCGAGCACGCCGAGCGCATGCTGAGCCTCGACAACGTCTTCAGCCCGGAGGAACTGACCGAGTGGGCCGTCAAGGTGGAGCGTGACGCCGGTGCCGAGCGGGTCCGGTTCCTCACCGAGCTGAAGATCGACGGGCTCGCGATCAACCTCCGGTACGAACACGGCCGACTCGTCACGGCGGCGACCCGGGGCGACGGCGTGGTGGGCGAGGACGTCACCGGCAACGTCCTGACGATGGGCACCATCCCCGAGCGCCTCGCGGGGTCCGGACATCCACCGATCGTGGAGGTCCGAGGCGAGATCTTCTTCCCCGTCGCCGAGTTCGACGAGCTCAACGCGCGGCAGCGCGAGGCCGGCGAGCGCGTGTTCGCCAACCCGCGGAACGCAGCGGCCGGTTCGCTCCGTCAGAAGGAAGAGGGCAAGTCCCCGGCGAAGCGGGCGCTCATGGTCGACCGCCTCCGGCGGCTGCGGATGCTCGTGCACGGGATCGGCGCCTGGCCGGTCCGGGAGCTCGAGCGCGACACCGACGTGCGGGCGCAGTCCGAGGTCTACGACCTGCTCCGCGGCTGGGGTCTGCCGACGAGCACCCACTACCGCGTGTTCGACACGATCGACGAGGTCATCGGGTTCGTGCGGGACTACGGGGAGCGCCGCGCGAGCGTCGAGCACCAGATCGACGGCATCGTCGTCAAGGTCGACGACCTCGCGCTGCACGAGGAGCTCGGGGCGACCTCGCGCGCGCCCCGGTGGGCGACCGCCTACAAGTACCCGCCGGAGGAGGTCCACACGAAGCTGCTCGACATCGTCGTGAGTGTCGGACGCACCGGCCGTGCCACGCCGTTCGCCGCGATGGCGCCGGCCGAGGTCGCCGGGTCGGTGGTCCGGCAGGCGACGCTGCACAACCAGCAGGTGGTCAAGGCGAAGGGCGTCCTCATCGGGGACACCGTCGTGCTGCGGAAGGCCGGCGACGTCATCCCCGAGGTCCTCGGGCCCGTCGTCGAGCTCCGCGACGGCTCCGAACGCGAGTTCGTCATGCCGGCGCGGTGCCCGGAGTGCGGCACGGAGCTCCGGCCGGCGAAGGAGGGCGACATCGACCTCCGTTGCCCGAACGCGCGGAGCTGCCCGGCGCAGGTCCGCGGTCGTGTGGAGCACATCGCATCGCGGGGTTCGCTCGACATCGAGGGGCTCGGCGAAGTCGCGGCGGCGGCGCTGACGCAGCCCCTGTTCCCCGAGACACCGCCGTTGGTGACCGAGGCGGGGCTGTTCGACCTGACGATGGAGGACATCGTCCCGATCGAGGTCATCGTGCGCGACGCCGAGACGGGCATGGTGCGACTCGAGGACGACACCGATGCCACCGGCCAGGCCGTGCCGAAGCGAGTGACGCCCTTCAGTCGCGCGCGCAAGAAGACCGATCCGCCGTTCGACCCGGAGGCTCGCGGAGCGGACTACCGGGGAGAGCCGGGGCGGTACCCGTCGAAGAACGCGTTCGAGATGCTGAGGAACATCGACGCGGCGAAGACGAAGCCGCTCTGGCGCATCCTCGTGGGGCTGAGCATCCGCCACGTGGGTCCGGTCGCGGCCCGAGCGCTCGCGTCACACTTCGGGTCCCTCGACGCCATCCGGTCGGCGTCGCGCGACGAGCTCGCGGCCGTGGACGGCGTCGGCGGGATCATCGCGGACGCGCTCCTCGAGTGGTTCGAGGTCGACTGGCACCGTGAGATCATCGAGCGCTGGACGGCGGCCGGCGTGCAGTTCACGACGCCCGATCACCCGGGCCCCGGCGGCGCGGCGGTGGAGGGCGGCGTGCTGTCCGGCATCACGGTGGTCGCGACGGGCTCGCTCGAGGGGTTCACGCGCGAGGGCGCCCAAGAGGCGATCATCGCCGCGGGCGGCAAGGCGGCGTCGAGCGTGAGCAAGAAGACCGACTTCGTGGCTGCTGGGCCCGGCGCCGGCTCGAAGCTGACGAAGGCGGAACAGCTCGGACTGCGGATCATCGACGCGGCCCAGTTCGCGGTGCTCGTGCGTGAAGGTCCTGCCGCACTCGAGCCGACCGATGGGGTGGACGGCGACCAAGACGACGTCACGGCAGGCGACCCGGAGGACATCGCGGCGGCCGACGTCGCACCGACGACGGAGGAGAGCGCTCCGGCGGCGGAGGAGAGCGCTCCGGCGACGGAGGCGACCCCGAGCGAGTGACGCAGCATCGGTGAAACCGGTTCGGCGACGCCTGTTCATCCGGACGCGTGATCGTCCGGAGCGAGAGCGACACACGTCGCCCGGACCGGATGACGAGGACGTCCGTAGGATGGTGCGTGCATCACCCGTCGTCGACAGGGCGGCGACGGGCAGGCCTTCCCAGGGGAGACCGCTCTGCTGTTCCTCGTCGCAGCACTGCTCACCGCCTCGGTGCACTCACTCGGAGTGATCGAGGCCACGCCGCTGCCCGCGGCCGCGTCGAGCCCAGCGGCGGAGGTGGTCGTCGCGACGGCCCCGCGGGAGGCGGCGGCGCCGGACGCGACGGGCGTGCACCGGGCCTCCCGGGCGGAGCGGCTCGACGACCTGCACGGCCGTGCGCTGCTGTCGGGACTGTCGTCGGCGTCGGACGCGACGCTGCGGCACGCCGCCCGCCTGGCGGGGCCGGTCATGCGAACGCTGCTCGACGCCCCGCCGGACGCCGGCGACGTCGCGCGGTGGTGGTCCGGACTCGGCCGGGAGGCCCGACACCGGTTGGTCACGTCCGCCCCGCAGGCGGTGGGGAACCTCGAGGGCGTCCCGTACCCGGTGCGTGACCGGGCGAACCGGCGGGTGCTGGGGGAGGACCTCCGGACCGCGCGTGCCCCGGACTCCGGGTCGGCGTCCCGCCTCCGGATGCTCGAGCAGGTGCGGACGGCGCTCGTACGGGGGCCGGAGGACCCGCCGAAGCAGCTCCTGACCCTCGATCCTCGCGGGTCCGGGCGGGCGGCGATCGCGATGGGCGACCTCACGACCGCTTCGGACGTGACGGTGATGGTGCCCGGGATGTTCTTCACCGTCTCCGGGCAGTTCGCCGACTGGACCGCGACGGGCGCGGACCTGTACCGCGAGCAGGCGACCCTGACACCCCTCGCTCGTGGTGGCCGGGGCGGTGTGGCGGTCGTCGCGTGGCTCGGCTACCGCACGCCGGACCTGACGAACGTGTTGTCGGTGGGACTGGCCCGGGCCGGGGCGGTGCGTCTCGAGCGGGTGGTGGAGGGCATCGACGCGACCAGGACGGCGGATCCGGTGCGGGTGTCCGTCGTCGCGCACTCGTACGGGTCGACGACCGCCCTGCTGGCCTTGTCGTCCGGGCGTATCCACGTCGACAGCCTGACCGTGCTCGGATCGCCGGGCAGCGCGGTCACCCGCGCGTCCGAGCTGGCCGTGCCGGCGGGGCAGGTGTTCGTCGGCGCCGCACACTGGGATCCGGTGGCGGGAACCGGGTACTTCGGCACCGATCCGGCGGCCCCCGGGTTCGGGTCGACCGTGCTCGACCTGCGCGGCGGGGTCGATCACCGCGAGGACGAGGAGGTGTTCCGGCGCCCGTACGGCCACAACGAGTACCTCGTGCCCGGGACGGCATCCATCCACGACGTCGCGCTCATCGCGGTCGGCCGCTCCGACCTCGTCACGGGCGCGGACCCCTCGGGGCGGACCGTCCTGACCGCGGAAGGTGCGGTCGCTGGCACCGCTGCGAGCGGCAGCGGGAGCGGCAGCGGTGGTGGTGGTGGCGGCGGGCCGGAGTCCCCCGACCTGCTGCTCGTGCGTCCGCAGGACGTCCAGCTGCGCGATTGACCCGCTGGGCCTGAGCATCCACGCAGATTCGGGGCGAGTCGCAGCGGCCCGGGTACAGCGGTAGTCCGTACCGTCATCACATGCGTGTCGTGCGGTGGCCTGGAGCGTTCCTCCTCTTCGTCGTCATGGCGGTCGTGGCAGGCGTCCTCGTCGCCGTCGCGGTCACGCCGGGCGTCGCGCTCGCCGGGCAGGGGGTGTCGTCGGCGGCCGAGTTCTTCGAGGACCTGCCGAGCTACCTCGACATCTCGACGCCGCAGCAGGTCTCGACGATCTACGCCAAGAAGGGCGGCCAGGACGTCGCGATCGCGTCGTTCTTCGCGGAGAACCGCGTGATCGTCAAGGACTCGGCGATCGCCACCACGGTGAAGCAGGCCGCGATCGACACCGAGGACCCGCGGTTCGCCACCGAGGGCGGGATCGACGTCGTCGGCACGCTCCGTGGTGCGGCGTCGACCGCCCTCGGCAAGGACGTCCAGGGCGGGTCGTCGATCACCCAGCAGTACGTCAAGAACGTCCTCGTCCAGCAGTGCGAGCAGCTCGGGACGCAGTCGAAGATCGACTCCTGCTACCAGCACGTCACCGAGGTGTCCCCGCAGCGGAAGCTGCAGGAGATGCGGTACGCGATCGCCGTGAACAAGAAGTACTCGAAGTCACAGATCCTCACGGGGTACCTCAACATCGTCGGGCTCGGCGGTCGTGTGTACGGCGTCGAGGCCGGTGCCGAGTACTACTTCGGGGTCACGGCCGCGCAGTTGAACCTGGAGCAGTCGGCGACGCTCGTCGCGATCCTCAACAACCCGGCGAACCTCCGGATCGACGAGCCGGCCGACACGGACAACGGCTCGGCGAACGGGTACGCGCTCACCAAGGCGCGCCGCGACTACGTGCTCAAGCGCATGTACGTGCACCACGACATCACGAAGCAGCAGCGCGACGCGGCGATCGCGGCCCCGATCACGCCGAAGATCACCGCGACGACGAACGGGTGCGCCGCGGCGGTCCAGTACGACGCCGGGTACTTCTGCGACTACGTGCGGAACGTCGTGCTCCACGACAGCGCCTTCGGCACCACCGAGGCCGACCGGATCACCACCCTCGACACCAAGGGCCTGAAGATCTACACCTCGCTCGACCTGGATCTGCAGGCGACGGCGCAGTCCGCGCTCTCGACCTACGTGCCGTCGACGATGACCTACGTCCACATCGGTGGTTCGAACGTCACCATCCAGCCCGGCACGGGTCGCGTGCTGTCGATGGTGCAGAACACGAGCTTCAACCAGTCGGATGCGGCGCCTCCGGGCTCGACCTCGGTGAACTACAGCACCGACCAGGCGTACGGCGGTTCCACCGGGTTCCAGACGGGCTCCACGTTCAAGGTGTTCACGCTCGCCGAGTGGCTCGCGTCCGGGCACACCCTGAACCAGTACGTGAACACGACGGAGCACACCTACCCGACCGCGGAGTTCACGAACACGTGCGAGAACATCGCGGGTGCCCCCTGGTCCGTCGCGAACGCCGAGGCGGTCCCGGCGTCGATGAGCGTCATGCTCGCGACGGCGGAGTCGATCAACACCGCGTTCGCCGCGATGGGCAAGCAGCTCGACCTGTGCCAGATCGCGAAGCTCGCCGAGGCGATGGGCATCCACAAGGCGAACGGTGCGAGCGGACTGTTCGAGGGGCCGTCGATGATCCTCGGCGTCAACGAGCTCTCGCCGCTCACCCTGGCGAGCGCCTACGCCGGGTTCGCGAACGGCGGGGTGTTCTGCACGCCGGTCGCGATCGACAAGGTGACGCAGGCGAACGGCAAGTCGATCGCGCCGACCCCGACGACGTGCACCCGCGGTGTCTCCGCGCAGGTCGCCGCCACGGTCGACTACGCGTTGCAGGGCGTCCTGCAGGGCAGCGGCACCGCGGCCTCGGCGAACCCCGGCGACAGCACCCCGAAGTTCGCCAAGACCGGCACGACCGACGCCGACGTGCAGAACTGGCTCGTCACCTCGACGACGAAGTACACGAACGCGACCTGGATCGGCAACGTGAAGGGGGCCGTCGGGCTCGCGAACGTCCCGATGCTCGCCGGGACCACCGGCTACAGCGCCAAGTTCGGCGTCGGCCGGACCATGATGACGACGCTCGACCAGAAGTACGGCGGCGATGCCCTGCCGACGCCCGACCCCACGATGGTCGGGTCGACCTCCGCGAAGTCGACCGCCCGGTCCGGCTCGTCCTCCACCACGGCGACGATCCCGGCCCCGTCCACCGGCAAGTGACCCGGCGGCCCGGTCGGCGGACGCCGCCGCTCTAGACTGGTCGGCATCCCACGAACCGATCGACGGAGCACCATGCCTGACATCACGAGCGAGCAGGTCGCGCATCTGGCGCACCTCGCACGCATCGCACTCACGCCGGACGAGATCAGCCGCCTGACCGGGGAGCTCTCGCAGATCGTCGAGAGCGTCGCCAAGGTGAGCGAGGTCGCGACGCCGGACGTGCCCGCGACCAGTCACCCGATCCCGCTGCAGAACGTGTTCCGACCGGACGAGGTCGGCCAGACGCTGACGCAGGAGCAGGCCCTCGCCGGTGCGCCCGACTCCGACGGCTCCCGGTTCCGGGTCACCGCGATCCTGGGAGAGGAACAGTGAGCGCCGAGATCACCGGGATGACCGCGGCGGCGCTCGCCGACGCGCTCGTCGCCCGCGACCTGTCGAGCGTCGAGGTCACCCAGGCCCACCTGGACCGCATCGCCGCCGTCGACACCGACGTGCACGCGTTCCTCCACGTCAACGAGTCCGCGCTCGCCGTGGCCCAGGCCGTGGACGCTCGACGCGCCGCGGGTGACGCCCTCGGCCCGCTCGCCGGGGTGCCCGTCGCCATCAAGGACGTCCTCTGCACGCAGGACATGCCCACGACCTCCGGCTCGCGGATCCTCGAAGGCTGGGTGCCGCCGTACGACGCCACGGTCGTCGCCCGGCTCCGCCAGGCGGGCATGGTCCCGCTCGGCAAGACCAACATGGACGAGTTCGCCATGGGATCGTCGACCGAGTTCTCGGCGTACGGGCCCACGCGCAACCCGTGGGACCTCGACCGCATCCCGGGAGGCTCGGGGGGCGGCTCCGCAGCGGCCGTCGCCGCGTACGAGGCACCGGTCGCGCTCGGCAGCGACACGGGTGGATCGATCCGCCAGCCGGGTGCGGTGACCGGAACGGTCGGTGTCAAGCCGACGTACGGCGGCGTGAGCCGCTACGGTGCGATCGCGCTCGCGTCCTCACTGGACCAGGTGGGGCCCGTGTCACGGACGGTGCTCGACGCCGCGCTCGTGCACGACGTCATCGGCGGACACGACCCGCGCGACTCGACGTCCCTCACCGACGCCTGGCCGTCCTTCGCGGACGCCGCTCGCTCCGGTCTCCAGGACGGCACCCTGGCCGGGGTCCGGATCGGCGTCGTGAAGGAGCTCGGTGGCGACGGCTTCCAGGCCGGCGTCACGCAGCGCTTCACCGAGACCGTCGCCCTGCTCGAGTCGGCAGGGGCCACGGTGGTCGAGATCGACGCGCCGAGCTTCGCGTACGCGATCAGCGCGTACTACCTGATCCTCCCGGCCGAGGCCTCGTCGAACCTCGCCAAGTTCGACTCGGTCCGGTTCGGCATGCGCGTCACGCCCGCGGCCGGTGGCACGGTCGAGGACGTCATGGCGGCGACGCGCGAGGCCGGCTTCGGTCCGGAGGTCAAGCGCCGCATCATCCTCGGCACCTACGCCCTGAGCGCCGGCTACTACGACGCGTACTACGGCAGCGCGCAGAAGGTCCGCACGCTCGTGCAGCGTGACTTCGACCGCGCCTTCGAACAGGTCGACCTGCTCGTCAGCCCCAGTGCGCCCACCACGGCGTTCCCCCTCGGCGAGAAGATCGACGACCCGCTCGCGATGTACCTCAACGACCTCACGACGATCCCCGCGAACCTCGCCGGGATCCCGGGCATGAGCATCCCCATGGGGTTGGCACCCGAGGACGGCCTGCCCACGGGCGTGCAGCTCATGGCACCCGCGCGTCAGGACGCCCGCCTCTACCGGTACGGCGCGGCGCTCGAGCGTCTGCTCGAGGACTCGTGGGGGCGCACCCTCATCTCGCAGGTCCCCGACCTCGACGAGACTCAGCAGTCGGCAGCGGAAGAAGGCGTGATCTGATGGCCAAGGACGCACTCATGGACTTCGACGAGGCGATCGAGCGCTTCGAGCCCGTGCTCGGGTTCGAGGTCCACGTCGAGCTCGCGACGAAGACCAAGATGTTCTCCGATGCGCCGAACTTCTTCGGCGGCGAGCCGAACACCAACATCACGCCGGTCGACCTCGGGCTGCCCGGGTCGCTCCCGGTCGTGAACGAGCAGGCGATCCGCTACTCGATCAGCCTCGGTCTGGCGCTCGGCTGCTCGATCGCCGAGTCCTCGCGCTTCGCCCGGAAGAACTACTTCTACCCGGACTTGGCGAAGAACTACCAGATCTCCCAGTACGACGAGCCCATCGCGTTCGACGGGTCGGTCGAGGTCGAGCTCGCCGACGGCACCATGTTCACGGTGCCGATCGAGCGTGCCCACATGGAAGAGGACGCCGGCAAGCTGACGCACGTCGGTGGGGCCACGGGCCGCATCCAGGGCGCGGAGTACTCCCTGGTCGACTACAACCGAGCGGGCGTGCCGCTCGTCGAGATCGTCACGCGTCCCATCTTCGGGGCGGAGCACCGCGCGCCCGAGCTCGGTGCCGCCTACGTGCAGACCATCCGCGACGTCGTCCGGGCGCTCGGGGTGTCCGAGGCGCGGATGGAGCGCGGGAACCTGCGGTGCGACGCGAACGTGTCGCTGCGCCCCCGCGGGCAGGAGCGCCTGGGGACGCGCACCGAGACGAAGAACGTCAACTCGTTCCGCGCGGTCGAGCGTGCGGTGCGCTACGAGATCCAGCGGCAGGCCGCGATCCTCGCCAACGGCGGGACGATCACGCAAGAGACCCGTCACTGGCACGAGGACACCGGCCGTACCTCGGCGGGGCGTCCGAAGTCCGACGCCGACGACTACCGCTACTTCCCCGAGCCCGATCTGCTGCCCGTGGTGCCCGCGCCCGAGCTCATCGAGGAACTCCGCGCGGCCCTTCCGGAAGCCCCGGCGGCGCGTCGTCGTCGTCTCAAGGCCGAATGGGGGTTCGCGGACCTGGAGTTCCAGGACGTCCTGAACGGCGGTCTGCTCGTCGAGGTCGAGGAGACCGTCGCCGCCGGCGCACAACCGCAGTCCGCCCGGAAGTGGTGGACGGGCGAGATCAGCCGCATCGCCAACGCCCAGGACGCCGCTCCGGCCGATCTCGTGTCGCCCACACAGGTGGCCGAACTCATCGCGCTCGTCGACACCGGGGACCTCACGGACCGGCTCGCCCGTCAGGTGCTCGAGGGCGTCATCGCCGGCGAGGGGTCGCCGGCCGAGGTCGTCGAGTCCCGCGGGCTGAAGGTCGTGTCGGACGACACCGCGCTCATCGCCGCGATCGACCAGGCGCTCGGTGCCCAGCCGGACGTCCTGGGCAAGATCCGCGACGGCAAGGTGCAGGCGGCCGGTGCGATCATCGGCGCCGTCATGAAGGCGATGAAGGGCCAGGCGGACGCCGCCCGTGTCCGTGAGCTGGTGTTGGAGCGCGCGCAGGCCTGACCTCGCGCTGCCCGGCGGTACGGCCGAGATCGTCGTCCCGCCGCCACGAGGCGTGACCCCGTGGTCGGTCCCGATCCGACGTTCCCGGATCGCATGGCGACCACGGGGTGCATCGTGCCTGGGCGGTGCGCGGGGGCCGGTGGCAGGATGAATCGTGCCCGCAATCATCCGCGCCGTCGGTACGGCCGTCCCGCCCACCACCCTCGACCAGCGGGCGGTGCAGGGGCTGTTCGCGGCGCAGCCGGCGTTGAGTCGGCTCGGACAGCGCATCGTCGGGGCTGCGTTCGGTGCCTCGGCGGTCGACCAGCGGCACACCGTGCTCTCCGAACTCCTCCACGAGGGCGCGAGCGACTTCGTGGATGAGCACGGCGTCATCCGCTCACCGTCGACCCGGTTCCGCAACGACCGCTACCGCGAGACCGCGCTCCCGTTGTTCGTCGCCGCTGCCGCCGACGCGCTCTCGAAGGCGGACATCGCGGCCGACCAGGTCACCCACGTCGTCACGGTGTCCTGCACCGGGTTCACGCAGCCGGGCCCGGACCTCGCCGTGGCGACGGAACTCGGCATGCGACCGGGGGTGTTCCGCCACCACATCGGGTTCATGGGCTGCTACGCCGCGTTCCCGGCACTCCGGACCGCGGCGGCGTTCTGCGCCGAGGACCCCGACGCCGTCGTGCTCGTCGTGTGCGCGGAGCTGTGCACCCTGCACATCCGGGCCTCCGACGACCCGGACCAGATCGTCGCCAACAGCGTGTTCGGTGACGGAGCGGCCGCGGCGGTCGTGACACCGGACCTCCCGGACGCGCGGTTCACCGCGGAGCCGGACCCCGACGCGCCCCTGGCCCTGCGGCTCGACGCGTTCGCGTCGTCGGTGATCCCGGAGGGAGCCGGCGACATGGCGTGGAACATCGGCGACGAGGGCTTCGAGATGGTGTTGTCCTCGGCCGTGCCCCACCTCATCGAGCAGCACGTGGCAGAAGCCGTGGCGCCGGTCCTCGCGGCGATCGAGTGTGACGACGCGACGTCGGTACCGCTCTGGGCGGTGCATCCGGGCGGCCGGGCCATCCTCGACCGGGTCGAGGACGAACTGCAGCTGCCCGCGATGGCGATCGACGCCTCCCGTCGCGTGCTGGCCGAGCACGGGAACATGTCGAGCGGCACCGTCTTGTTCGTGCTCGACCGCATCCTGCAGGACGGGGCGGAGCCCGGCAGCCGCGTCGTCGCCCTCGCGTTCGGCCCGGGACTGACGGTGGAGACGGCAGCGCTCGAGGTCGTGCGAGCGTGAACGCGGCGGTCGGGACAGGCCCGGATCTGCAGCATCGGCGGGGCGCGCGCGTCTTCGGCGAGCCCCTGCGTCCGGATCTCAGCGTCCGAGCGACGGACCTCGCCGAGGTCATGGACGACCCCGCATGCGACCCTCGTGCCCTCGACCGGACCTTCCGGCGCTTCGCGATCGTCAATCCGCTCGTCGGCGGCTGGCGCGGGGTCTGGCGGCGGTTCGTGCGGCCGGTCCTCCCGGTCGAGCGGCCCGCGCGCGTGCTCGACCTCGGATGCGGCGGCGGCGACGTGGCGCGCTCGATCGCGAGGTGGGCGCACGCCTCCGGACATCGCGTCGAGGTCGTCGGCATCGACCCCGACCCCCGGGCGATCCGGGCGGCGGAGCGGACGACCACCGACGGCGTGGTCTTCCGGCGGGCGTCGAGCGAGGACCTCGTCGCGGCGGGGGAGCGGTTCGACGTGGTGGTGTCGAACCACGTCCTGCACCACCTCGACGATGCGGCACGGGCGGCGTTCCTCGCGGACTCGGTGACGCTCGCGACGCGCCGGGTCGTGCACAGCGACATCCGACGCTCGGCGGCGGCCTACCGCGCGTACGCGCTCGGGGTCGTACCGGTGGCCGCCGGGACCTTCGTCCGCGTCGACGGGCTGCGCTCGATCCGTCGGAGCTACACCGCGGGCGAGTTGCGCGGCGTCCTGCCCGAGGGGACGCCGTGGCACGTGGTCGAAGCGGCACCCCATCGCCTGCTCGCCGTGCACGACGCCTGAGCGCGACGAGCGCGACGAGCGACGAGCGCGACGAGCGGCGGAACGCGATGAGCGCGGCGTCGGCGTCACCGCCGCGTCGCGTGGGCCGGGCGGCTGACCACCGCCCCGCGCTCCCGGCCCACGCACCGCCGCTACGGGCGGAGCAGCACCTTGACGGCGCGGCGCTCGTCCATCGCCGCGTAGGCCTCGGCGGCCTCTTCGAGGGGCAGTTCCAGGTCGAACACGCGCCCCGGGTCGACGGCGCGTGAGAGCACGTCGGGCAGCAGCTCCGGCAGGTAGGCGCGCACCGGGGCGACCCCACCGGCGACGGTGATGTTCTTGCCGAACAGGAACGACATCGGGAGCTCCGGGCCACCCGCCGGCACGCCGACGTACCCGACGGCGCCGCCGGGCCGCACCACGCGCAGCGCCTGGTCCATGCTCTCCTTGGTGCCCACGGCCTCCAGGGCGCAGTCGGCGAGCTCGCCGCCGAGCAGGGCGCGGACCTCGTCGATGCCCTCGTCACCGCGGGTGGCGACGATGTCCGTCGCACCGAACTCGCGCGCGATCCGCTGGCGGTCCTCGTGGCGGCTCATCGCGATGATGCGGTCGGCGCCGAGCCGGGCGGCCGCGAGCACGGCGCACAGGCCGACCGCGCCGTCGCCGACCACCACGACCGTCTTGCCGGGGCCGACCCCAGCGGAGACCGCGGCGTGGTGCCCGGTCGAGAAGACGTCCGAGAGCGTGAGGAGCGAGGGCACGAGTGCGTCGTCGACGGGGCCGGGGACGACCACGAGGGTCGCCTCCGCGTCGGGGACCCGCACGATCTCGGCCTGGGCGCCACCCATCGGGTGGCCGTAGGGGTCCTGCTTGCCGCCGAACACCGAACCGTGTTCGCAGCTCGACGTGATGCCGTGGCGGCACGCCTGGCAGGTCCCGTCGTTCGTCGTGAACGGCGCGATGACGAAGTCGCCGGGGGCGATGGTCGTGACCGCGTCCCCGACCTCGGTGACGGTGCCCACGAACTCGTGGCCGATCGTGTGCGGCTCGACCGGGCGGACGCCGCGGTACGGCCACAGGTCGGAGCCGCAGACGCACGCGGCGACGACCCGGACGACGACGTCGCCCGGCTCGATGATGGTGGGGTCGTCGCGGTCCTCGACGCGGATGTCGCGGGCGGCGTGGATGACGGTGGCACGCATGGGTGGCCTCTCGGGGTGGGGTGGATGCTCCCGGCACCACGACGCACCGCGCCGCCGGGCCGGGGAGGGGATGCCTCGACGTTACCCTCGGCGGGTGCAATCGGGATCCGGCGACGACCGCTACGGCTCCGACGTGCTCGCCGGGGACTGGCGAGCACAGGGACGGAAGACGGTGCGGGAGGTCCCGCTCGAACGGGACATGGTGCTCGAGGACCCCGCGTCGGGGTGGGCCGGCGCGGTCGTCCGGCTCGAGGCCGGTCTCGTCGAGCTCGAGGACTGGAAGGGGCGCACGCGCTCGTTCCCCGCGACGGGGCAGTTCCTGCTCGAGGGGGAGCTCGTGCGGCTCGGGCGTCCCGCCGCGCCGATCGGCGGGCGCGCCGCGAACCGGCCGGGAGGCGCGGCGCCCGGCATCGGGACCGCCGACGGTCGGGCGCGCACCGCCTCCGGCAGCTTCGCGGTGGGACCACAGCGGGCGCGGGTCGCCCTGCCCTCCCGGATCATGGTGGAGGGCCGCCACGACGCGGAACTCGTCGAGAAGGTGTGGGGGGCGGACCTCCGGATCGAGGGTGTCGTCGTCGAGTACCTGTCGGGGGTGGACAACCTCGCCGACGTCCTCGAGGAGTTCCGGCCCGAGCGTGGACGCCGCGTCGGGGTCCTCGTCGACCACCTCGTGCCCGGGTCGAAGGAGTCTCGGTTCGCCGACGCCGTGATGCGGGGCAAGTGGGGTCGGCACGTCCTCGTGGTGGGGCACCCCTACGTGGACGTGTGGCAGTCGGTGAAGCCGGCGCGACTCGGACTGCGCGAGTGGCCGACGATCCCGCGGTCGATCGAGTGGAAGCACGGCATCTGCGACGCGCTCGGGTGGCCCCACGAGTCCCAGGCGGACATCGCGCACGCGTGGCAGCGGATCCTCGGGCAGGTGCGGACGTACGCCGACCTAGAGCCGGCGTTGCTCGGCCGGGTCGAGGAGTTGATCGACTTCGTCACCGAAGCAGCTTGATCCTGCGGGCTCGCAGGCTCGCGCTGTGATCCTGCACAGAGATGGGTTCTGCACCGTTCGGTGCGGGACGGGGGCGCACCGGGCCTCCCGACCGTACCCTTGAGGGGTGGACGGGATCGACGGGCGCGTGCGGACCGCGGTCGACGTCTGGCTCCGCTGGTTGCCGCGGTGGCAGATCGGGTCGGCCCGGCCACGGACGCGCATCTGCCGGCGCTGCGTGGGGTCCCCGATCGCGACCGCGGCGGGGTTCGGTCCGGACGTGCCGCATCCGGTCCAGCACGCGCTGATCGGTCGGGTCTCGACCATCATCGACGACGCCGTGGACGACTACACGGCCAAGAACCTGCCGCTGCTCAAGCGTGAACTCGACCGCTCCGACGCACGGAAGCGGTCCGCGGGGTACCAGCCGGCCGACGGACTGTCGCCGGAGTTCCAGGGTCTCGACGTCGACCCGGAGCCCGAGCCCGGCTCGCCGTTCCTGTTCACGCTCGCCGAACTCACCGGCACCGGAGCCCAGGCGACCTCGCCACGGGAACCGCTGTCGGACGAGGCCAAGGCCGCGCTGCACCACGAGATCGCGCTGTCGGACGAGTGCGCTCGGGCCACCGGGACGGCGGTGTGCCTCGCGCTCGTGGAACACCGCGACCGCATCGCCGAGGCCATCGAGCGCCTGGTGGAACCGCAGATCGAGGCCCTGGTGTCCGACATGTTCCGCGGGCTCGACGTGCCGGGCACGCCCCCGCGCGGCGGCCTGTTCTGATCGTGGCTGTCATCGGGCCGGCACGGATCGGGGTGCCGACCGCCGCTCGGCGTTGGTGCACGAGTCGGTGCGCGACAATGGCTTCGTGACCACACGCACCTTCGGCTGGCTCGCGGCCGTGATCGACGTCGTCCTCGTCGTCGTCTTCGCGCTCATCGGACGGCTCTCGCACGGCGAGGGGGCCACACCCGTGACGCTGTGGATCACGGCCTACCCGTTCCTCGCGGGCTGGGCGATCGCCTACGTCACGAGCGGGGCGTGGTCCCGGCCGCTGGCGCTGTGGCCGACCGGTGTCGTGGCCTGGATCCTCACCGTGCTCGTCGGCATGGCGATCCGGGTCACCGCGGGGCAGGGCGTCGAGCACGGGAATCCGTTGCCCGTGTCGTTCTTCATCGTGGCCAGTGTGGTCCTCGGGGTGTTCCTGCTCGGCTGGCGCGCGATCGTCGGGCCGATCGTGCGGCGGGGCGAGCGCCGTGGCGCGGCCGTCGCGCACGCCTGAGCGGCGATTCACGGCGCGTCGGCGGCGGCTCGCAGCGTGAGCTGTCCTGCGCGGCGCGGCGCGGCGGTCCGCCCGCCGCGCCCCGCACCAGCGGCGACCGCTGACCAGCGGCGCCCCGAAGCAGCGGCGCCCCGAAGCAGCGGCGCCCCGAAGCAGCGGCGCCCAGAAGCAGCGGCGCCCAGAACCAGCGCGGCGACGAGTGACCAGCGGTGACAATTCAGGAGTCCTGGTGCGCGGCGGGGGTGTGCCGTGCCTCCCGGCTCGGTGTTCCTGCGTTGTCGACCGGTGGGGTCTGACGCGGAGCGAGGTGGACTCCGTGCGCGAGGCGCGAGTTGCAGGCGAGGCGCGGCCTCGGCCGCGAGGTTCTGGGCCGGGGCTGGGATTCTCGGCTGTGCGGCCGTGGCGGCGGAGGTGGGGCCTCCAGGGCCGGGGGTGACAATTCAGGAGTCCTGGTGCGCGGCGGGGGTGTGCCGTGCCTCCCGGCTCGGTGTTCCTGCGTTGTCGACCGGTGGGGTCTGACGCGGAGCGAGGTGGACTCCGTG
>NZ_QKTT01000027.1:0-19242 GCF_003234555.1 Curtobacterium sp. MCBD17_019 | reverse complement strand
GGGCGAGCGGGCGCGAGGGGGCGGGGGCGTGCGGCGAGCATGCGCTCGAGCGCGACCCGCGCGTCGGCCGCGATGTCGTCCGGGACGCGGACCTCGTTGAGGACCTCGCCGCGGACCAGCGCCTCGAGCACCCATGCGAGGTAGCCCGGGTGGATCCGGTACATCGTCGAGCACGGGCACACCACGGGGTCGAGGCAGGAGATGTCGTGCTGCGGGAACTCGGCCGCCAGCCGGTTCACCATGTTGATCTCGGTGCCGATCGCGAAGGTCGTGGGCTCCTCGGCCGCGGCGACGACCTTGCGGATGAGGTCGGTGCTGCCGGCGACGTCCGCGGCGTCGACGACCTCCATCGGGCACTCGGGGTGCACGACCACGACGACGTCGGGATCGGCGGCGCGCGCCTGCTCGATCTGCTCGACGGTGAACCGGCGGTGCACGGAACAGAACCCGTGCCACAGGACGACCTGGGCCGCCTGGAGCGTTGCGGCGTCGTTGCCGCCGAGCGGCTTCCGGGGGTTCCACATCGGCATGCGGTCGGTGCTGACCCCCATCGCCTTCGCGGTGTTCCGCCCGAGGTGCTGGTCCGGGAAGAACAGGACGCGCTGGCCGCGCTCGAACGCCCACTCGAGGACGGTCGCGGCGTTCGAGGACGTGCAGACGATGCCGCCGTGACGACCGCAGAACGCCTTGAGGTCCGCCGCCGAGTTCATGTAGGTGACCGGGATCACCGGCACGCGGCCGTCGGCGTCGGGCTCGGTGCCGTACAGGAGTTCGAGCTGCTCCCAGGCCGCCTCGACGCTGTCGATGTCGGCCATGTCCGCCATCGAGCACCCGGCGGCGAGGTTCGGCAGGATGACGTGCTGCTCGGGGCGGGCGAGGACGTCCGCGGTCTCGGCCATGAAGTGCACGCCGCAGAACACGATCGCCTCGGCGTCGGGACGGGTGAGCGCGGCGTTCGCGAGCTGGAAGGAGTCGCCGAGGACGTCCGCGTGTCGCACGACCTCGTCGCGCTGGTAGAAGTGCCCGAGCACGACGACCCGATCGCCGAGGGTGGCCTTGGCGGCCTCGATCCGGGCGTGCAGCTCGGCCTCCGGCGCGGTCCGGTACTCCTCCGGGATCACGCCCTGGCGCGGCGCCGAGGTGGGGATGAGGTCGGACATCGAGGACCCGGGACCGTAGCCGGGCCGGGCATCGAAGGTCCAGGTGGGAGCGGCGAGGTCGGGCGTGCAGGTGCTGCCGGCCGCGCGACCGTTCGAGATGAGGTCGATGGTGGTTGCGATGGACATCAGGTTCCCGTCGGTGGTGCTGGGGGCCGGTCGGATCCGAGGGGCCCGTTGTCGGCGAAGGCGAGGAGGGGGTTGGAGCGGTACAGGCGCGCCGGCCGGTGACGGCCTCCCGAGGACAGCTCGTCGGTCGCGACGATCGCGTCCGACTGGGCCACCTGCCGGCGGAAGTTCGCCGGGTCCAGGCGGCGGCCGAGGATCGCCTCGTGGACGCTGCGGAGCTCGGCGAGCGTGAACCGGTCGCCGAGGAACGCCTGGGCGATCCGCGAGTAGCCGACCTTGTTCCGCAGGCGCCACAGCGCGTAGTCGACGATGCGGTCGTGGTCGAAGGCGAGTCGTGGCAGGTGCTCGGCGAAGAACCAGCGGACGTTCCAGTCGTCGGGCACACCGGGCGTCTCGTCGCCGCGGACGAGCGCCCAGTAGACGATCGAGACCACCCGGTCCGGCGATCGGTCGACGTCGCCGAAGGCGTACAGCTGCTCGAGGTACCGGGGCTGCACGCGGGTGGTCTCGAACAGCCGGGTGGCCGCGGACTCCTCGAGGCCCTCGTCGACGCCGACCCATCCACCGGGCAGCGCCCAGGACCCCTCGAACGGCTCGGTCACGCGGCGGACCAGGGGCATCGCCAGCGCGAGTTCGCCCGTCTCGGGGTGCCGTCGGAGCGCCACGATGACCGTCGACACGGCGACGCGGATGCCGTGGTCCGGTGTGGTCATCACGATCCTGGTCCATCGGGTTCTGGTCGGAGTGACCCGAACTGATGAGGTCAGTATGACCCCATCCCTCCGCGGACGCGAATCGGCAGAGGTGCGGCCGGATCGTCACCGCGACGAAAACGGGCCGTGACGGCCATGAAACGCGCCGCTCCTACAGTGGGCGGCATGACACCGATCACGAGGATGCACGCCGTCGTGTCCGGATCGGTCCAGGGGGTCGGATTCCGCTACTGGACCGCACGGAAGGCGGACGGGCTCGAGCTCGCCGGGTACGCACGCAACCTGTTCGACGGGACGGTCGAGGTGGAGGCCGAGGGACCGGAGACCGCGGTCGACACGCTCATGGAGCTCCTCCACGTCGGGCCGCCGTCGGCCACCGTCACCGACGTCGCGGTGCGCTCGGTCGTGCCCCACGCCAACGGCGGGTCGTTCGACATCCTGCACTGACGCCGCCGAGTACGGTCGAACGGGTGCCCGGACTCGTCGCCGCCGTCTACGTCTTCACCGCCGTCATGATGGGGACGACCATCCCGACGCCCCTCTACCCGACCTACGAGGCGCACTTCGGCTTCGGCAGCGCCGCGACGACCGTGCTGTTCGCGGTCTACGCCGGCGGCGTGATCCTCGCGCTCGTGGTCGTCGGGCGTCTGTCCGACACGATCGGCCGACGACCGGCGCTCCTCGTCGGCATCGTGCTGTCCCTGCTCTCGGCGGGGCTGTTCACGGTCGGCACCCCCGAGTGGCTCCTGTACGCGGGGCGCGTGCTCTCGGGGTTCTCCGCGGGCATCTTCACGTCCACCGCCACGGTCGCGGTGCTCGAGGCCGCCCCCCGGGGCCGCGAGAAGCTCGCCGGAGCGCTCGCCACCGCGGGGAACATCGGCGGGCTCGGACTCGGCATGCTCATGGCGGGCGTGGTCGCGACCGTCACCCCGTGGCCCCTCCGCGCGCCGTACGTGGTGCACGCCGGACTGCTCGTCATCGCGGGGTTCGCCCTGCTCGCGATGCGCGAGACCGCCGGCGAGCGGACGCCGTTCCGGCTGCAACCGCCGCGCGTCCCGTCGGAGACCCGGTCGGTCTTCGGCGCGGCCGCCATCGGGGCCGTGACGGGGTTCGCGGTGTGCGGGCTGTTCTCGTCGATCGCGCCGAACTTCGTCGGCACGGTCATCGGGGTGCACTCGCCCGCGGTCGTCGGGACCGTGACGTTCCTGCTGTTCGGCGCCTCCGCGGCGGCGCAGGTGTCGCTCCGTCCCCTCTCGAACCGGGCACTCGTCCTCGTCGGGACGGTCGGCCTCGTCGTCGGCATGGCGGTGCTCGTCGTCGCTCTGCTCGCCGCGTCGCTGCCCACCCTCATCGCGTCCGCAGTCCTCGCCGGGGCCGGGCAGGGCCTCCTGTTCATGGCGGGCCTCCGGACCGTCACGGGCGCCACGGCGGCAGCGGACCGCACCGCGACGACGACCACGTACTTCGTGGTGGCGTACCTGGCGATCGCCGTCCCCGCCGTCGCGGCGGGGCTGCTCAGCCATGCCGTCGGACTGACCGCGACGGGCGTGGTGTTCGCCGCCGCGGTCGTCGTCGGGACGCTGCTCGGGCTGTTCCGGCTGCGGTCGTTCGACGCGGTCGCGCGCTGAGCGTCGCCGCGCTGGCCCCGGGCTCCCCGGACGTCCAGCTGACCCTGTCCGATGTCACAGGAGGCCGCTAGCCTCGGTCCATGGCCGATCCCGACGCCGCCACCGTCATCACCAGCGCTCGTTCCGAGCCAGCCGGGCCGTCGTCGACGTCCCCGGCGACCGCGCGCCTGGTCATCGGACTCCTGCTCGTCTCCGCGTTCGTCGTCATCCTGAACGAGACGATCATGGGCGTGGCCCTCCCGCGGCTCATGACGGACCTGGACATCAGCGCGACGACGGGGCAATGGCTCACCACCGGGTTCATGTTGACCATGGCGGTCGTGATCCCGATCACCGGGTTCCTGCTCGAGCGGTTCCCGACGCGGCCCGTGTTCACATGGGCGATGAGCCTGTTCTCGGCGGGCACCGTGATCGCCCTGCTCGCGCCGGGGTTCCCGGTGTTGCTCGTCGGCCGGGTCGTGCAGGCGAGCGGAACGGCGATCATGATGCCCCTGCTCATGACGACCGTGCTGACTCTCGTCGAGCCGCAGCGCCGTGGCCGCGTGATGGGCAACATCTCGATCGTGATCTCGGTGGCGCCGGCGATCGGGCCCACGATCTCGGGGCTCATCCTGCAGTCGTTCACATGGCGGTCCATGTTCGGTTTCGTCCTCCCGATCGCGCTCGCGGCCCTGGTCATCGGGCTCCTCAAGGTGCGGAACGTCTCCACGCCACGACGCGTCCCACTCGACGTCGGGTCCGTCATCGTGTCCGCGTTCGCCTTCGGCGGGATCGTGTACGGCCTGTCCAGCATCGCGACGATCGGCAGCGGGGGCATCTGGGCTCCCGTCGTCGCGCTCACGGTCGGACTCGTCGCGCTCGTGGGGTTCATCGCGCGGCAACGGTCCCTGCAGCGACGGGACCGCGCGCTGCTCGACCTGCGGACGTTCCGGGTGCGGACGTTCACCATCGCGATCATCGCCATGTGCATCGCGATGATCGCCATGTTCGGCACGCTGATCCTGCTGCCGATCTACCTCGAGACCGTGCTCGGGCTGCCCGTCCTGCAGGTCGGTCTGCTGCTCCTGCCCGGCGGGCTCGTCATGGGTCTGCTCTCGCCGGTGGTCGGGCGGCTGTACGACCAGCACGGCGCGCAGGTGCTCGCGGTGCCGGGCGCGGTCCTCGTGAGCGTCGTGCTGTGGATGTTCACGATGCTCAGTCCGACGACGAGCGTGTGGTTCGTGCTCGCGGCGCACGTGCTCCTCAGCATCGGGCTCGCGCTCACCTTCACGCCGTTGTTCACTGCGGGACTCGGTGGACTCACGCCCGACCTGTACTCGCACGGGTCGGCGCTGCTCGGAACGGCTCAGCAACTGGCAGGGGCTGCGGGGACCGCCCTCTTCGTCACCCTCATGGCGATCGGCACCGCTGCCGCGGGTGGGGGCGCGAGCTCGGCGGTCTCGGTCGATGCGACCGCAGCCGGCGTCCGGACGGCGTTCCTCGTCGGCGCGATCATCTCGCTGTTCGGCATCGCCGCCTCCGCGATGGTTCGCAAGCCGGAGCTCGCGCCGGGCCTCGTGCCCTCGCCCACGCACTGACCCTCGGTGCGACCGACCGACCGACCGACCGACCGACCGACCGACGCGCTGCGCTGCGCTGCGACCGACACGCGACCGACACGACCCGTCTGTCCGTCTGACCGACGGGTCCGACGGGTCCGACGGGTCGGACGGACCGACGCCTCCCGTCGCATGAGAGGGTGACCCCCATGGGCGCGATGACGAGCGAGCTGAACTGGGCGGGCACCTACACGTACACCGCCGAGCGCATCGAACGCCCCACCTCGATCGAGGCCGTGCAGGAACTCGTGTCGGGAGCCGAACGGGTGCGCGGCATCGGCACCCGCCACTCGTTCAACGACGTCGCCGACGGACCGGGCGTGCTCGTGGACGTCACGGCGATCCCCGCCGACCTGGAGATCGCGCCGGACCGCCGGACGGTGACGCTCGGCGCCGGCACGCGGTACGGCGACGTCGCACCCGCGCTCGACGCCGCGGGTCTCGCGCTCCACAACATGGGCTCGCTGCCGCACATCTCGGTCGGAGGTGCCACCGCCACCGGAACGCACGGCTCCGGCACCCGCCTCGGGTCGTTGTCGTCAGCGGTCGCCGGTCTCGAGTTCGTCGGCGGGGACGGCACCCTGCACCGGATCGTCCGAGGCGACCCGGAGCACGCGGGCGCGGTGCTCCACCTGGGCCTCCTCGGGGTCGTCACCCGGATCACACTGGACGTCGAGCCCACCTACCGGATGCGCCAGGACGCATACGGCGCGATCCCCTGGACGGCGTTCCTCGGGTCCGTGCGCGAGGTCTTCGCCGCCGGGACGAGCGTGTGCTGCTTCACGAACTGGGACGGCACGGTGCGCGAGGTCCTCGTGAAGACGCGGATCCCCGACGGCGCCGACGACGTCGCCGTGCCCGAGGCCATCGTCGGCGCACATCGCCTGCCGCCGCTACCGGGTGACGACCACCGCACGGCCCGCGACGGCACGCCCGGACCATGGTGGGACCGCCTCCCCCACTTCACCGTGGGCACGGTGCCGTCGGTCGGGTCCGAGATCCAGAGTGAGCACTTCGTGCCGCTCGACCGGGCCGCCGAGGCACTCGACGCCGTCCACGCGCTCGGCGACCGCATCCGCCCGCACCTCCACGTCGCGGAGCTCCGGACCACCGCTCCTGACGACCTGTGGCTCAGCCCCGGTCAGGGGTCCGCGACGCTGTGCATCGCGTTCACCTGGCGTCGTCACGTCGACGAGGTCGCCGCGCTGCTGCCGGACATCGAGGCCGCGCTCGTCCCGTTCGATGCACGGCCCCACTGGGGCAAGATGTCGTCCCTCGGGCCGGATGCCATCGCGGCGCTCTACCCACGGCTCCCCGCGTTCCGGTCCCTCGTCGCCCGGATCGACCCGGAACGGCGGTTCGCGTCCGCGTTCGGCGAGCGCGTCCTCGGGGTCTGAGGCGCCTCCCGACCCGGCCTCGGTGGCCGGACCGCACCCGTTGTCCCGGCGTCACGTGCCGCTCGTCGGCACCGCGCCTCCTGTCCGGTCGCGCCCGCCGCACCTCCGGTCCGGTCGCGCCTCCGGTCCGGTCGCGCCGCGCCTCCGGTCCGGTCGCGCCGCGCCTCCCGTCCGGTCGCGCCTCCCGTGCCGCGCCTCCCGCCCTGCCGGCACCGCGCCTCCCACCCTGCCCAGTCCCGTCCCGTCCCGTCCCGTCGCATCCCGTCGCATCCCGACCGTCGATGAATCAGGAAATCGGCGCGAATGGCGAAGCGCCCCCTCAACGGCGACGCCGTCTTCCTGCGTTCTCGACACGACAGCGGAGCGAACCGTGCGCAGCGCACGATCGCAGCGGACGATGAAAGCGCCCGGGAGGAACGGCACCCGCCTCAGGGCCGCAGCGACCCGTCGACAACGCAGGAACCCAAGCCCGGAGCAAAGCCCTCACCCCACCGGCGACGCCGTCGTCCTGCGTTCTCGACACGACAGCGGAGCGAACCGTGCGCAGCGCACGATCGCAGCGAGCGGTCACAGCGAACGGTGGAAACGACCCGGAGGAACGGCACCCGCCTCGGGGCGGCAGCGACCCGTCGACAACGCAGGAAAATGGTGCCGCTGCCGGGACCCGACCCCCGAGTGAACGCGGTCTTCCTGCGTTGTCCACGTGGCAGCGGAGCGAACGGGAGGAGCGAACGGGAGAAGCCAACGGACGGGGTGGGCGGACGGAACGGACCGGAGCAACAGCAGCTGCCTCGAACCCCAGCGCCCCGTCGACAACGCAGGAACGCAGGTCCGGAGCGGAGGCCCGGCGCCGCCGGAGACGGCCTCTTCCTGCGTTGTCGACACACGCGGTCACACGGCCGGGAGTCCGCCCGGTCGCGCGGTCACACGGCCGGGAGTCCGCCCGGTCGCGCGGCCACACGGCCGGGAGTCCGCGCGGTCGCGCGGTCACGCGGTCACGCGGTCACGCGGTCACACGGCCGGGAGTCCGTGCGGTCGCGCGGCCGCGCGGTCACGCGGTCACGCGGTCGCGCCTCACACACCGGTGAGGGGCGTCACCACCCGCTCGTCCCCGTCCCAGAACCGGACGCCGGCGACCGCGCCGAACTCGGGCACGGGGACCGCCGCGAGCGCGGAGACCGCGGCGGGGAGCGCCTCGGGCGGCAGGCGTCGCGCGATGGTGACGTGTGGCGACCAGGCGTCCGGCAGGCTCGTCGGGAGGCCCCCGGGTACGACCTCGTGGACGCGGCGGTGGAACGCGCCGAGTGCCTCGGACACGACGACGGCGCGCACGAGCACGAACCGCCCGCGGGCGGCCGGGAACAGGGTGAGACCGCCGAACCGCACCTCGCCAGGGTGGGTGGCGGCAACGGCCGGGAGGGACGGCACCGGTTCCAGCGTCGGCCCGGCCACCAGGGTCACGTGCGGCCGGTTCGACGGGCTGTCATGGAGCGCGAGGCTCGGGAGCCCCGCGTCGACCAGGGCCCGCCACCCGGCACGGAGGGCGCCGTCGGTGGCGTCGTCGAAGACGAGCTCGATGCTGCGCACGGTGCGGGGGCCCCTCAGGCGCCGGTGGCGCGGCGCACGCGGTCGAGGTGTGCGCGGACCGCGGCGGCGACGGCGACGGGGTCCTCACGCTGGACGAAGTGGCCCACGCCGGGGAGCTCGACGAGGTCGCGTCCGATCGCGAAGGACGCCTCGTTGCCCCGGGCTGCGGGCAGGGCCTCGCACCCGTCGGCCGTGCCGATGAGGAAGGTCGTCGGCACCGTGATCGCCGGCCACGTGTCGAGGAGCGCCTGGGTCGAGGCGTACCGGGGCGAGCCGGGCGCCTCGCCCGCACCGTGTCGGTAGTAGTGCACGACGTCGGCGGCGAACTCGTCCGTGTCGAACGCCCCGAGCATGGCCTGCTCCTCGGTGGGGTCGAGCCGGAGCGAGGGGGACCAGTTGGCCCAGGCCCATCGGACGAGCGCGGTGGGGTCGGTGCGGAAGGCCCGCGCGCCGGCCTCGGTGCAGAGCCAGTACCGGTACCAGGCGACCGCGGCGTCGTCGAGTCGTTCCGCGGCGCTCAGGTGTCCCCGGTCCCCGTACGGCGTCGCGATCGTGACGAGTCCGGTGAGTCGCTCGGGAGCGAGCACGGCGACGGCGTGCGCGGCCCTGGCGCCCCAGTCGTGCCCGGCGAGCAGGAACCGATCGAGTCGGAGCGCGTCGGCCAGGTCGAGGACGTCGGCGGCGAGCGCGGCGACCTGACCGGACCGGGCGTCGGCGGCGTCGTCACGGACCCGGCTCGCACCCACCCCGCGGAGCATCGGCCGGATCGCCCGGACGTCGTCGGGCAGGAGCGCGAGCACACCGTCCCAGGTCGCGGGCGTGTCGGGGAACCCGTGGAGCAGCAGGACCGGGGTGCCGTCGGCCGGTCCGTCGTCGTGGTACTCGAGGTCGGCGACGGGGGTCGACACGATGGGCATGCCCCGAGCCAACCACGATCGTCAGGCTCGGGGATCCACCTGGATCCAGTCGATGACCATCCGTGACGTCGTGGGGGTGGACGCGTCCGGCGGACCGGGCCAGTTCCCGCCGACGGCGAGGCTGAACAGGACGTCCATCGGCTGGTCGAACACCCAGCGCATGGTCGGCGGCGCGGTGGAGCGGGTGATGCGCATCGCAGTGTGACCGTCGATGGCGGTCGTGATGCTGTCGGCGGTGCGCGACACCGAGTACACGTGGAAGCCGTCGCTCAGCGGTGTGCTGTGGTGGACGGTCGTGCTCGACGCGACGTCCTGGGTGTCCGAGGTGGTGCTCGGCGCGTGGACCGTGTGCACCGAGTCCGCGGTGGTGTTCGGCGTCTCGACGATGTCCACCTCACCGGCCGCGGGCCATCCGACGTGGTCGACGTCCGAGCCGAGCAACCAGAACGCGGGCAGGAGCCCCTGGCCGTCGGGCAGCTCGATCCGGGCGGACAGCGTGCCGGTCGTGAACGAGAACTTGCCCGCGGTGGTCAGCCGGGCCGAGGTGTAGGTCGGCGTGGCGGGGGTGCCCCCGACGTGCGCGGTGAGCACGAGGTGCCCGCTGCCGTCGAGCACGCCGTTCGCCGCCTGGTAGGTCTGCAGTTCGCCGTTGCCCCAGCCACCGGCTCCGGTCTGTGCGGTCCAGACGGACGGGTCGGGCGGAGACCCCGCGGTGCCGTCGAAGTCGTCGCGCACGACTCCGGATGGGCTCGGGGTCGAGGACGGTGTCCCGTTCGGGGTCGGCGCGGGCTGGGTCACCGGGTCTCCTCCTCTTGGCCGGACGGCCCAGGCGACGACGAGCGCCACGACGACCACCCCGGCGAGCACGACGATCCACAGCAGGGGGCGACGCCGCCGTGGGACCGGGATCGTGCGCCCGCCGTCCGAGGCACGCGCGAGCGCCGAACCCCCGTGCCGAGCCGTCCCGCCGTGTCGCGTGGTGCGGTCGTGGAGGGGCACCCCGCCGTGCTCGACGATCCGGGCGACGGGGAACGCGTCAGGTGTCGGGGTCGGCACGAGCGTCCTCCCACCGCCGCTCGGTGGCGGGAGCGCCCACGCGGACGGCCGTCGGTGTCGGCAGCGCGGGGTCCGGACGACGCGCGATCGCGGTCACGAGGTCGTCCCCGTCAGCCGGTACAGCACCACGCCGGGCGCCGACACGACGGTGGTCCAGCGCGGGTCCGCAGCGATCTGTCCGCTGAGCCGCTGCAGCGCGCCGTGGGGGTACGTGCCGTTGTACTCGGCCCAGTCGACCATCTGGTCCGTGATGAGCATGTAGACCGGGCGCCCGCCGCCCCGGAGGGCCGTGGTGAGCTTCTGCTCGACGGCCGGGTCCCGGAAGGACTGTCCGGCCCACCCCGCCCAGGTCGTCATGCTCGCGTCGAACTGCGGGTCCACGCGCGCCTGGTCGACGTACTGCTCCGTCATCCGCCCGGGTCCGGCGGCGGCCGGCGCGAGGAGCTGGGACGGCACGGGCGCGGTCTCGAGCAGCTGCGTGCTGACGCTGAGTTCGGCCGGCGTCACGAGGTTGGAGAACCAGGCACCGTAGACCGCCTGCCCGGATGCGAGCGACGCCACGACGACGGCGACCGCCGTCCCCGTCAGGGCGAGGCGACCGGCGAGCACGGCGCTCGTGGACCGGCGGTCGTGTGCCGCGCCTCCCGTCCGCACCCCACCGCGGCCACGGAGGCCCGCGCGGATGCACCGGACGAGCACCGGCGCGATGAGGACGGCGCAGCCGGGGACGGAGTACAGGAACACGCGGTAGATGGCCTCGCCGCCGTAGCTCTGCCCGGCGAGGAGCGCGAACGGCGCGAAGGCGACCACCGCCAGCCGGAGGGTGCTCCAGCGGCGGAGCCGTGTGCCGCCGAAGCGGTCGGGACGGAGCCCGGCGAGGACGAGCAGTCCCGCCGACGCCCACACCCCGAGGGACACCGCCCGCGCCGCGAGTGCCGTCACCGTCATGCCGATGCTGCCGGCACCGGTCGACGCGGTCTGCGCGTTCGCAAGCGGGTCGAACGCCTGCCCCGTCGTGTACTCCTGCACGAGGTGCCAGTTGAGCAGCACCATGAGGCCGGCGAGGATCCCGAACGGGACGACGATCGTCCGCGGCCGGACCGTGCCGAGCACGCCGAACGCGGCCGCGACGACGAGCAGCCAGTACGGCGTCAACTGGTGGGACACCGCGATCGCGGCGAACAGGGGCAGGGTCAGCCATCCGAGCACCGGACGCGTGCGGCTGCGGACCAGGAGTGTGACGATGACGATCCCGAGGAGGAACGACACGGCCTGCGGAGACAGGTAGTCCTGGCCGACCCAGTTCGCGACGCCGACGATGAACGCGGCGGTGACGGCGCTCAGTCGCGACGTCCCGAGGGACCGTGCGAGGGCGCCGACGGCGCCGACGAGGGCGATGTCCGCGCCGACCTCGAACCACTGCGCGATCGACACCGGCGAGATCCCCGTGGCGGTCGAGAACCACGCGATCGCCGCGAACACACCGGGCCACCCCGCGTAGATGTCGACCCCCGTGGCGACGTGCCCGTGGTGCTGGATCCAGTCGACGACCCCGAGGTGCTTGTAGGTCCAGCTGTAGATCGGCGCACCGGCCCCGAGGGCGATCGGGAGGCGCATGCACAGCACCGACACGACGGTCGCCGCCCACGCGTCCACCACGGAGCCCGACCGGACCGCGAGCACGAACCCGAGGCCGGACAGGCCGATCGCGATCGGCACGCCGGGCACGCCGGCGAACAGCAGCCCGAGGGTGGTGTGCGTCGCGGACGGGATCGCGGGGATCGACACCACCGCCACCACGAGTGCCGCCACGACGACGAGCCGGGTCGCCACGACGACGTGCGCGCGCGACCGCGGAACGGTGACGCTGGCGGACCGGAACCCGGTGGCCCGCAGGCCCGCGAGGAGGAGGGTCGGTGTCGTCACGACGAGGCTCCCTCCTCGGCGCGTCCGTGGCGGCGCACGGGACGCAGGCGGCCACGGACGACGGTGGCCCGTTCGGTGAGCCAGCGTTCGAACCGCGGGACCCTCGACCGATGGGCGGTGCGGCGTTCGGGTCGCCGTCCCGCGAGGACCCACCGGTCGAGGCCGCCGGCGGCGGTCAGGAGTGCGATCACGACGAGCGCCCCGTCCACGCCCCAGATGCCCGTGGCCGCCATGGCAGCGGTGAGGAGGATCGTGACCGCGATGCCCGTCGCGGGCACCACCACGACGGTCGTCGAGGGTCGCATGTCGACCCAGGTCCGCAGGGCCGCGCCCGGTCCGACGAGCACGAGGGCGACGACGGCGATGCCGCGCCACCACTCCGCGGTGTCGGGCACGAGTGCGGTCAGCCCGACGAGGGCGACGAGCGCCGCGACGATGCCCCAGGGGGTGGGGCGTCGGATCGGCATGGTCGAGGCCGTGGCCGGCGCGCCGGCGTCGGTCACCGCGGTGCGCGACGCGGGGTCGAGGACGGTCGCTCCGTCCCACCGCTGCCGGAGGAACCGGGCGGGACCGAGCAGGACGCTCGCGAGTTCGAGCCGACCGACGCGGCGGACCTCGCGGGCGAGCTCCTCGTGCGTCGGGGTCGCGGCGAGCGCCGTGGGCTCGCTCAGGGCCGTCGCGGCGGTCGAACCGGCGGTGGTCGGAACGGCCGCGGCGGTCGAGCCCATCAACATCGCGGTCACACTGCCGGCGGGAGCGGACCCCACCGTCGGCGGCGGACTCGCGTCCGTGCCGCCGACGGCGTGTTCGGGTCCCTCCGCCAGCCCGCCGGCGCCTTTGCCGACGAGCCGGACGAAGGCCTGGGGCGCACGACGGGCAGCGCGGGCCGCCATGCGGGGCTCGAGAGCCACCTTCGTCAGCCACGCGCCGAGCCCGACGCCGTAGCCCTTCGCCTGCGACCGGAGCGCCGCCAGGTCGGAGCGGTGGCGGTGCCACACGAGCGCGGACGGGTCGACGACGAGCGCCCCGCCGGCGAACAGCACCCGGGTGAACACGTCGAGGTCCTCGCCGCCGCCCGTGCGGGTCCCGGCGCCGAACGCCGTGTCGAACCCGCCGAGCTCCAGGGCGGTGCGCCGACGGAGGGCGAAGTTCGCGCCCGTGCCGAACTCGCCGACCGAGAACGGGAACATCGGCAGGTCGGCGGGCTGCTCGGCGAGCCGGAACTCGCGGCGACGCAGGTTCCGGGACCAGGACACGCGGTCGTCGAAGTACCGCTGCACCGGGGTCCTGAGTTCGCCGCTCGGCACGAGTCCCGACACGCACTCGACGTCCGGCGCGCTCGCGAAGGCGCGGGTGATCGCCGTCAACCAACCCGGATCGACCACGACGTCGTCGTCCGTGAACGCGACGACGTCGCCCGTCGCGTGTCGGAGGCCCGTGTTCCGTGCGCTCGACAGCCCCGGGACCGCCTCGTGCACGAGGCGCACACGCGGGTCCGTGAACTCGTTCGCGATGAGGTCCGCGGTGGCCGTCGTCGCGCTCGCGTTGTCCACCACGACGACGTCGAACACCGGATGGTCGACCGCGAGCACGCTCCGCAGGGCGTCCCGGAGCTGGTCGGCCCGGTCGCGGGTGCAGATCACGACGGTCACGGTCGTCGCGGTGGTGTCCGGCGCCGAGGACTCCGCGCGTTCCGCGGCACCCCGGTCGAACCGCGCGGCCGCGTCGGCGAGCACCGGGATCGCGAGGCCCCCGGCCACGACCGGGACCTCGACGAAGCCGAGCACCGTGTCGCCGCGACGGACGAGGAGCCGGGCGCCCCGGTAGCCCTCGGCGCCGTCGAGCCGCAGCACCTCGGTGTCCCGGGCGACGACGTCGTCGAGCTCGCGGACGTCGAGGTCGCCGACCCAGAGTGCGCCGGCCCACACGGGAGGAACGGGGCTCGTCATGGGACGGTGCAGCACGCGGTCGGTTCCGATGGTCACGCGGCGCCTCCCGCGATCGGGGCGGGCGAGGCGACGGCGCTGTGTCGGCCCGTGCCCGGCGCGCGTCGGGCGCGGAGGAGCCCGACGAACCCGACCGTGGCGAGGCCGACCGTGGTGACGACCATCGCGATGGCCCCGCCGAGCGCACCCCAGGCGCCGATGCACAGGATCGCGACGGGCACGAGGACGACGGTCGACGACGCGCTCACGACGAGGACCGCGGTGGTGCGGTGCAGCGATCGCTGCATGGACCCCCACACCTCGTACGCCGTCCGCAGCACGGAGCCGATCGCGAGCGTGCTGAGCACCGCCACGCCGCCGGCGGCGACGTAGTAGTGCCCGAGGAGACCGAGGACGAACGGCGCGAGCGCGACGAGGGCGACCACCCCGAGCCCGACGATGGTCACCACGGCGATCCAGGTGCGGAACGCGAGCGCGCCCGCCTCGCTGCGGTTCGTGGACGCGTGGGTCGCCATGGAGGTGCCGATCGCGATGACGACGAGGTCGAGCACCTGCCCGATCTGGAAGCACAGCGCGAACAGGGCGCCCTGCGCGCTGCCCGCGACGGTCGTCACGAGGAACGGCATGATGAGCACCCCACCGAGGTACAGGCCGTTCGCGACGCCGACCCGGCCCGCGAAGGCGGCGAACCGGCGGAACGGCCGCTCCTCGTCGGTGGACGCGGGAGCGCCCTCCGGGCCCGGCTCCGCGGCGTTCCCGACGACCGGGACGAACGTGCGCATCCTCCGGGGGATCAGGATCCCGTAGGCGACGACGAGCGCCCCGGCCGCCGGGAGGACCGCGGCGACGAGCACGGGGTTGCCGACCGCGCCGACCAGTGCGACGAGCACCGGGATGAGCGCGAGCTTGGCGAGGTTGACCGGACCGTTCATCGTCAGGTTGAGCCGGGCCCCACCGAGCGAGGTGAGCACCGGGTCCTTGAGGACGAACAGCGTCCACACGACGCTCGAGAGCGTGACGCCGAGCACGACCGACCACGCGGGGGCGGCGGGGTCGACGAACCGGACGACGAGCACGCCCGCGACGACCCCGGCGACCGTCGCGACGAGCACCGCGGTCAGGACGCCGACGCGGTAGAGCGGTCGGCGCCAACGACGCAGCCCCGGCAACATGACGAGCAGGGCGTCCCCGATCCCGGACGCCGCGACCTGCGCCGCGGCCGTGAAGATCGAGAAGATCGCGGTGTCGACGCCGAGCCTCCCCGGCGGGATGATCCGCGCCGCGACCACCCAGAACACGAACCCGGAGGCGCTCGTCACGGCGTAGCCGGCGAGGATCCAGATCGAGTCGAGCGTCACGCGACGACCGATGGTCGTGCGTGCCGGCGTCGACACGGCGGGCGTGAGGACCTGGTCGCTCACCCGGACACCACCTCGCCGCGGAGCTGCGGGGGGGACGGGTGTCGCGCCTCCAGACCGACGGACGGGAGGGCCGGAACGGATGACGCGGGTGCGGTCGCCATGGGGACGGACGGGAGGACCGTGGCGGCACCGAGCGTCGGCGTCGCCCGTGCCGCGCGCAGGTACCCCGCGATCGTCGCCGCCGCCATGAGGGCGATCGCAGCGATGCGGCGCGCACCACCGCGCCCCACCTGGCCGAGTTCGCGGACGAGGGCGGCGGGCAGCACGTGCGCGGCGTAGGCGGTCTCGCTGGACAGGGCGTCCTCGCGGCCGAGCTTGCGGCCCAGGATCGCCTTCGAGATGCCCTCGTGGTAGCTCCGACTGCGGACGTACGACCACGTGGCGCGGTCGGCACTCACCCGGTGGTGCACGACGGCTCGGGGGTCGAGCAGGATGCGCGCCTCCGGGTCCTGCTGCCGGAGGCGGATGCAGAGCTCGGTCTCCTCGCCGCCGAGCGGGACCGCGCCGACGCGACCGGTGTCGGTGTCGAAGCCGCCCGCGGCCAGCGCCGGACGACGCCGGAACGCCATCGAGCAGCCGAGGACGTTGCGGACCTCGGCGAGCTCCTCGGGGAGGCCACGGTGGCTGCAGCCGACGATCCAGAGGAGTTCGTCGGGGTACATCGCCGAACGGGCACCCGCGGGCCAGACCGGCTCCGCCCGCCCGCCGACCGCGATCACCTTCGGGTCGGTGAACGGGGCGACGAGATGACGGAGCCAGTCCTCGGCCGCGGTGGCATCGTCGTCGAGGAACGCGACGACGTCTCCGTACGCGACGTGCATGCCGGTGTTCCGAGCACCGGACAGACCCTGGGGACCACGGTTCGCCACGACCGTGAGGTGCGGCCAGCGCGTCTGCGCCATCCGGAGGAGCTCCGGCTCGTGGTCGATGACGACGACGACCTCGGTGGCCTCCGGCTGGAGGAGCGCGGAGTCGACGGCGTCCTGGAGGTCACCCCACCGTCGCTGCGTGTACGCGCAGACGACGACGCTGACGGCGGGGTTCCACACCGTCACGCGACGTCCCGACGCTGACGCGCCGGCACCGCGATCGCGCCCACGGCGGGGTGCACCGATCTGGTCCTCGCGGCGGTCCGGGCGACGCGGTGAGCGGCCAGGCCGCGCGTGCGCTCGTCGAGGATCGTCTTGAGCACGCGGAAGCCGTCCGACACGGCGTTGAGGTTGCTCTCGCCGTGGATCCGCAGTCGTTCGACGCTCGGGACCTCGACGACGGCCAGGTCGGCGAACGCGATCCGGCAGTTGATGATCGTCTCGATCTCGAACCCGTCGCCCCAGAGCATCCGACCGTCGGCCGCGGGCGCGGCGTCGACGGCGGGCAGGTCGAGGTGCGGGAGCACGGACCGCCGGAACGCGTTGAAGCCGTAGCACAGGTCCGTGTAGTCGGTGCCGAGCAGCAGGTTCGTCAGGACGTTGAGCCCGGCGTTCCCCACGCGACGGACGCCGGTGATGTCCTCGCTGCCACCGCCGAGGCGGAAGCGCGAGCCCTTGGCGACGTCGGCCCCGGCCACCAGCGCCTCGACGAAGCGCGGGATCTCGGTGGGGTCGGCGGAACCGTCGGCGTCGAACATGACGATGACGTCACCCGTGGCCACGGCGAAACCACAGGCGAGGGCGTTGCCCTTGCCGCGCCGGGTCTGGGACACGACGCGGATGTCGGGCATGACGGCCTTCGCGGTCGCGGCGGTGCCGTCGATCGAGTCGCCGTCCACGAGGATGACCTCGTGCACCGGCGGCAGGGTGGGCAGGACGAGCGCCAGGTTCTTCGCCTCGTTCCGTGCCGGGATGACGATGCTGATCGTCGGTTCCGCCGGGATCGGGGCGTTGAGGGGCGCAGGCAAGTTCGGGTTCATGCTGTGTCCACTTTTCGGGTTCGGGTGACGACCGGCCTCGGGAGCCGGTCTGGACCCCTCCGCGATCGACCCGCACCGACGGGTCGGTACGGCCGGCCAGGGAAGGGTCGGCGAGGGCAGCCTTCTGCCCTCGTGGTGCAGCGTGGATCAACGTCGACACGGTCGGCGGTTCGGGTTCGGGTTCTCGGGTGAGCAACCGACCGGCCGGAGCTGATCCTCGCCACCCTCGGGTAAGGGTGGTGGTGAGCAGGAACATACGCTCCCCGCCCCCGAGGGACAAGAGCCCTCTGTCCACCCTGCGCGGTCGGGGTACACGCGGGTCGGCGTCTGCGGCACCGGGCCGGACTCCTGGAGGACGGGCGCGGTCCGGGCTCCTCACGGACGGGGAGCGACCGTTCTCCGGGAACCCCCATGAGCACCCGAGTTGTCCCCCGATCGCCCCCCGATGAGGGGCGAGTCCGGCGGATAGGATCGACAACGGCCGACCTGGTCGAACCATCCGCCCCGCCCAGTTCCACCACGCCCGGAGGACCCGATGGCACGTCGCGACGTCGACCCCCGCGAGCGGTGCGTCTGCGGACACGAGCGGCAGGCCCACGAGCACTACCGGCGCGGGACCGACTGCGCGCTGTGCGGCGCGGCGACCTGTGGCCGGTTCCGTGGCACGGGCGTCATCGTGGTCGCGATCGACGGACCCTGACCTCCGACCCCTCCGGCTTTGTACCCCGTTCGGGGCGCTTCCGAACTCGTCCTGCCCCCCTCGGCAGCGTCCGGAGGACGTGCGTTCTCCGGGAGCCGGGGGACGCGCTCGAGCCGGCCCGGGCCTCCCCGTCGCGTGCCCCGTTCTGGGGTCGTCTCCCTGGGTCCGTTCACATGCTCGTTACCCGGGATGCGGGCCCGCCCGTGGTGCGGGCCACGGGCCGTGGGCGCGCGGCGCTTGGCAAGCCCCCGTCGCTGGTCGACAAATCAGGAGGATCGTGCGGAACCGGCGCCGCGCCTCCCGGCCCGGAGGCCCGGTCCTGAGTTGTCGACAGGCACCGGTGTGCAGGCGCGCGCCCGCGAGCAGCCGCCCGGACCGGCGCTGGCCGGTGCTCGCCGCGACGGCACCGGCCCCCGCTGACCCCGGCCCGGCCCCCCTCGGTCGACGAATCAGGAGGATCGTGCGGAACCCGCGCCGCGCCTCCCGACCGGGAGGCCCGGTCCTGAGTTGTCGACCGATCCCGGCGGGCGCGGACGGAACACGCCGCGGCCCGCGGCACCGCAGCTGCCCGCTGCGGTCAGGCGGCCCGCTGCGGTCAGGCGGCGGACGCGGTGGCCACGGACGGGACGGACCGCGCGGGGCGGACGTGCGTGAACGCCGCCCAGATCGCGGCGACGTCGGCGGTGCGCTCGAAGTCCTGCGTCGCGTGGTACTCGCGTCGCACGAAGTCGACGAAGGCGGTGGTGGTCGTCGGGTCAGCGGCGCGCGCGGAAGCGGCAGCGACGAGCTGGGTGCGGAACGGTTCCGTGAGGGTGGGGACGAACGGCATCGGTCTTCTCCGGTGTGGGCCCGAGGGACGGGCGGGGCGGTGGGCTGGATCATCGTGCACCGCCGTCGCGGGCCGGCCAAGTCCCCCGTTCGTGGAGCGCTCACCCGAGGGACACCGCCCAACCCGCGCTCGCCCGAGGGACACCGCCCGCCCCGCGCTCGCCCGAGGGACTCCGCCGTAACACGACGGAACGCGAGTGGACCCTCCCCACGGGCGCCTGCACAGTGGAGCCACGTTCTGCCGCAGCACCGGCCGGAACGCAGCAGCACGACGCACCACCGCACACCGAGCACCAGGAGCACCGATGTCCGCCGCACCGACCCTTCCCG